>JBBQHW010000020.1:0-46484 GCA_038324335.1 Holophagales bacterium
GAACCCTCTGCACAAAAAGGGCTCGACTAAAGGGGCAGGACTTTGCTCGACTATGAAGGTTCACCCGAGTCTCCTTGAAAGCTGTGGTTTGGCGATTACAGCTTCCCAGAATTCGGGTGAACAACCTGATTGGCACTTACATCTAGACCAGTACTGCACCAGGCAGGGTGAACACGACGCAGGTGCCCTTGCCCGGGGCGCTTTCGATGCGGATCTCGCCACCGTGGCCGCGCACGATCTCGCGACAGATGCTGAGGCCCAGGCCGGTGCCCTTGCCTTCGGGCTTGGTGGTGAACATGGGTCGGAACACTTGGCCCAGCAGTTCCGCCGGGATGCCCTGGCCCGAATCGTGGAAGTGCAGCTCCCACCAGAGGCCGCCGGGGGTGCTTTCCTCGCCCGGGCGGGCCTTGATCTGTACCATGCCGCCGTCGGGCATGGCATCCACGGCGTTGTTCATGAGGTTGATGAAGAGTTGCTCCATCTGCTTGTGGTCCACGTTCAGGCAGCAGTGGGCGGGAGCCTCGGCCTTCACCGTGATGCCGTGGGCGGTCAGGGTGGGTGTCCACAGCTGCTGCAGGTCGAACAGCAGTGCCGAGAAGGGCTCAGGCTGCAAGTGCAGTTGGGGACGGCGGGTGAGGTCCAGCAGGCGGCGCACGATGGCGCCCACCCGTTGGATCTGGGCACCGATGACGCCCAGGCGCTCGCGGGACTTGTCCGGCAGATCCGCCTGGGCCTCCAGCAATTGGAGGTGGCCCGTCACCAGGTTGAGCGGGGTGCCCACCTCGTGGGCGAAGGTGGCGGTCAGCTGCCCGGCGACGGCGAGCCGTTCCTGGGCGCCCAGTTCCTCGCGGAGGAGCGCGTTGCGTTCCACCAGGGCGGCCAATTCGTCGTTCTTGGTCTGGAGTTCCGACAGGGCGGCATCGATGCGGTCCTGCAAGTTGGCGTTCAGGCCGCGGATCTCGTGAATCAGCGCCTCGCGTTCCTGGCCGGCCAGTTCGAGCCGCGAGGCCATGTCGTTGAAGCGGGCGGCGATGAGGCCCAGCTCGTCACTGCGGTGCACTGGGGCCCGGGCCCCGGCTTCGCCACTTTCCAGGCGCTGCATGGTCAACACCATGGCCTCGATGGGATCGCTGATGAGCATGCGCAGGATGAGCCAGAGCAGGATGAATTCGCCCAGCAGCACGCCGGGCAGAATGCCCACGGTCCGCCTGAAGTTGTTGTTCCAGACCACTTCCCAGCGTTCCAGGTCGCAGTAGGCGCGGATGAGGCCGATGGGCGGCTGGCCGGCCTTGTGGGTGCGGATGGGCAGGTAGACCTTCCAGGCCTTATTTCCCGTGTTGAGTTCCACCAGTTCGGCCTGGGGTCCCGTCAGGGCTAGGTATGAGCCGATTTCAGGGCCCCACTCCAGGGCCCCCTCTTCACCGGAGGACCGCACCAGTTCCACCTCGGTGCCCCGGCCCACCCGCTTGAAGACGGCAATCTCGAAGATGCTACGGTCTTGACCGGCGATGCTGTCCAGCAGCTGATCCAACTTGTCGGGATCCTTGAAGGTGGGATCGCGTTCGATGATGTCCGTCTCTACGGTGATCGCGGTTTCGATCACGAGCTTGCGGGAGTAGTTCTCCAGTTCCCGCCGGCTGTTGCGGACGATGGAGTAGGCGACGGCCACGGTGAGCACGCTGGTGACCAGGCCCAGCAGCAGGAAAAGCTTGGCGTGGAGGCTGAGCAGCCATCTCAGGGGACGGATCCGCACGCGCCAGAAACTCATGCCCGGGTCCCGTTCACCGCGGGCAGGCCCAGTCCCGGCCGCAGGTTGCGGGCGAAGGCCGCAGGATCCTTCCCTTTGGCCAGGGCCGCGAACTGGTCGAAGGCCGTTCTGCGGGCCTCGGCCACGTCGCCCAGGAGGTCCAGCACCCCGCCACAGAGGGTGGGCCGGTCGTGGGCACGCAGCTCCCCTTCGGCCTCCCAGAGCAGGGCTTCCAGCGCGGCCAGGTCATGGTGATCGCCGAGCAGCGTCTGGAGATTCTGCAGATCCTTCAGCACGGCTTCAGGGGCTTCTGCGAAGGCGCACTCAAGGGCTTCGACGGCGTAGCGCAGCTTCTTGATCCTCACCCGGGCCTTATGCATGGCGGGGGGGTCTTCGTTGGCGGCGAGGGCGGCCAGGTCGCCCAGGGCCGCCCGGGCGCGGGGTTCCAGGCAGATCCAGGCGGCTTCCTGGAGGGACGTAGCCTGAAACGGGTTCTGCAGGGCCGGCACCTCAAGCAGACGACGCAGGTCCGGCAGACGCAGCCGGTCCAGTTGCTTATCCATGGCTTTGCGGGCCTTGGCGCGGTCTCGGTCCACCTGGTCCAGGAGATGCTCGATGACGGCGGCCTGTGTGGGGGTGCGGGCCTGGAGGTAGTGGGCCCTCAACTGTTCCGCGTGGACGTCCAGCTCCCGGGGCAGCCCCAGTGTCTCCACCAACCCCTTCAGGGCGCGGCGCTGGCCCTTGTGGCCGGGGTAGATGTCGGCATCCACCAGGTCCAGCACAGCGCCCAGGCGGCGGGCTGCCACACGGACCCGGTGCAGCTGCTCCACGTCGTCGGCCCAGTGGTCCAGCTCCAGCAACTCCTGCAGACGCGCCAGCCGCACCTCCAGGGAGCGATGAAGCAGGATCGCAAGTTCGGCTGGGTGCATCTAACGATTCTAAGCGCTATACGCAAAAGCGAAAAATTGGCGTAATCTTAGAGGATCATGGAACACATCCACATCAAAGGTGCCCGCGAGGACGAAGCAGGATGCGTAGTCCTGCGGGGCCGCAGGCCCGCCCGGAGGGTGCGGCCCAGGACGGGCCGCACAAGCACGGCGAAGCCCCTGGTGCCGCCAATGGGCAAGTTGGGTGGGTGGGAGGGCGCGACTTGAGGTTGCTCAGGAAAGACGGAGAGAGCTGACCAATGGAACACATCCACATCAAAGGTGCCCGCGAGCACAACCTCAAGAATTTCGACCTCTCCTTGCCGCGCAACCAGCTGGTGGTGATCACGGGCCTGTCGGGCTCGGGCAAGTCCAGCCTGGCCTTCGACACGCTCTATGCCGAGGGCCAGCGGCGCTACGTGGAAAGCCTCTCGGCCTACGCCCGGCAGTTTCTTGATCAGATGGAAAAGCCCGATGTCGACAGCATCGAGGGGCTGTCCCCGGCCATCTCCATCGAGCAGAAGACCACGAGCAAGAACCCCCGTTCCACCGTGGCCACGGTCACCGAGATCTACGACTACCTGCGCCTGCTCTACGCCCGCACGGGCAAGCCCACCTGCGTGGCCTGCGGGAAGGCCATCGCCAGCCAGACCATCCAGGAGATGACGGACCAGATCCTGGCCCGGCCCGAGGGCTCGAAGCTGCAGATCCTCGCGCCCGTGGTGCGGGGCCGCAAGGGCGAGTTCAAGAAGCTGCTCCAGGACCTCATGAAGCGCGGCTACATCCGTGCCCGGGTGAACGGCCAGATGCTCGATCTCACCGAGGGCGTGCCCGACCTGGACAAGCAGAAGAAGCACACCATCGAGGTGGTCATCGACCGCCTGAAGGTGAGCCCCGCCATCCAGTCGCGGCTGGCGGACAGCCTTGAAATCACCTGCAACCTCGCCGAGGGCAGCGCCCTCATCGACATCGATGGCAAAGAGGAGCTGTTCTCATCGAAGCTGGCCTGCCACAACACCAAATGCCCGAAGTTCGGCCAGGGCCTGCCTGAACTGGAGCCACGCTCCTTCTCGTTCAACAGCCCCTACGGTGCCTGTCCCACTTGCGACGGGCTGGGCTTCAAGCGGCAGTTTGCAGAAGAACTCATCATTCCGAACGCGGCCCTCACCATCAACGAGGGCGCCATCCAGGCCAGCGGCTGGCGCAGCGTGTCCGAGGATGGCTGGCGTTCCCAGTTGCTGGAGCAGCTGGCCAAGAAGCAGAAGTTCAGCCTGGACGTGCCCTGGAAGAAGCTGCCCGCGGACGTCCGGCGCCTCCTGCTCCACGGCACCGACAAGGAGATGCGCTTCACCTACGAGAGCAAGCGCAACCGCAACCGCTACGATTTCGTCCACCACTTCGAGGGCATCGTCGGCAACCTCGAGCGGCGCTACCGCGAGACCACCAGCGAGGAGATCCGCTCCGAGCTGGAAGCATCCATGCGGGTCATCCCCTGCGAGGCCTGCGAGGGGCAGCGGCTCAAGCCCGAAGTGCTGGCCGTCTACGTGGGCGGACTGAATGTCGCCAAGGTGGCCTCCCAGAGCGTGCGGGAGGCCCGGGCCTGGTTCGGAAACCTGGCTCTGAAGGGCAAGGATGCCGTCATCGCCGAGAAGGTGCTGAAGGAGATCCGGGAACGCTTAGGCTTCCTGGACGACGTGGGTCTGGGCTACCTCACCCTGGACCGCAGCGCGGCCACCCTGTCTGGCGGCGAGGGGCAGCGCATCCGCCTCGCCACCCAGATCGGCAGCAAACTCCAGGGCGTCCTCTACGTGCTGGACGAACCCAGCATCGGCCTGCACCAGCGGGACAACCTGCAGCTCATCCACACCCTCCAGGAGATGCGCGACCTGGGCAACACCGTGCTGGTGGTGGAGCATGACCTCGAAACCATCCTTGCCGCGGACCACGTGATCGACATGGGCCCCGGCGCCGGGGAGCACGGCGGCTTCGTGGTGGCCCAAGGCACGCCTGACGAGGTCAGGCACACGCGGGGCTCCATCACCGGCGATTTCCTGTCGGGCCGCGACAGCATCCCCGTGCCCCGCAAGCGCCGCAAGGCCGTGCGCGGCTTCCTGTCCGTGATCGGCGCCGAGGAGAACAACCTCAAGAAGGTGGATGCGGACTTTCCCGTGGGCATCTTCACCTGCGTCACCGGCGTCAGCGGCTCGGGCAAGAGCACCCTGGTGAACGAGATCCTCTACAAGGCCCTGGCCAACCAACTGCACCAGGGCGCCCACTTCGTGGGCAAGCACAAGGCCATCAAGGGCCTCGAGGCCGTGGACAAGGTCATCGACATCGACCAGGCCCCCATCGGCCGCACGCCCCGCAGCAACCCCGCCACCTACACGGGCCTCTTCACGCCCCTGCGCGAACTGTTTGCCCAGCTGCCCGAGAGCAAGGCCCGGGGCTACGCGCCCGGCCGCTACAGCTTCAACGTAAAGGGCGGGCGCTGCGAAAAGTGCGAGGGCGACGGCCTCCTCAAGATCGAGATGCACTTCCTCCCGGATGTCTACGTCACCTGCGAACAGTGCAAGGGCAAGCGCTACAACCGCGAGACCCTGGAGATCCACTACAAGGGCAAGAGCATCTCCGACGTGCTCAACATGACCGTGGAGGAGGCGCTGGAATTGTTTGGGCCCATCCCCGTGCTGGCCAACAAGCTGCAGACGCTCATGGACGTGGGCCTGGGCTACATCCGCTTGGGCCAGAGCGCCACCACCCTGTCGGGCGGCGAGGCCCAGCGCGTGAAGCTGGGCAAGGAGCTGAGCAAGCGGGCCACGGGCCGCACCGTCTACATCCTGGATGAGCCCACCACGGGCCTGCATCTGAAGGACATCCAGAAGCTGCTGGAAGTGGTGAACCGCCTGGTGGAGACAGGCAACACGCTCATCGTCATTGAGCACAATCTGGACGTAATCAAGACCGCCGACTGGATCCTCGACATGGGGCCGGAGGGCGGCGGCGAAGGGGGTCGCGTCATTGCCGTGGGCACCCCCGAACAGGTGGCCAAGCAGAAGGCCAGCGTGACGGGGAAGTACCTGGCGCCGTACCTGAAATAACGCTCAACCGTGCAGATCCACCCGCTGCCCCAGGCCACCGGCCTGGTCCATCATCTTCGCCAATTCGGCGCCCTGTTCCGCGGTGATGTCCAGGGACTTCCTCAGGACGCTGACCGCGATCGTATTCTGGGTCATGGCCTGGGTCTGGGCTGCTGCGCTGACGGCGGTGAGTTCCACAAGAACCTCTGGAGGGTCTTATCGGATGTGGGGCTTGCGGACTTGAGCGGCCCGCAGCAGGGCAGCGGCATCCTGCAGGGGGACCTTGGTTTCGGTGGCGGCGAGGTTTTCGGCGGCGATGGCCTCGAATACTTCGCGCCGGTGCACCTGCACGCTGCGCGGAGCCTTGATGCCCAGGCGGACTCCATCCTTGGTGATGCCGAGGACGATGACCTCGATCTCCCCCGCGATGACGATGGATTGCTCGGGCTTCCGGGTGATGACCAGCATCCTGGGCTCAGTCGCCGGGAAGGACGGGGAAGCGCAGGGGGTATTTGTCCGACGCAAGGACGATCTGGAACCCGAGGCGGCTCTTGACGTTGATGACCAGCGGCCCAGCCAGGTTGGTGGTCATGAGGCGGGGATCCTCCGGGATCACCACCAGGGTGAGGATCATCGCATCCGCCGGGGCCTCGAGATGGAGGGCGGCCGCCTCCTCCTCGCCCAGAGGCACCTCGTAGTCCGGCTTGATGGCGGCGGGATTGACGCAGACGAAGGACACCTCCTGCGTCTCGACGGACTGGAGGAACTTCAGGGGATAGGCCCCCTCGGGTTCGATGAGACGGAACAGCGTGAGTTTCGGGAAACCCACCAGCCCCTTGGGGAAGGTCAGGAGGGTGTCGCCCTCGGAATCGGCTGTGAAATCAGAGGTGGTCGTGGGTTCAGGGGTCATGGCCGTCCCGGGTTGTTCCAGATCAATCCATCGGAAGAATCCTGCATTTCCTGAGTTTCCAGAAGGTCCTTGGCCCCTTCGCTGAAGACCGCCCAGAGGGCCTCGGCCCGCTTGCGCCGGAACCGGGGGTTGGGGATGGTGCGCTCCAGGGCCTCCTGGGAGGTGGGGGGGTGGGTGAGGCGGGCGATGAGCCAGCGGTTGCCCAGCTCCATCACGGCCCCGACGTCGCCCTCGTTGCCCCACCGCCAGCGCAGTTCGGTGAGCTTGCGGGCCCGCTCCACCGCCAGCTCGCCCAGGTGCCTGACCTTGTCCACTACGGGATCGTGCCGGGGGGCCGAGTAGGCCCGCACCCGCTTCAGCAGATGCCGCATCTCCTTGGGCAGGGCGGCCAGGCGTGGGCCGATCTCCGGATGCTCGCGCCTGGCATCGGATTCGTCGGCCAGGGTGCGCAGCAGCGGCAGGAGCAGGGCCGCATCGCGGCTGGCGTAGCTGATCTGGGCCTCGCGCAGGGGCCGGAGCATCCAGTTGGAATCCTGCTCCTCCTTGGGGATGTCGAGGCCCAGCTTGAGCTTGGCCATGGTCTTCAGGCCCGGTTGCGGGTACCCGAGGGCCCGGGAGAGCAGCATGGTGTCGAAGATGCTGTCGGGCACCACGTCGTAGATGCGCTTGAAGACGATGCCGTCGCCGGAGAAGTCGTGGACGATCCAGGGTACCTGGGCCATGGCCAGCAGGGCGGGCCGGGTGAGCTCGCCCAGGGCCAGCGGATCCACCAGCCAGGCCTGGTCGTGGGTGGCCACCTGGATGAGCGCGAGCACGCAGTGGTGCATGCCCGTGAGGCTGCATTCGATATCCACGGACAGCACACCCGCCGAATGCCACAGAGGCAGGGCCTCCTGCAGCTTTTCAGGCGTGTCTACAAAGGTCGTGGGAAGGTCGAAGTGATCGAGCGCCATCTCATCAGTGTGCCGCAGAAGCTCCTCCAGTAACCTGGAGAGTCCGTCACGATTTCCGGGGAACGCCATGAACCGATCGCTCTTCTGGACCACCTTCACCACGGTCTTTCTCGCCGAGATCGGCGACAAGACGCAACTCGCCGCCATGACGGCCACCGTGCGCAGTGGTCAGCTCTGGACCGTGTTCCTGGCCGCCAGCGCGGCCCTGGTCTGTGCCACGGCCATTGGCGTGGCCCTGGGCGGCGTGCTCTTCAAATACATTCCCGAGGTGGCCATCAAGTGGACGGCCGGGTGTGCGTTCATCGCGGTGGGGCTGTGGGTGTTGATCAAGGGATGACGTGACACGGTTGCGCCCGCCCTTGAGGGTTGCGGTCCATAAAAATAAAAAAATGTCACAATGGCCGGGAAGCCCGCACCGAAAGGGTTAACGACAGCACCTTGGTTTTGAACGGACCCATCCGGCCAGACCTCGTCCTGTTTCATCAACGGGGCCGCCGTGCGGCCCCAGTTGCGGCCCTGGCCGCACGGAGGATTCATGATCACGAAGTTGATTGGCGTCGCCACCCTGTTCACCGCCGGTTCGCTCATGGCCGGTGGCTCCCCCACCGTGGGGGCCACGCCGGTCCAGTCCTTCGGTGCCGAGGCTGCGCTGACCCAGGCGGGCGAGTGCGGGTCGAAGGACGCTAAGGAAGATGGCAAGGCCTCTGAGAAGTCCAAGGCGGACAAGGCCAAGGACGGCTCCTGCGGCAAGGGCTCCTGCGGCAGCAAGGACAAGAAGGCCCATAAGGACGGTTCCTGCGGCAAGGACAAGAAGGCCCATAAGGATGGCTCCTGTGGCAAGGACAAGAAGGACGGCGCCTGCGGCAAGGACAAGAAAGAGGGTTCCTGCGGCAAGGACAAGGCCGAGAAGAAGTAGCTGGCCGGGAGGCAGGTCATGACTCAGGACAGGTTCACCGGCGTGGGGCTCGGGCTGCGTCGCCCGCACCTCGAGCAGGCCGCCCGGCTGGAAGGCCAGGGCGTGCCCTTCTGGGAAACCTGTCCTGAGAACGTGATCGGGGATGGGGGCCACCAGCACCGGCTGGCCTGCGCCATCCTCGACCGCGATCCCGTGCTCACCCACGGCCTGGCCATCTCCGTGGGCGGCTTTGATGCCTGGGACGGGGACTACCTCCGGGACCTGAGCCAGTTCCTCCTGCGCACGGAAACGCCCTGGCATTCCGAGCACCTCTGCTTCACGAGCGTGGATGCGAACTGCCTGCACGAGCTGCTGCCACTCCCCTTCACCCGGGAGGCCGTCCGGCATACCGTCAGCCGGGCCCGTGAGCTGCAGGCGCGGCTGCCGGTGCCGCTGCTGCTGGAGAACATCACCTACTACGCCGAACTGGGGCCCGCGGAGATGGACGAGGCGGACTTCATCACCGAAGTGCTGGAGCGGGCGGACGTGGGTTGGCTGCTGGACGTGAACAACGTCTACGTGAATGCCCTCAACTTCGGCTTCGATGCGAAGGAATGGCTGGCGCGGATGCCGCTGGAACGGGTGGCCCAGCTCCACATCGCCGGCCACAAGAAGTTCGGCGAGCTCACGGTGGACACCCACGGGGCCGACGTCATCGACCCGGTCATCGAGCTCATGCAGTGGACCCTGGGCCGCCTGGGCAGGCCCGTCCCGGTGCTCCTGGAACGGGACAACCACATCCCGGATTTCGAAGTGCTCCTGGCCGAAAGGGCCCGTCTCCAGGTGGCCTACGACGCGGCCCTGGTGCTCAGCGACGTGCGCCATGGCTGAGTCTTGGGTTGAGTCCCGGACCGAGTCACGGACCGAGTCCCGAACCCTGAGCCTCCAGCGGGCCATGGCCTCTCTGGTGCTGGACGGGGATGAGACCGCGCTGGAAGCGGATCCCGGCCGCGCCGCCCGCCGTCAGGGCTTGACGCTGGCCGACCAGGCCTCCTTCCGCGAACAGGGCCCGGCGATGCTGACCTACCGCGAACTGGCCCGCATGAGCCTCATCGAACCCCTGGAGACCACCTTCCCGGTGCTGAAGGCGCTGCTGGAAGGTGAGGAACTCTGGGACGGTTGCGTGCAGGCCTTTCTTGATGCGCGGCTGCTGCGGAGCACCCAGTACCGCGACATCGCGCCCACCTTCCTGGGCTGGCTAGCGGCCACGGCCTGGGGCCAGGACCGCTGGCCCTTCCTCCTGGAACTGGCCCACGCGGAGATCCTCGAAGTGCTGGTGGCGCGCCATCCGGAGGGGGAACCTCCCGAGGATCTGCAGGCCGAGCCTTCACCCCGGGACCTGATTGTTTGGGATTCCGCCACCCAGGTGGTTTCCTACGCCCATGCGGTCCACCGGGTGAGCGAAGCGGCCCCCGTGCCCGTAGCCCGCCCCACGCACCTGCTCGCATTCCGGGACGCGGAGGGCGAAGCCCGGTTGCTGGAACTGACGCCGGGCACGGCGGCCCTGCTGGTGCAGGCCCGCAGTTGCGCCATTGGCGAAGCCGCCGCGGCTTTGAACCTGACGGAACTCGCCCCGGTGCTGAGCCTCCTGCGCGACCTGCAGCGGAACGGCGCTCTCGCGGGTTTCCAACCTTCCACCTAGTTTCCCCCGAGGCCCCCATGCTCCTGCGTTCCCTCCTGCCGGCCCTGCTGCTGGCCCTTCCTCTCCTGGCCCAGAACCGAGTCTTCCGCGCGGACGAGAACCACACGGTGCTGGGCTTCAAGGCCTCGACCCTGCTCTTCGACGTGCCGGGCCGCTTCACCCGGTACAAGGCTGAAATCCAGGGCGATCCAGCCACCCTCGAAGGTGCCCAGGTGCGGCTCGACATCGAAGCCAAGTCCATCAATACCGGCAATGGGACCCGGGATGAGCATCTGCGGACCGCGGACTTCTTCGACGTGGCCAAGTACCCCAAGATCACCTTCGTTTCCAGCGCCGTGAAACGTGAGGGGGACAAGGTGATGGTGCATGGCACGCTCCAGATGCACGGCGCCAGCCGGGAGTTGGACCTGGCCTTCGTAGCCGCGGAGGGCATGAACGGGGCGGGCACGCGCACCTGGTCGTACCGGGCCACCCTGCCCCTGGACCGCCTTGATTTCGGAGTGGGCGCCGAGAGCGTGGCGGCCAAGATCAGCCTGAAAAAGCAGGTGGACCTGGAACTGCTCCTGGTGGGTTTCTTCGAGGAGCCCGCGGCACCGGCCAAGCCGGCTGTGAAACCCGCCAAGAAGGCCGCAGCCAAGAAGTAGCTTGCCGCGGGAAAGACCGCCGTCGACACTGGCAGCGGCATGATCGGAACCGAGCTGACTGAACCGGAGTTGATCCAGCGGGCCGCGGAGGGCGACTCGGATGCCTTCGGCACGCTCGTCCAGCCCCATCTGGCCCTCTTTCACAACGGGATCCACCGTATCCTGGGCAATGTCGCCGACAGCCAGGATGCACTGCAGGACGCCCTCATGAGCATTCACCGGGACCTGCCCCGCTTCGAGGGGCGCAGCCGCTTCAGCAGCTGGGGCTACAAGGTCTGCCTGAATGCGGCGCTGATGCTGCGGCGGAGCCGGGTGCGGGTCCACGACATGGAACGCTCCGTGCCTCTGGCCCTGGGGGCTTTCGATGAGCGGGGCCACCACCTGGAACCGGAGCACCTCCCGGAATGGCAGGTGGAAGCGCAGGCCCACGCTGAGGTGGAACAGCAGGAGCTTCGGGCCTGCCTGAACCGGGCCCTGGCTGAGCTGCCGGATTCCCACCGCATCGTGTTCGTGTTGAAGGATCTGGAGGACTGGGACACGGATGCCATCGCCCGCCACCTCCAGCTCGCGCCCGGCACCGTGCGCCAGCGGCTCCACCGCTCCCGGGTGCAGGTGCAAGCCCGACTGCGCACCCATGTCCTCGGAGGCCGAGTATGAGCTTCCTGCCCTCCTGCCATGAGGTCCAGACCGAACTCACCGAGTACGCCGAAGGGGCCCTGCCGTTCTCGCGGAGGCTCGGCATCGGGCTGCATCTGCTGCTGTGCCGTGTGTGCGCCGGTTTCCTGCGGGGCCTGCGGGCTTTGCCGGGCGTGGCGAAGCGCTCGCTCAGGCCCCCGGCCGAGGCCCCCGAATCGGCGGCGCAGGTGCTGGCCTCCGTGCAGGCGGCCATCCAGAAAGGCGCGCAGAGACGCGTGTAGTTCAGCCCCGCCTCAGCGTCAGGATTACGATCTCGGGTCGGGCGCCGATGCGGAGGGGCAGGCCCACCACGCCCAGCCCCCGGCTGACGTAGAGCACGTCGGCCCCCTCCCGGTAGAGTCCATCCGTGCGGGGCCCGATCAGGCGGGCGCTGCTGAAGCCGGGAATGGGATTGATCTGGCCGCCATGGGTGTGGCCCGACAGCGTCAGGCGGGCCCCGGCCGCCAGGGCCTGCTCCCACTCGCTGGGGCGGTGGTTCATGCAGATCCGGAAGGCGTCGGCGGGCAGATCCCGGGCGGCGTCGGCGGGGCGGGGCCCCGGGCCGAAGACCATGCGGGCGAAGCGGCCGTTCCGGGCCATGGGGTCCTGCAGCCCCAGCAAGGCCAGGGTGTCTCCCCTGCGCGGGATGAGGGCCGAGGCGTTCTCCAGGCAGCGGAAACCTGCCGCTTCCAGGTCGCGCCAGATCGGGCGGGGATCGTCGAAGAAATCGTGATTGCCCAGCACCGCGAAGCGGCCCAGCGGCGGTTTGAAGCCCTGGAAGGCCTCCAGCAGAGGCTCCAGTTCCTCCGGCAGGCTGTCCACCAGATCGCCGGTCAACAGCAGCAGTTCCGGCTGCTCCCGCTCCGTGAGCTCGCGCCAGCGGCGCAGCGTGCCCGCGCCCACCAGGGGGCCCGCGTGCAGGTCGCTCAACTGGGCGATGCGGAGGCCATCCAGGCCCGGCGGGAGGTCGGTGAAGGAGAGGGCCAGATGCGTGATCTCGGGATCCCCATAGGCCTGCCCCTCCCCGCCCACACTCAAGGCCACGGCGGCCCCGGTGCTCGTCAGGGCAGCCATGCGCAGGAAGGCGCGGCGGCTCGGATCCACCGGGATTTCCTCTTCTTTTCCGACATCAGTTTCTTCGGAGGGCGTCGGTTCCCGGCGGAAGAGCCGCCAAAGCCCTTCCGCGAACATGGCGATCGCCAGGTGCAACACGGTGAAGGCCTGGAAGTAGAAACCCGCCCGGGCCATCCCGCGCAGAAGGGGCAGCGCGCCATGAGTGTTCATGCCGGCGGCGCGGAAGATCGCGAACAGGATGAGGGGCCCATGCAGCAGGAGCATGGCCCAGGGCAGCCAGCGCCGCACGCGATCCGGCAGCTCCAGCCGCAGCAGCTGCAGGTGGAACCACTGGACGAGAACGATGATGAGAAGGGCGATCAGGAAGGTCATGGAGGTCCGAAGTGAAAGGTCAGGGTCGCACGATCACGCTGAGGGTTCCCACGGTGCGATCCTTCATGACCCCGTCCAGGGGCCGATGCACGCCGAGGGTGAAGGTGAGATTCCCCGCCAGCCGCCGCAGAACGTCCATGGGCACACCCAGCCGATCGCTGTGGAGTTCCAGGCCCATCACGCGCTGGGCCGAGGGCCTGGGCGTCGTGTCCTGCCAGAGGGCCGTGTGTTCCACATAGGCCTGGAAGAGGCCCAGGCCCAGTTCGCCCCGGAGCCGCTGCAGGCGGTTGCCGGTGCTGGTATAGGCAGGCAGGGCGGCCTGCACCACCCGGTTGCCATCCAGGGCCGTTGGCAGCAGCGAGGTCGGCACGCCCCCGAGGTGGAAGCGGTCCAGGACGGTGGGGTCGCCGCCGATGCGGCCTTCCTCCAGGCGCACCGTGAGCGGGATCCAGGGGTTGAGCCAGCCCGCCGTGACGGTCGCGCGGGCCAGGGTCCAGGCCTGGCCATCCGTGTGGCCCCGCTGTCCCTGGGCGGCAAGGCTGGTGAGGAGGCCCTGGTCGTTCACACTCCAGAAATCACCGAGGCCCGCCTCGACGCCCCCCAGGGAGCGGTCGATGGTGATCGCACCGAGCGGCGTGATCTGCTCGAAGGCCACCACGGGGCGCAGGTAGGTGCGGGGCCGGCCCAGGTCCTCGCGCACGAGGGCCAGTTCGGCCCCCCGGCGCTCCCGGTCGAAGCCCAACCTGGGGGTAAAGTTCTGGCTGGAGGGGCGCTCCAGGAGCGAGAAGACCTGCAGTGAGGGGGCCCAGCGCCACCCGCGCCAGGCCACGCCCGCCATGCCCCCGCGCGGGCCCGCGCCATCGCCCAGGCCCGCCAGCACCTGCCAGTTGATCCGGTGGATGAGGTCGTTGCCGCCCACGCCGAGCTGGGCACTGAAGCCGGAGGGTGTGACGCTGTACCCGACGAGCGAGAAGACGCCGTGGCTTTCGCCGACGCGGTAGGGATGCGCCACCACGGCTTCTGGCGCCGGCAGGAGGCTGGGTTCGTCGGCCTTCGGGAGGATCTGGTGCTTCACCAGCGCGGCGGGATCCTGGGGCAGGGGCCTGGCTTCCAGGGGTGGCAGCGTGGCGTCCAGTCGCCGGATCTGCACCCCCGACGCACTGAGCTGGGTGTAGTAGATCCACTTGCCGTCCGGGGTGACGACGGGATTCCAGGCGGCCGCCAAGGTGCGCGTGAGGGGGCGCCCCTGGGCGTCCACCAGGTTCCAGATGCCATCCACTTCCTTCCAGGTGACGGCTCTCGGGGTCGATGGAGCCGGGGCCAGCACGGCCGGGGCCGTGCCACGGCCAAAGGTCCACACCCGGGGTTGCGGTTTCAGCACGCCCTCAGGGTCAGGCAGCCGGAGCAGGAAGCCGATCTGGTCCGGACCCTGCCACACGGGCTTCCAGGGAAGGGCACCATGAATGCGGCCCAGTCGGCGGGTGGGCGGAAGAACGGTCGCGCGCGGGGCTTGGTCCGGCAGTTCGTCTGGATTCTGCTTGGCGGGTTTGGCGACCGCCTGCAGATCCCACACGAGAAGGGCGGGCTTCTTCGGATCCAGCACGCGGGCCAGGAGCTGCGTGCCATCGGGACTGAGGGCCAGGTCCGTGACCCAGCCCGTCAACTGCGTGAGCAACTCGCCCTCACGCAGCCCATCCTGGGCCGCGCCCTGCGGGTCATCGCGCTTCGCGCGACGGTGGGCCTCCGCTCCTGCTTCGACCTCACGCAGCCCCTCGGCCCTGGCGCGGCGCTCCAGTTCCAGCGCCGTGTGCGTCAACTCGGCACAGAAGCGCTGGTAGCCGGTCTTCGGGCCAAAGCCGAAGGTGGCCAGGAAGGCCGCTTCGAAATCGCGCTTGCCGGCCATGCGGGTCCAGAGGGACTGCAGGATCTTGGGATCGCCGGCGGTCGTCTCGAGCCATTCGAGGTAGGCGCTGCCCCCCAGGTAGGCCAGGCTGCCGCCCAGGAAGCCGTCCGTGCCATTGAGCGCCTCGTAGGTGGGCAGCTTGCCCTCGAGGGCCCACTGGCGCAGCACCGCGGCGCGGATGGCACTGTGCGGGCGGCCGCTGCCCGTGAGCTTGCCCTCGATGAGCGTGGCGTAGCCTTCGATGATCCACCGCGGCGATTTTCCGGCGAGGGGCCCCAGCAGCGCGGACCAGCGTTGCCACCACCCGGGCTTCCGGGCCGGCCGCAGCAGGTGGTGCATGTGGCCCAGCTCGTGGGCCACCACCAGCTCCGCCCAGCCATGGTGGTGGCCGATGACGGAATCGAGTTCGGGTTCCGTCTTCCAGAGCACCACATGGGGCCGGTCCAGCAGCGGCAGGGCCATGCCGTTGGCCTCCAGCACCGGATCCAGGATGAGGATGTCGATGGGCTTGCCGGGCTTCTCATGGGCGAAACCCACCAGGCTGAAGTACTGGCCGTGGATGCCTTCGACTCGTCCCGCCACGTCCCGGCCGAAGCCCTCGAAGGCCACCGGGCAGTGGATGCGGTAGTGGGCCGTGCTGAAGGTGAGCCAGGCCCCGTCCGGGGCCTGGGTGCGGGGCACCGCCTGCACCAGGGCCGGCAGGAGCGCGAGTGAGAGGGCGAGGGATCGAGGTGACATGCCTCCAGTGTGCCAAGGGAGTGACCGTCGTCACTTTCTGAGACTGCATCTCAGAAATAGGGTTGATTTCGAATTCATTCATGTTGAGACTCAATCTCGTGAACTCTTGCCTTCCTCTCCCCTCCGCCCCGCCGCCGCAACCGACGCTCCATGCCCCCGGGCAGGCTGGTGTGGCCTTCCTGGACCGGAAGGTCCTGGCCATGGGCACGGCATTGCGCCTCCACCTGGGGGGCAGCGGGGACCTGGGCCGGGCCTCGGAGGCGGCCCTGGGGGAGTCGGCCCGCATCGAGGCCGCCTGCTCGACCTGGAACCCGGCTTCGGCCTGGAGCCACCTCAATGCGGCCCGGGGCGCCTGGATCCCCCTTGCCCCCGAATGGCTCGACCTTCTGGCGCAGATCAAGGGGTGGACCCAACGCACGGAGGGCACCTTCGATCCGGTGCTGATGGCGCTGCTGCAGGCCTGGGACATTCGGCAGGGCGGTCGGACACCGGAGGGGGCCGCCCTCGCGGCGGCGCGCCGGGCCTCGGGCCAGGCCCTGCTGGAACTGGACCGCAAACAGGGCCTGGCCCGGCTCCTGGACCCCGCGGCCGGGGTCGAGGAAGGGGGCTTCCTCAAGGGTTACGCCCTGGACGCCATGCGCAAAATCTCCGGCGTTCCCTCCGGCTGGATTGACTTCGGGGGCCAGGTGCTGGCCTGGGGTCGGCCCATCACCGTCGATATCGCGGATCCGCAGGATCGGCAGAAGACCCGCTGCACCCTGGTCCTCCTGGAAGCCTCGCTCTCCTGCAGTGGCACCTCCGAGCGGGGCCGCCACATCCTGGATCCCCGCACGGGCGAACCCTGCCCGGCCTGGGGCAGCACAGCGGTGGTGGCTACCGACGCGCTGTCCGCAGATGTACTGTCCACAGCCCTCTACGTCCTGGGCCCCGATGCAGGCCTGGCCTGGGCCGAAGCCCAGGCGGTGGCCGCAGCCTTCTTTCTCAACGACGGCCGCGTCCGGATGTCGACCGCCTTCCGCGCCCTCCGCCCCACCCTCGTTCCCCTGGAGTCCCGATGAAAGCCCTGCTCACCCCCCTCATGTGCACCCTTCTCGTGGCATCCTTGGCCGCCCAGGAGCGGCCTGATACCGAAAAGCGGGTGGCCGAACTGGAGCGGAAGCTCCAGATCCTCAGCCAGGAACTGGAGGCCCAGAAGACCAATTCGACCGGGGTCAGCGCGCCCGCCGACATCCAGAAGGGCATGGCTCCGGCCGCCTCCAAGGTCTATGAAAGCAAGGGCGGTCTGAGCATCGGTGGCTATGGTGAACTGGTCTATCAATCTTTCGAGAACCACCTGCAGGACGGCACCAAGGTAGTGGGCGGCAAAACCGTGGATGCGCTCCGTTTCGTCCTCTATACCGGCTACAAGTTCAACGACCGCATCGTGTTCAATTCCGAGTTCGAATGGGAGCACGGCGGCTACAGCGACGAATCCCCCGAGGGGGAGGCCATCGTCGAGTTCGCCTACCTGGATTTCCTCTTCACCAAGGCCATCAACCTGCGGGCAGGCATGATGCTGGTGCCCATGGGCTTCATCAACGAGCTGCATGAACCCCCGGTGTTCCTGGGGGTACGGCGGCCACTGGTCGAAAGCGGAGGCGGCATCATCCCCACCACCTGGAATGAGAACGGCATTGGCCTCCATGGCGAATTGCCGGGCGGCCTCAGCTACCGCTTCTATCTCATGAACGGTCTCAACGGCGCGAAATTCACGGGCCGAGGCATCTCGGGCGGCAAGCAGATGGGCAAGGAAGCCAACGCCCAGAGCCTCGCCTGGACGGGTCGTCTGGACTGGACGCCGATCCCGGGCACGCTCGTTGGCGGCAGCTTCTACTCGGGGAACAGCAACCAGACTGGCCTGGGCGAGACCTTCCGCACCACCGTCGTCGAATTTCATTCGGAGTACCGGGCTGAAGGCCTCCAGCTCCGCGGCCTCTATGCCCGCACCAGCAATGCCGCGCCCTATCTCGCCACCCTGGGGCTTTCCGATCCCGCCCGGGAAACGGGCACCCGCCAGTGGGGCGGCTATCTGGAAGCGGGTTACGATCTGCTGCGCGGTGGCCGCCAGGCGCTCATCCCCTTCCTCCGCTGGGAGCGGCTGAACACCCAGGCCGAGGTGATTCCCACGGTGGTGAAGGACCTCGCCACCAACCAGAACCTGCTCACGGTGGGCGTGAACTACAAGCCCATTCCCAACGTGGCGGTGAAGGCGGACTACCAGCGGCTGGAGAACCAGGCGCGCACGGGCCGCAACCAGTGGAACCTCGGCCTCGGTTTCTACTTCTGAGGTGGCCATGCGCACCCGTGGCTTTCCATTCCTCATCGCGACGGCACTGCTGGGGCTCCTGGGTTGCGGCTCCGGCAGCGTCGCTCCCGTGCCTGTCGTGGCCAGGACGGGCCCCTACATGCACAACGGCGTCTTCACTACCCTCAAGGAGGTTGTGGCCTTCTATGATCGCCGGGATCTGGATCCCGTCCGCTTCGGCCCGCCGGAGGTTCCCGAAACCGTGAACCGGGAGGAACTGGGCAACCTGGGCCTTTCGGAAGCGGAGGAGGATGCGCTCGTGGCCTTCCTGAAAACCCTCACCGACGGATATCCCGCGCCATGATCCGAATCCTCGCACTCCTCTGCGTCACCGCCAGTCTCGTAGCTGGTCTGCCCACGACTCAGGAGGCCCTGGCCCTGGCCTTTCCGGGCGCCCAATTCACGCGCAAGGAACATTGGTTGACGGAGCCCCAGGCCGAAGCAGTGAAGGTGCAGGCCGGCACGCCCCTGTCGGGTCTCTGGCAGGTGGCCTATGAGGCCCGCCGAGAAGGCAAGCTGGTGGGCGTCGGCTTTCTCGACACCCACCGCGTGCGCACCCTTCCCGAGACCGCCGTGATCGCCTTCACGCGGGAGGGCCGCATCGTCCGCGTGGAGGTCGTGGCCTTCCGTGAGCCCCAGGAATACATGGCCAAGGACGCGTGGCTGCGTCAGTTCGACGGGAAGTCCATGGATCCGCAACTTTCCCTGAAGGGCGTCATCCGCCCGCTCTCGGGCAGCACCCTCACGGCCAACGCTCTGACGGACGCGGCCCGGCGCAGCCTGGCCCTGCATCAGCTCCTCTATGGCCAGATCAATTGAGAGTCATCGAACGGTGGTCCCTGCATCTGGGCGCCCTGCTCACGGGCCTCTCCGGCCTGCTCTACGGCTGGCTGCGCTACTACGGCAGGGTGCAAGGGGAGTTCGGGATGGAGCCCCATCCCCTCCAGGGCCTGGTCCAGCACCTCCACGTCCTAGCCGCGCCCCTGCTGCTCTTCGCGCTGGGCATGGCTGTCCGGGGCCACCTTGCCACGAAGTTGCGGACCGGCACCCGCGAAGGCCGCGGCACGGGTCTGGGCCTTGCCTTCCTGATCCTGCCCATGGTGGCCGCGGGCTACCTGGTCCAGGTGGCCACGGCCCCGGGCTGGCGTCTGGCCTATGCCTGGGTGCATGGGGTGGCGAGCCTCCTCTTCCTGCTCGCCTACCTGGTGCACGGCGTGCGGGCCTGGCTGAAGCCCCGCACTGTGGAGGCAGAGCTTCCTGCCCAGGCCATTGAATGGGAATGAAGGAGCTGCTCTAGACTGAAGCCGTGCCAAGCATCCGGATCCTCTCTGATCAGGTCGCGAATCAGATCGCGGCCGGGGAAGTTGTGGAGAGGCCGTCCTCCGTTCTGAAGGAACTGGCGGAGAACGCCCTGGATGCAGGTGCCCGCCGCATCGAGGTGGCCTGGGAGGAGGGTGGCAAGCGCCTTCTGGGAGTCTCCGACGATGGTTCCGGCATGGCCCGGGATGATCTCTACCTGGCGATGGAGCGGCACACCACCAGCAAGGTGCGCACGGCAGAAGACCTGGGCCACCTGGGCACCTTTGGCTTTCGCGGGGAGGCCCTGCCCAGCATCGCCAGCGTGAGTCGCTTCGAGCTCACGAGCGCGCTGTCCGAGGGCGACGGCCACCGGCTGCGCAGCGAATTCGGCATCATCAAGGAGGTCGTGCCCAGCGCCCGCAGCCGAGGCACCTCCGTCACCGTGCGGGACCTCTTCGCCCAGTTGCCCGCCCGGCGCCGCTTCCTGAAATCCACGGACACCGAGCACGCCCAGCTCTGGGGAGTGGTGGCCCGCCTGGCTTTGGCTTCGCCGGGCGTCCATTGGACCATCCGGCCCGATCGGGGCGCGCCCCTGGTACTGCCCCCCGTGCAAGGCGCCGGCGAACGCCTGGCGCCCCTGCTGGGCGAAAAACTGGGCCGCCTGGTGCCCTTCGTGAATGGCGAGCTGCCCTGGCGTCTGCGGGGCTTCGTCTCGCCACCGGACTTGAGCTTCCGCGACCGCAACCACCTCTACCTCTTCGTGAACGGCCGCGCGGTGCGGGACCGCCTCCTGCTGGCGGCGCTCTCCGAGGCCTGGTCCGGCACCTTCGCCAAGGGCTCGTACCCGGCGGCGGTGCTGTTCCTGGAACTGCCCCCCGAGGCCGTGGACGTGAACGTGCATCCCACCAAGGCCGAAGTGCGGTTCCGGGAACCCCAGCGCATCTACGCCTGGGTGCGGGGCGGGGCAGAAGAAGCGTGGGCCGCATTGCGCAGCAACCTAGTGTCGGCGCGGGGTGGGTTGGCCTCGCTGCTGGAGCTGCCACCCAAACCCCTGGAGGCCGAATTCGACCTGGATCCCTCCCGACGCGCGGCGCCCCAGCACCCCCGGCTGTGGTCGGATCATTCCGGCGGCGCCCTGGGCGGGTACGGGGTGATGGCTGCGACCTTCGGCACCCAGCCCCAGGATGCGTCCTACACCTGCGAGCCCATACCATCAGGCGTGGCGGAAGGTGGTTCCATCCGCTACCTCGGGGCCTTCGAACGCACCTACCTGCTGGCGGAAATCCTGGGGCCCGCCGGCCCGGAACTCTGGATCGTGGATCAGCACGTGGCCCACGAGCGGGTGCTCTTCGAGCGGCTCTTCCTGCGCCGGCACGCGCCGGCCATCCAGCCCCTGCTGCCGCCCCGGGTGGTGCAGCTGGGCCCCGAGGCGCTGGCGCGCCTCAGT
Source organism: Holophagales bacterium (assembly GCA_038324335.1). Taxonomy (GTDB): domain Bacteria; phylum Acidobacteriota; class Holophagae; order Holophagales; family Holophagaceae; genus Geothrix. Next base: position 20,707 of record JBBQHW010000020.1, read on the forward strand.
CCCTTCCTGGCCGAGTTGGAGGCGGTCGGCATCGAGGCCGAACCCTTCGGCGGCGATGCCCTGGTGGTTCGGGGCCTGCCTGATTTCCTGGTGGATCGCGATCCCCAGGCCCTGCTGGAGGATCTGCTGGAGCGCCTGGAGCGCGAAGGCCACGTGAACCTCGACACCTTCCGCCGTGATCTCAACGCCGAACTGGCCTGCCGGGCCGCCATCAAGAAGCATCACGCCCTGCCGCCGGAACTGGCGCTGCGGCTCATCCAGGATCTGCTCGCCTGCGAAGTCCCCAACACCTGCCCCCACGGCCGCCCGATCATCAAGAAGCTGACCCTGGATGATCTCGAGCGGAGCTTCGGACGCAGGCTGTAAACCAGGCAGGAAGCTCAGGTTTCTGGGTGCTTGAGAATCCTTTCGGCTACCAGGTCCACGCCCAGCCGCTTGGCGGCCGCATAGAGGGCGGGCCGGGCGAGGCCCAGCGTCTGGGCGGCCTCGGCCACCTTGAAATGGCAGGCCTGCAGAGTGTCCAGCAGGAGCCGCCGCTGGAAGGCGTGGGTGGCGTCCGTCCAGGTGCGGGCCTGCAAGGCCGGGGCTTCCAGTTCGGGGAAATGCGCGGGCTTCAGGACCCCGGCCTCGCAGCGGAGGATGGCCCTCTCGAGGGCATGAAGGAGCTCGCGCACGTTGCCGGGCCAGGGCAGCCGGGCCAGGGCCTGGGGCAGCCCCGGGGCCAGGGCGGGCACGGGCCGCCGGGCCGAACGCGCCGCGCGCTCCGTGAGGCGGGGGAGGAGGAAGGGGAATTCGTGGCGGCGCGCGGTGAGGGGCGGCAGTTGCAGAATCGCACCTTGCAGCCGGAACAGCAGATCCCGGCGGAAGGCACCGGCCGTGGCGAGCTCCTCCAGGGCCCGGTGGGTGGCGGCGGCGAAGCGCACATCCACCTTGATGGCGTGGTCCGACCCCACGCGGCGGATCTCGCGTTCCTGCAAGACTCGCAACAGCAGGGACTGGAGGCGGGGCGAGAGATCGGCCACCTCGTCCAGGAAGAGGGTGCCTCCGCGGGCCTCCTCGATGGCGCCCTGTTTATCTCGGTGGGCGCCGGTGAAGGCGCCTTTGACATGGCCGAAAAGTTCCGATTCGAGCAGGCCCTCCACGAAGGCGGAGCAGTTCACGGGCACCAGTTTCCCGCTGCGGCCCGAGCGCAGGTGCAGCTCCTGTGCGGCCAGTTCCTTGCCGCTGCCCGTGGGGCCCAGGATGAGCACCGGCAGGTCGGAGCCCGCCACGCGCTCCAGCTCCCGCAGGATCGAGGCCATGGGCTCGCTGCCATCGGTGTGCAGGAAACCGGGCTGGACCGGGACTTCCACGGGCCCCTTGGCGCGGAGTCGCGCGACCCAGGGCGACAGCAGCAAGGGTTCCCAGGGCTCGGCCGGAGCGGCCTCCGCGGGTTGCGCGAGCAGCAGCGCACCCACGGGACAGCCTTCCCAGAGCAGCGGATGCCCTTGCCAGACCCAGGGGCCGTGTCCGAAGGGAGCCAGGGCGCCATCCTTCGCCAGGCGGCTAAGGGCGCCCTCCGGCGGTGCCTCGCCGCTGCCCTGGGCATGTAGGTGACCGTCCTCCTCCCAGGTGAGCCAGGTGGGGGTGGTCCGCTGGGCGAGCCAGGCCTGGACGAGGTTGGCCGGCGCTGGATCCGGGTCCGCCTTCGGCCGGGGCCACAGGATGGCCAGACGAGCGTGGTGACGGGGCGAAGCCGCCCGGTCGGCGATGGCCTGCAGGTCGAGCAGACGGCTCGCCGTGCGCTGGGCCGGCACCCGCTCCAGCACCTGCAGCCCCAGTTCCAGGCACATGATCTGGGTGGGGCAGGCCTGCCAGGCGGCCCAGAAGGCCGCTGCGTCGCCGGTGCCCCGGAAGAGCCGATGGGCCTCCCAGCTGAGCCGGGTTTCCGGATCGGCCCCTGGGGGCGGGCCCGCCTCCAGCGGACCCAGGACGGCCTCGAAAAAGCGGCCATAGGGGTGGTCCTGAACGTGGACCAGCCCCTCCCGCACCAGGTCCCACCGTTCATGATCGGCCCCGAAGCTGGCCAGGAGCCCCCAGCCCGCAGGGAAATCCGCATAGGTCGTCACCAGGGCCCGGACCCGGGTGAGGGCGGCCTCCGGTGAGAGATGCACTTCGGCCAGTTTGGCCCCTTCGAGATCCTTCCATGGCTGCGGTAGGGGACCCCGCAGGGCGGCCCAGCGTCCATGGGCGGGGAAGTCAGCCCACAGGAGGGCCATGTGGGCCGCATTGGAAGCCGCCCGCAAGGCCCAATCCAAGGCCCCCAGCCGTAGGAAGTGCGCGTAAGCGAAAGTGAAGGCTCGCAGGGCGCCTTCGGGTTCACAGGCCTGGGCCGCAATCTGGCCCTTGGCCATCCAGTGAAAGGGATCCGCACAAGAGTGGACTCGCGCCTCCCAGGCAGGGTAGCCCGGTGCAGGGGCGGCAGGCTCGCCCCCCCAGCGCATCCGCAACCGATCCCAGGTGGGATGGCCCGAGGCGGGCGGGGGTTTCGGACGGGGCAGCTGCTCCCGGAGATCTGCCTCCAGGGACGCCGCCCAACCCGGTGGATGGTTGGCTGGCAGGCGCAGGTGCAGGACCTCGGCCAGGGCCAGATCCGGTGGATGGCCCGCCCCCAGGCCCACAGGAATCAAGGATGACAAGCCCGGGCCCGAGGCCCCGAAGCCCCGGGCCCAGGCGCGGACCCGCGGATCCAACATCCAGCCACCCTTGGACGACTCATACAACCAGGGCGCGCCGCGATGGGGCGCCAGTTCCTCAGGCAGGGTGGGCAGGAGCAGGGACTCCGCATGCCGTTGGATGGCGGCCCAGGGCAGCGCCGGGTCCAGGGGCCCCACGGGCAACAGGCGCCCTTCCGCATCCTGGTCCTTCAGGAGCGTTTCCCACCAGCCCGGCGGCAATCGCTTCCATTGGCTGGGGAGGAGATCCAGGAAGGGGGGGAGATGCAGCGTTCCCTCGGTATCTACGGTGCCGAGGACGGCGATCCACCGGAGGCGTTGGGGCAGTTCCAACAGGACAGAACCCGAGGCCATCCAGGGACTGCCATCGCCTTCCAGCAGGGCCTCCCAGGCCCAGGCCTGCAGTTCGTCCTCCCGCGTGCCCCGGTGCTGGGCGGGGGCGCCGAAGCTGCCATGGCGAAGGCGGGCCACCCAGGCCGGATCGGGACGAGCCTCGAAAACGACGGGGCGCTCCAGCACCCGCGGCCCCGCCGGGAGCTTGCCTTCCTGTTCCAGCCGGGGCCAGCGGCCTTCGTGGCCCCCCAGCAGCCAGGCCTGTGCGAGGGCGGCCAGGGACCAGCTGACATCGCCCCAGCGGCGGCCCCGGTCCAGTCCCCAGGGGGCCTTCCAGTCGCCCAGCCAGGCGGCTCTCAGCATCCGAGCATGCCTCGCCAGACTTCCCAGAATGCCGGGAAGGTCTTCGCCACGCAGGTGGGGTTGAGGAGCTCGCCGCCCCAACGCAGGCCTCCGACGGCGGCCGCAAAGGCCATGCGGTGATCATTCCGCGGATCGAAGGGGGCCCTCCCGGGGACTGGGACCCCAGGGACGATGCGCAGGGTGTGGTTGCCCAGGATTTCCGCCTGGCCACCCAGCCAACGCACCAGTTCCGCAGAGGCATCCAGGCGATCGCATTCCTTGAGGGGCAGGGTGTGGAGGCCCCGCAGCTCGGAAGGGCCCGGCGCCAGGGCCGCCAGGGCCGCCAGCACGGGCCCCAGGTCCGGACAGTTCGTGAGATCGGCATCCAGGCCCCGCTGGAGGCTACCGGACAGCTCCAGTTCCTGGGCCTCCACCCAGCGGACCTGGCAGCCGCCGGCCTCGAGGATGGCCACCAGGGCCCGGTCCCCCTGGGCATCCTCTGGATCCAGGGGGCCCAGGCGAAGCTTGCGCCCGGTGGCCGCGCCCGCGGCGAGGAAGGCGGCGGTTCCGCTCCAGTCTCCCGGCAAGGTCAGGCTCTGGGGGGCCAGCGCCCCACCGGGAATGCGCCACCGCCCCGGCTCCAGGTGGGCGGCGCAGCCAAAGCGCTGCAGCCACTGGGTGGTGAGGGCCAGGTAGCTGGGGCTGGCCGTGTCGGTCCAGGTCAGCAGGCTCCGTTCGGGCAGACTGGCCGCGGCCAGGGCCAGGCCCGAAAGAAACTGGCTGCTGAGGCGGGCGTCCACCTGGAGTTCCAGGCGCCGGGGCGGCACCTTGGCCGGGTTGAGCCAGGCCCCGCCGGCATCGGGGGTCCAGCTGGCGCCCAGGGCCTGAAGGGGTACCAGCAGAGGCCCCAGGGGCCGCGCAAAGAGCCGGGCATGGCCCTCCATACGGATGGGGCCCTCGGCGGCCAGGGCCAGCCAGGGCAGGAGGAAGCGCAGGGTGGTACCGGACTCGCCCAGCCAGAGCGGTTCCCTGGCGTGGGGCCGGCCGCCGCCGCCGATCCACCAGCGGCCCGCCTCCTCCACCAGCGGGAAGCCAAGTGCCCCCAGGGCCTGGCGCATCCAGCGCGTATCCTCGGCTTCCAGGCCGCCCTGCAGATGGCTCTCGCCGGGCGCCAGGGCCGCCAGCAGCAGGGCTCGATTGGTGACGGATTTGGAGCCTGGAATGCGAACAGGCCGCAGGGCCTCGCCCGGCGCCAGGTGATTGTCTTCAGGAAGTGACAGGTTCATGAGGGCAGGGTGCCGCCTAGCGGCCCTGACCGCAAGGGCGGATCAGCGGATGCCCTCGAAAATGGGCTTGCTGGTGCGGTGGTCGGTGGTCAGGGTCCACTGGTAGAACCCGTAGAAGTCGATGATCCGATTGTAGTGGAGCGTGATGGTGCAGGTGCCAGCCTCGCTGCCGGAGGTCTTGGTGACGCGGATGGCGCCCTTTTGCGTCAGGGCTTCGATGACCATGAGCTCCTTCGCCTTCTCCTTGACCTCCCGCTCGATGGTTTCCACGGGTTTGCTGCTGCCGCCGCTGGCGATGAAGCCACAGGCGTCGATCAGCTCGCTGTTGCCGTAGTAGACGGGAACGGCCTTGTAGGCCGCCGCAAACAGCACGCCCACGACCAGCAGGGAGACGATACAACCCAACTTGCCTTCACCGCGTTGTCGTCGCATGGAATCCTCCGTCCTATTTCAAGTCTTCGAGGGCCTGTTTGGCCAGGGGGGCGACCAGGGGACCATCGGGACCGAGCAGGGTGGACTGAGGATACTTCAGGGCCTGCCGGAATGCCTGACTCGCTTCGGACTGGTAGTTTGACCCCAGGCGGAGGAAGCAGAGGCCCGTGTGGTAGTCGATGGTGCCCTGGCTGACCCCGCGAACAGTGCTGAGCCGCGCGTCGCGCAGCAGTTCAATGGCCTTGTCGTACTTCCGCAGCTGCATGAGCACGAGGGCCTGGTTCAGCTTGAGCAGATTGGCCTCATCCCCTTTGGCGCCGAAGTACTGCAGGCGCAGCTGGGCGAGCACCGCTGGATAGCAGAAGTCCGGGGAGCCCAGGGGGACCTCCAGGGCTTCCATCTGGATGGGCAGGATCGCCGTAGCGCCCTCCTGGCTCAAGGTCAGTGGACCCTTGGCCGTTTCCATGACCTGGCGGAGCCCCAGTGCCGTGGGGACAGACTTCCCCTGGACCTGAAGGATGGGCTTGCCGAGCTGGAGGCCGGCCTTCAAGGCCGGCTCAGAGGCTGCCACGACCCAGGGCCCGGCTTCCCCTGGAACGTCCAGGACCGAGAATCCCAGCCCCGCCCGCTGGATGGGCGCGATGGCATTTAGACGCGCAACCAGAGAGGCGAGGGGATCCTGTTCCAGCGGCTTCACCAGAAGACGCTCTTCGTCCCCGTCCAGGGTCATCAGGACCAGCTCGACCCGGTGGATGGTCTTGTCGGGAAAGGGGCGGGCCATGAGGACCAGTTCCGCTTCCCGCGAGGCCTTCAGGCGGACCAGGGCATCCTTGGGCGGCTCGTCCGGGCGGGCCGGAATGAATGCTAACTGTTGGAGTCGGTCGCCCAGGGCCGCGAGTTGGGTCAGGAACCGGGCCCGCCCCGTGAACTCGCCGCTTTCCAGGCCCAGGAAGGCCAGGCGCGGTTTCGGCCGGGCCTCTACGCTGAGGGCTTTGCCGACTTCCACGTTGATCCGTTGGGAGAAGCCACCCGCGGAAAAACGGACCTGCAGATCGTAGGGGCCCGAACAGACCGAGAGGTTCGCCACCGGCAGCGAGCCCCGGCTCTGGCCGGACAGGAACAGCTCGCCCCCGGGCCAGCCCGAGCTCACGGACAGCGTGCCCTTGGAGGGTTCCATGCGAATGGGTTCGAGGGTGTGATCCGCCGGCGGCGTGGCGAAGTCCGCGGGCAGATCCAGCACCTTGTTCTTGAAACAGGGCGCCCGCAATTCGAGCCGGTGCTTGCCCGCGGTGAGCTCGGGAATGATGAAAGGTGCGGAGAGGTCCTCCGGCCGCAGCCCCAGGGGGATGGCGACCGACGCCGCCTCGGGACCAGCCTTGCCGATGGCGTAGCCGAGGCTCTTGCCATCGAGCAGGACCTCCACATCGCTGGGCTGGACGTACACCGTGATGGTGGAAGCCGTCCGGACCAGCTTGAAATCAGTGGTTTTCACATCCCGGGGCGCGAGCTCCAGGGTGAATTCGGCGGGCGCGTAGCCGGGCCGGGCATAGGCCACCTTGTGCGTTCCGAAGGCCAGGTACTTCTTCGGCAGGGGCGCTCCGGGCTTGCCATCCACAAGCAGCCTGCCACCCTCGGGCGCGTAACTCAGCTTCACCAGGGCGTACTTCTCGCCTTTCATCCGGTCGAAAAGGGCGGCCAGGCGCTGGGAGGTGAGGGCGTGATCCACCTCGAAATCCGGGTTGAGTTCGATGAGGGACTGGAGGCGCACCTGGGCCCGGGCCTTGTTCTGGGTGCTGCGGTCGTCGAGGACGGCCAGCCAGTTGTAGCTTTCGCAGAGCACCTGGAGCCATTCGGGCCCCAGGCCGCCGGCCTTCGGTGCGAGCGTGGCCACGATATTGTCGAAGCGGGTGGTGGCGCCCTCCCGGTCGCCCTGGGTGGCCCAGAGCGCCTTGGCCTGGAGGAAGGTGTCCTTGAGGGCCGCGTCCTGGCCCCAGAGGGCGGCGCAGAGGAAGGGAATGGACAGCAGGTGTCGAAGTCTCATGTCAGTTCAACCGGATCAGCAGATCGTTTCGGCGGTCACAGAGGATCAGGCCGCCCGAGCGGTCCAGGGCCAGCGAGGTGATGCGCCCCGTGATGCCCAGGGTCTTGAAGGTGGTCTGGCGCAGAACGGCTCCGTCCGGTCCGAAGATCACGATCCCTTCGCCGAAATCGCCCCCGTCCACCAGCGCGGCCACCTGTCCAGCGCCATCCGCGGCCAGGGCCGTCACGTATTTGAATGGGGCAGGGAGATCCTTGCCATAGGGAACGACGATGCGAGGCTGGCCGTCAGCATCCAGGAAGAGCAGCTTGCGGTCGGCGTCGGCGGCGATGACCATGCCACCGGTGGTGAGCGGGGCCAGGGCGTTGGCCGTGGGCGAGGCGACGGGGCGCGCGGCCCCTTCGGCGGGGAACAGGGTGAGGGCAGGCGTCTTCGTGTCGGCCACCCAGAGGCTGCCCCACCGGTCCAGGGCGGCGCCGGCCACGGCGCTCAAGGTGCCCAGGGGCTGGACCGCGGGCACGTCATCGCGCACCAGCCCGTTCTTCGACAGCAGCCAGACCGCACCGGTGGGACTCGCCACCAGGGCGCGAGTGCCGGGCGCGGCGGGACCCAGCTGGATCAGCTCGGTGCCGCGCAGGCGGAAGGCATGCTCCAGATCGCTCTGGTAGATCAGCAGGTCGCCGTCCGTCGCCACGGCAAGCAGGGTGGGGGTCTTCAGCCACTTGACGCGGCCCGCGGGCCAGGGGCCTTCGCTGCGGAGCGGCGGTTTCTGCAGCCGGTGTTTCACCCGGAGCGCCATCTGCCAGGCCGCTTCCTGGGCCTCCGGGCTCTGGGGCGCCTCCGTGCGCAGGCGCTGCAGGATCTGCAGGCAACCCGGCAGGTCCCCCAGCAGATCGAGGGTCTTGGCCGCCTCGAGCATGGCGAGGGGTGCCACCGGCGAGCCGGGATTGAGGCGGAAGGATTCGATGAATTGCTGCAGTGCCCGGCCCCATTGGCCCTGATCGCGCCAGGCGCTGCCGAGGTGGAAGCGCGCGACACCACAGGAAGGGAGGTCCGGGAACAGATCGAGCACGCGGTTGAATTCCGCCATGGCCGCGTTCAGTTCCGCGGGCCGGCGGGCCTGTTGCGCCAGGAGGATGCCCCGCAACAGGAAAGCCTCGGCCGCCTCGGGGAACTTGATGTATTCCGTGCGGAGGCGATCCAGATAGGGCATCGCAGCTTCGGGCTTGTGTTCCATGTCTACCTGGTGGCGGGCCAGTTTCAGAAGGGCCTGAGGGGCGTATTCGCTTTTGGGATCCGCCTGGAGCAGTTGCTCCCAGGTGTCCAGGGCCTCTTTGTAGGACTTGGCCGAGTAGGCCCGTTCGCCGCTGCGGAACAACCGTTCGGACAGTTCCGCATTCTGACCCTGGGCCACGATCGGCAGGGCGAGGAACAGGACGACCAGAGTTCGGAACCAGATGGATTGAGCAAGCATGGATGCCTCGGAACAGGAAAAGGATAACCGCGCCAGTCCTGTCAGGGTTCCAGAGCCTTGAGGAGTTGCTCGGGGGGATAGGGCTTGTGCAGCACGCCCAGCAGCCAGGGCTCGGCGGGATGGGTGTCCCGGGCCGCGCTGGACAGCAGTACCTGACGGCAGCGCCGGGTCTCGCACTGCATTTTCAACCAGGGGTGGAGGTCCCCGAGGGGGTCGGATTGTTCGGAGATGATCAGATCCACCGGGCGTTCAGCCAGCAGGAGCGCAGCCTCGGTGCGGCTGCCGGCCTCCCGCACTTCCCAACCCCCGAGTGCCGCCAGCAATCGCTTCCGGAAGAAGGCGCTGGCGTCCAGGAGGAGGATGGACTTGATGGCGGGTCGGCGGGAAATGGCCGACTCGTCCAACCCCAGCGCCAGCAGGGCCTCCTTGGCCGCGCTGCGCAAACCCAGCCCGGTGGCCTGGAGGAAAATGCCCTTGAGGGCGTCCACCAGCGTGGCCTGGCGGGTGAGGCCGCCGATCTCGCAGAGCCGCGCGAGGGCCCGCCAGTCTGGCTCTTCCCGGTCAAATTCAGTCAGGACGTAGGCGGCCAGCTCCTGGGCGAGTTCGGCACGCATGATGAATTCGGGATCCTGAAGGGCCTCTCGTACCGCCAAGAGTGCGGGGGTGCGCTGTGGGCCCTGGGGGGGCACGGCCTGGAGAAGGGAGCGGACCTTCTCCTCTTTGCCAGCGATGTGCCCGAGGCTGGCGCTGCGGCGTCCGAGTTCCTTCACCACGGCGGCAACCCGCTCGTTGGACTCCCGGTCCCAGTCGCCCTTGGTGCGGAGGGCAAACAGGAAGTCCGAAATGGAATCCTTCAGCCGGGCGTAGAGCTCCTGGTCGAAGCAGAAGAGGTTCAGGGTGGCGAGTATGGCCCGCATCCGCTGACCCTCCCCCTCCCGATCGTCGCAACAGCGGATGAAGAGTTGCTCCGCCAGGGGCAGGGCCTCCTGGGGCAGGGGACATTCGAAGCCAGGGAAGGGGGCCAGGGCCCCCTCCAGGGCCACGATGAGCACCTGGGGTGGTTTGAGGCTCGCGGCTTTGGCGAGCAGTCCAAGGCTGGCTTCCGGCGTGGCGAGGTTGGCGAGCGCCTCGACCAGAGCTTCCTGCAGGCGGATGGGTTTGCCGTCGTGCAACAGGTCGAGGAGGACCGGGGCCGCGGCGGGGTGGCGGATGGCGCCGAGGGCCTCGACGCCCTCCAGCAGGAGGTCGTCCCGCATGTCGGCCTTGAGGAAGGCCATCAGGGGCTCGGCCGCGGCCTGGGTGGCGTTCTCGGTGAAGATCCTCAGCGCGGTGCGGATCTGGTCAGGTTGGCCGGAATGGAAGCGTTCCATCACGGCCGGAAAGCCAGAGGGCAGCTTGCCGAAATGGTGCATGGCGCGCTGGGCGACTTCGACGATGGGATCCTGCATGGCCGCCAGGAAAAAGGACACCAGCGCATCCTCCTCCCGGGCGCCGAGCACGTCCAGGCAGGCGCTGCGCCGCCTGGGCTCGGTGACTTCCAGGATGCGTTTGAGGCCGCCGGCATCATCCCCGGGCACCAGGCAGCAGAATGCAAAGTCCAGGCCTTCGCTCTGGAGATAGCGCTCGAAGGCCTGCTGGAGGATCGGCAATACCTGGTCGTCGGCCATGCGGCTTGTCCGTACCTGGCGGACGAGGCCGTCGCACACCTGATTGAGCCGGTTGCCCAGGAGGGTGCGCTGCTTGGCGACCATGTCCTGGGCTTCGGTGACCATGGCGCTGAACCGCGCGATCTTCCCTTCCACCAGGATGGTCAGTGACTCGGTGAGGAACCGCTCATAGGGACCCTTGGCCTGCTGGTGAAGCTGGTCCAGGAAGGGCAGCGGATTTCCCGCCTCTCCCACGTCCAGGGACTGTTGAAGACCCAGCACCGCCCCCGCTGTCCGGGCTTCCATGCGCGATACGAGGGCCAGGACCAGCTCTGAGCGGGCCGCGGTTCGCGCTCCGACCTGCAGGCGGTGGGTGAGGGCATCGAGGCATTCCAACTCCTCCAGGGTCTGGACCGTGTCCTGGAAGCGGTCGACGAGCACTGCCCCGGCGGTCCCGCCCGGCAGCTCTGCCACGGCCCGCAGCAACAGGCCGAAGGCGAGGGGGTCGGCGCCTTCCAGGGCTTCCTGGAGCGCGGGCAGGTCCCCGGGTTCCGCTGTGGTGGCCAGTCCCCGGGCCCCCTGATGGGCCAGGCGGGGGTTGCTTTCCCCCTCCAGCAGGCGGCCGAGGTAGAAACTGAGGGGTTGGTGGGCTTCGAGTGCGCCCAGTTCGCGCTGCAGGATGAGCTGGTGGTCCGCGTCCGTGCGCTGGGCCGAGAGCTTCTGGAGGGCCTCGTAGGCGGATCGGAGCTCGAGGCGGCCCAGGGCGGCGCAGCCCTCGTCGAACACCCCCAGATCCCGTTCCTGTTGAAGGGCCGGTAGGATCCACGGCACCCATTCCGGCCAGTCGAATTTCGCCGTGAGGCCCAGGATGAACCGCTTCAGAGCCAGGGAGGAGGAGGGCCTGACGAGGCGGCTGCCTAGTTCGGGCAGGGCCATCTGCCGGAGCTGCTGGAGCACCTGGTTCAGGCGGTACAGCGAGGCGGCATCCCCTTCAACGTAGCCGGCCAGCCAGGCGCGGAGTTCGTCCAGGGGAGTCGTGGGGAGGTGTCGGAGCAGCGCGGCCATCTACTACCCATCGGCGTCATTTGATTCCGGGTCAAGAACCACCGTTTTTTATGGGAAGTGTTAGCGTTTCTCCATGCGCGCCCTGCTCTTAGCCCTCCTGGCCAGGGCCCTCCTCCAGGGAAGGTGATGAACCTGCCTTTCGCCACCTCCTTCCGGGCCCTCACCCGGCCGGGGACGGCCTTCTCCTCGCCCCCACCGCCGTTCGGCCGCGCCGTCTGGGACATGGCCCTGGTCTGGGTGCCGCTGGCCCTGGCGAACTCGGCCTGGACGCTGTGGAGGGTGCTCCATTCCTATGACGCCCTCCGGAGGGGACAGGATTCCGCGGGCCTCCTGGCCAGGCTGGGCATGGAGTCGGGGGATCTTCACGAGTTGCTGGCGGGCCTGCCGGCCCCCCCGGCCTTCGGGCGGATGTGGCCCTGGCTGCTGCTCGCCGTTCCGCTGGGTGTGTTGGGGACCTGGCTGCATCACGCCGTCTGGGATCATACGGGCCTGTGGCTGCTGGGGGGCCTGAAGCAGAAGCGGGGCTTCCGGACCAGCCTGCTGGCGGAGGCCGAGGCCCTTCGCATCGCCGCGGTGGGGACCCTGGTGGGCTTGCTGAGTTTCGTGCCGGTGCTGGGCATCCTGCTGGCGCTGCCCCTGCTGTTGCTGGATGCCTACCTGTGGCTCTTTCGTGGCTACGCCCTCGCCGCCCGGCATGGTTGCGAACCCTGGCGCGGGATCGCGGCTACCGTGGTGCACGCCGCGCTGCTGGGCTGCTGCGGCCTTGGACTGGGCGCCATGCTGCTCTGGGTGGTCCGGATGGGCGCATGAGGCGCATCCCCTGGCTGGTGCTCCTGACGCTGCTCACGGTCCTCGGTTGCCGGCTGGCGGTCCTGCTGGAACCCCTGGCCGGGGTGCTTCCAGGCTGCGCCTTCAAGCGCCTGACTGGCTTCGCCTGCGCGACCTGCGGACTCACCCGCTGCGTGCTGGCGCTGGGGCGGTGGGACTGGCCGGCGGCCTTTCACTGGCACCCGGCCGCCGCGGTGGCCGTGGCGCTGCTGCCGGTCGCGGCGGTGTGGGACGCTTGGCGCGCTTGGCGGGGAGTTCCCTATCCGGCGCTGCGGGATTCGAAGGCCTTCCGCCTCTCAGCCTGGATCCTCCTGGTTGCCGTATGGGCCCTTCAGGTGGCGCGGGGGATCTAGGAGCCTGTCCTGGAATTCCTAGGGTCTGTTCTCAAAGTGCCAGTCCGGTCATGCTTTGGTCACGCTTCACCGGAGTCCCGCCATGTTCCAGCAAATCCTGGATCAGCTCATCGAACGAGTGCCCGAGGCCCTGGCCGCGACCTTCAACGATCGCGATGGGGATCCCATCAGCTCCCGCACGATCCGGGTTTCCAACGAGGGCTTGCAGCTGCTGGGCGCCTACCAGCACGTGGTCAAGCGGCACCTGCAGCAGGCCGTGGAGGAATTCGACCGGGGCGAGATCAAGCAGGTTGCCTTCGCCACCGACCAGCACTGGATCCTCATGGTGGGTGCGAAGGAACACTGCGTGCTTGTCCTGGTCATGGAGCGGGAGGGCCTGCTGGGCCGGGCCCGGTTTTACATGGAGCAGGCCGTCGAGGCTCTGAACCGCGAATTATAATGCTGTCCGGGGGGACCGCTTGCTCGCTGCGCTCGCTATGTCCCCCCGGGCCCCCGCAGCTCGACCGGGCAAAGCCCGGCCGCGCTGCCTAACCCTGTCCGGGAGGACCGCCTGCTCGCTGCGCTCGCTATGTCCCCCCGAGGCCAACAGGCCTAGGAGCCCCCATGCAACGCTTCATTGGTCTGGCGGGCATCGTCGCCTTTATGGCCCTGGCCTACCTGCTCTCCCACAAGCGAAGCGCCATCCATTGGCGCACCATCCTGTGGGGCCTTGGGCTCCAGTGGATTTTCGCGCTCATCGTCCTGAAGGGGCCTGCCCTCGCCTCGCTCCTGTCCTTCCTGCCCTTCCCCCGGGGCACGGGCTGGTTGGTGCTGGGGCTGATGTTCCTGCCCATGCTGCTGCGCCGCTTCGCCTCCTACGAGAACAAGTCGCTGAACTGGGGACTCTTCGGAGTCATCGTCCTGGGCCTGCTCCGGGGCAACCTGGTGGGCTCGGCCTTCGACCAGATGCGCATCGTGGTCGAGCACCTCATGGCCTATGCCCACGAGGGTGCCAGCTTCGTCTTCGGCACCTTGTCCGATGGGCCCGGCGGCAAGGTGGGCATGGTCTTCGCCTTCGCGGTGCTGCCCACCATCATCTTCGTGGCCTCGATCTTCGCGGTGCTGTACTACATCGGCGTCATGCAGTGGGTGGTGACGGCCGCGGCCAAGGCCATGGGCCGCTTCCTGAAGGTCTCCGGCGCCGAGAGCGTGAGCGTGGCGGCCAGCATCCTCATGGGCCAGACCGAAGCCCCCCTCACCATCCGGCCCTTCCTCGCCCGGATGACCCGCAGCGAACTCATGCTGATCATGACCGCCGGCATGGCCCATGTGTCCGGCAGCATCATGGTGGCCTACGTCCAGGTGGCCCACGTGGACATCGTGCACCTGCTCACGGCCGTGATCATGACGGCGCCCGGCGCCGTCATGATGGCCAAGATGCTGGAGCCGGAGACGGAAACGCCCGAGACCAGCGTTGGCGTGTCGGTGGACATCCCCAACCATGACGCGAACGTGCTGGATGCCGCGGCCCGGGGGGCCTTCGAGGGCGGCCAGCTGGCCTTCAACGTGGCCGTGATGCTCATCGCCTTCATCGCGCTGATCTACCTGATCAACGGTCTGATGAAGGCCGTCCACCCGGGCTTCAGCCTCGAACTGGTGCTGGGGGTCATCTTCAAGCCCTTCGCCTTCCTGATGGGCGTGCCCTGGGCCGAGGCCGGGCAGGTGGGTTCACTGCTGGGCAAGCGCATGGTGGTGAACGAATTCGTGGCCTTCCTGGATCTCGGCGCCATGACGCTGTCGGCCAAGGCCCGGCTCATCTCCACCTTCGCCCTGTGTGGATTTGCCAACTTCAGCAGCATCGCCATCCAGGTGGGCGGCATCGGCGCCCTGGTGCCCGAGCGGCGCGGCGACCTGGCCCGCCTGGGCTTTCGAGCCATGCTGGCGGGCACCCTCGCCAATTTCCTCAGCGCCTGCATTGCGGGGATTCTGACCTAGTAGGAAAAACAATGCTTAAACATCTGGGCTGGAGAATCCTGGCCCGGATGCCGATGAAGCAGGCATTGGAGGTGGTTCCTTGGCCCGACTTCGTCTTGCTTTCATGCTTGCCATTGGTACTGCGGCCCTCACGGCGGGGGATTACGACGCCCTCCTGAGCGCCTTGAAGAAAGCCTGGCCCCAGGTGTCCACCTTGGCCGTGGTGTGTGATGCCAGCCAGAGCAAGGCCGCGCTGGGCGAACTGACCGGGGCTTCCGGGGGCATGAAGGTCATGGTGGTGGACGTGAAGGGCCCCCAGGACATGGGCAAGGCCATTGGCCAGCTCACGGGTCGGAAGCCTGATGCCGTGGTGCTCCTGGCCGGTGATCATGTGGCCGGGGACGGTTCCTCCGCTGCCCTCTTCCTGATCCAGAGGATGGCCGCCGCCAAGATCCCCACAGCCGCCACGACTGAGGCGGGGGTCAAGCAGGGTGCCGCCCTGGCCATTGGCCACGGCACCGGCGGCAAGCTGCTGTCGAATGCCAAAGTCGCGGCCGTGGCGGGCGTCACCGTGCCCGCAGGCGCGACCTCCATGTAACGAAACGGATTCGGATCGACCAGAAGGCCCCGCGGTCGCGGGGCCTTCTGCTGTTCCTCAGAACCGACCCTTCAGCGAATGGGCATATCCGGTGAGTTCGACGTAGGCCTCGCCGATCTCCTCACCAGCGCCGTTCAGCACCCGGCAGGCGCCTTCCCAGTAGGTGATGCCCGTACTGCGGCCCGTTTGCAGTTCCTGATCCAGGAGGATCGGCACCAGCGTGAGCGGTTCCCCCCACGCTTCCAGCACCAGCGGCAAGGGGTAGACCGTGCCGGTGGCCGGGCTGCGCCAGCTGGCCTTCGGCAGGAGACTGAAGGCCTGGGTGCTGCGTCGGATGTGCCCCGCCGCATCCACTTCCGTGAGGGTGGAAAAGGGATCCTGGCTGCCATCCTGGCGACGCAGACGATAGACCATCAGGCTCCGCCCGTCCCTGAGCTGGATGCCCGCCCAGTCCCAGCCCACCTGATCCCGGGCCAGCTGGCTGGAGCTGAATTCGTGATCCATCCAGCTGGTGCCATTCACAGTCAGGGTGAGACCCTCGGGAAGGCGGAGGGAGCCCCGGCTCTTCAGTCTGGGAAACGTGAGGTAGTGGCTCGCCGCCTCCGGGTCGGCCCCCTTCCGGCTGAGACCATCCTGGCCAAATATCACCAGGGGCGTGGTGGCCTCCAGGACCAGGTCCAGCGCCGCGCCCTTCAGGGTCATGCGCAGGTGGATGAGTCCCGCAGCATCCTGGGTCGCGTGCCAGTCCTGCTGGAAGACCGCCAGGTGATCTTCCGCAGCTCCCGCCAGCAGGCCCGCCCGGTCCAGGCGCTCGTCCACCAGGAAGCGCCGTCCCACCTCATCGGTGAGGGCCGCATGGGCCAGGTGGAGCTGATCGCTGCGCCAGGCCGGGGAGCCCTTCCAGGCGGTGGGAGGCGAGGCCTGGCGGAAGAAGGTCAGTTGATAGCCGAAGCGGCGGGAGCCATCCCCAGACCACAGGTGGCCGGTGAAATACCACCACTCCGTGCGGAAGGCGGGATGGCTCCCGTGGTCCCGGGGGAAGGCGAAGCGGTAGCCGGGACGCGCCACTGCGAAGCCCTCCGCACCTGGCGCCGTGACGGGCGCCTGACCTGGCGGCGTCGCTCCGCAGGCCAGGGCCAGGCACCCGGCAAGAATCCTCCTCATGCGCCCTCCTCCACTTCCCGGTCCGCCGCCAGGCGAGCCCCCCAGCGGGCCGTGGGCACCAGCACGAGGATGGCCGAGACGGCGGTGGCGATCGCTACCAGGCTGAGGAAAGGCCAGGGCACCGAGAAGCCAAGGGTCCAGCCGAAGACCTGGGGGTTGAGCACATCCACGAGAATGCGGGCCAGGAGCAGGCCCAGTCCCAGCCCCGCGAGCAGCCCGGCCAAAGCCACTCCCAGGCCTTCGAGCAGGAGGATGCCGGTGAGGTCCAACTGGGTGGCCCCCAGGGCCCGCAGGGACCAGATCTCGCCGCGGCGCGCCAGCGCCAGGCCCGTGAGCCCCTGGCCCAGGCCGAGGACCGCCACCATGAGACCGATGGCCTCCAGCCCATAGGTGAGGGCAAAGGTCTGCCGGAAGATGGTGGTGACCTGCGTGCGCAACGCGCCATTCGTGCGGACCTGCAAGCCTGGAAAGTCCCGGCGGAGCCCGTCGGCAAAGCCCTCGGGCGATTTGCCGGGCCGAAGGTACAGGGCCAGGCTGGCCACCCGCAGATCCTGGAACCAGGCCAGGAAGACCGGCCGGTCCAGGATCAGGCTGCCGCGTTCGTTGCCGTAATCCGCGAGGACACCCCGCACTGTGACCCGGCGGAAACCACCGGGGGTGGGAAGTTCCAGGACCTCCCCCAACCGCACGCCAAAATGACGCGAGAACGTTTCGGAAACCAGCACGCCGGGATCGATGGTTCCGCCCCGCCGCATGGCGAGCAGGGGACCCGGGAAGGGACCTCCTGCGGCGAGGATGAGGCCACCGCGGGCTGCCTGGACATCCAGGTCCCCCGCGCCCAGAAAGGTAGCCCGGCCCCGGAAGGTGATGGGCAGCATCTGGAACCGGTCCGCCGCGGCCACCGCAGGATCCGCGGCGATGCGGTCGGCGGTGGCGGGGCCCATGCGGTGCTGGCTGGCCGCACCGGTGGACCCAATAGGGGCCACATAGAGATCGGCCCGGAGGCTGCTGCCGATCCAGGCCAAAACGGTATTCTCGAAGCTCTGGACCATGACGCCCATGCCCACGGTCATGCCGATGGCCACGGCCAGGGCTGCGGCGGCGAAGCCATGGCGGCCGGTGGGGCGGAGCAGGGGCCGCAGGGCGAGCCGCAGCCGCCAAAGGCGCGTATATCGGCCCGGTAGACCCAGGAGCGGCAGGAGGGCCACCGCCCCCAGCGAGCCGCCCAGCAGAATCAGGGCGGAGCCGGCATAGGCATGCCAGGCCACGCCTGGAGCGGGATGGAGCCCATAGGCCAGCCCGGCACCAGCTAACAGGGAAAGCACCGCGCCCAGCCCCATCCACGCCCAATGCGCGGTCCGGAGGCCGGCTTCCCGCGCGAGCAGTTGCACCGGTGGAGTGCGGGCCGCGCGCTGGGCCGGAATCCAGGCGGCCAGGAGGCAGGCAGCCGAGCCCAATGCCACCGCCAGCCACGCCTCCAGCCCCGGCAGCCCGGTCCCATGGGCCGCGCTGGCGCCATAGAGGGCGTTCACCGTCCGGCTCACGGCTTGCACCGTTCCCTGGGCCAACAGCCAACCCAAGCCCACCCCCAGGAGACTGCCCAGGAGACCGAGGAGGGTTGCTTCCAATAGCACCAGGCGCAGGACTCCAGCGGGGGACAGGCCAAGGGCCCGGAGGGTGGCCCAGGTTTCCCGGCGACGGTTTACCGAGGCATCGAAGGCCTGGAACAGCAGGTAGCCGCCTACGGCCAGCGCGATGAGGCTGAGGATGGTCAGGTTGAACCGGAAGGCCGCGGTCATGGTCCGGCCGCTTTCGGCCCGCTGTTCGGGGGGTTCCAGGATCAGTCCCGGGGACAGCAGGCGACGCGCCTGCGCTTCGAGCTCCGCCAGGCGATAGCCCGGGCGCAGACCCCATTCCAGCCGATCCAGCTCGCCCGTCCGTCCCAACAGGCGCTGGGCGGCGGGGAGATCCATCACCAGGAGGTTCCGCTGAAACCTGGGCCGGTTGGCCGGTTCCGGCAGGATGCCCGCCACCCGCAAGCGAACCGGCCGTTCCTGGACGAAGCCCTCGATCAGGTCCCCTGGCGCCAGTCCCTCCGCTGCCAGCGCAGCCGGGATGAGCACCGCCTCGGGATCCTGGATGAGGGCATAGAACGCAGCGGTGGTCGCCGTTTGGGCGGACTCCGCGGAGGGCGGCGGCGAGGTAGCGGCGGCGCCTGCGCCCAGACCCACCAGGTCCAGACCCAGGACCTGGAAACCCTCCAGGGTTTTGGCGCGGGCGAAGCTGCCTTCGAGGATGGGCCGCATCCAGGCCCGCTCAGAAAGGGGCTGGAAGGCTGTCACCTGGATCTCCCGCAGGGGGCCCGCTTCGGACCGGAGCACCAGGTCGGAGCCCTGTCCCACGCCGAGGGTGAACTGTTCGAAGCTGGCCACCGCGGCCTGATTCGCCAGGCGGATGGAGAGGAACACAGCCACGCCCAGGGAGACGGCCACCAGGGTCAGCAGGGTGCGGCCCCATTCCCGGAGCAGGGCCCGGGTCACCAGCCGCCGCGCCAGCCAGGTCACGCAGGGCCACCCACGACATGACCATCTTCCATGCGGAGAATGCGGTGGCAGATGCCGGCTGCGGCTTCTGAGTGGGTGACCAGGATGAGGGCCGAGCCCTGCTGCTCCGTCAACTCCGCGAGCAGGGACAGGACGGCCTGCCCCGAGGCGCGATCCAGGTTGCCCGTGGGCTCGTCGGCCAGCAGCACCGCGGGGCGGGCCGCCAGGGCCCGGGCCACAGCCACTCGCTGCATCTCTCCACCGGACAACTCCGCAGGCCAGGCCTGGGCGCGAGGGGCCAGGCCCACCGCCTGGACCAGCTCCGCGCAGCGGGCCCGGATCTGGGCTTCGGGCCACGCCAGCATGCGTAGCGGCAGTTCGATGTTCTCTTCCGCCGTGAGGGTGGGGATCAAATGGAAGAACTGGAAAATCGTCCCCAGGCGCGAACGGCGCAGGTCCGCCAGTCGGGCGGGACTGGCCAGGTGCAGGGGTTCCCCATCGAGCAGGATGGTGCCTTCGTCCGGGCGATCGAGGCCACCCAACAGGTTCAGGAAGGTGGTCTTGCCGCAGCCAGAAGGCCCCAGGAGTGCCACCCGCTCGCCCGCGGCCAGGTCCAGGTCAAGGCCTCGCAGGACCCATCGGGCTTCGAATCGCCTACCCACGCCCCTTGCCTCAAGCACCACCACGGGGCCTCCCCTGCCAACTCTAGCGGAGCCTGGGGAGGTGGGCCGAGTGTCTAGGAAAAAGAGTCGGTGATTTCCACTTCCTCTTCCTCCCGCCGGTCATGGGGTGGCGTGATGCCGCGCCATTTGGCCTTCCAGGCGAGGTTCAAGGCCAGCGCGAAGACGATGTAGATGGCAAAGAACCCCACGAAGAAGCGCTGCTGGAGCAGGATCATCAGGGCGAAGACCAGCACGATGCCGAGCAGGGTGATCATGGCGGTCCGAGGGTTGGAGGTGCGCTTCTTGAAGCTCGGGAAGCGCAGGGTGGAGACCATCAGCAGGCCCAGGAGAACCAGTTCCGTGGCGAACCAGTAGGCCGCGGCGGCGGCGGCGGGCGGCGTGGGGTGCCAGATGATGACGGCGGCCACGCAGGCAGCGCCGGCGGGGATGGGCAGCCCCACGAAGTAGCAGGCGTCCACCGCCCCGACCTGGATGTTGAACCGGGCCAGACGCAGGGCGCCACAGGCGGTGAACACGAAGCAGGCGGCCCAGCCCACGGCCCGCAGGTGGGAGTCCTGGATGCCCAGGTGGAAGAATCCATAACGGTAGGCCAGGATGGCCGGGGCCATGCCGAAGCTGATCACGTCCGCCAGGCTGTCCAACTGCACGCCGAATTCCGTGGCGGTGTTCGTGGCCCGGGCCACGCGCCCGTCCAGGCCGTCGAACACGCCCGCCAGCACCAGCAGGCCCGCGGCCCACAGGAAGTAGCGCTCGGGTGTGGCGCCGGCGGCGTTGATGGACATGACGACGCTGGAGAACCCGCAGAAGATGGACGCCATGGTGATGCTGGAGGGCAGCACGAACATGGACCGGCGCAGGGTACGCTGGCGCCGGGCACGGCGTTCCTCAGGGCTCAGACGGGGTCGCATTCAGGCAGTTTCTCACATCCGGGATCAGCCTGGGCCGGAAGGGTATCCTGGCTGCTCGGGAGGGCGCCTTGAAGCAGGTGGTGGTGATCGGCGGAGGACATGCGGGAATAGAAGCTGCGCACATCTGCGCCCGCCTGGGCATGGCCACCACGCTGCTCACCATGAACCTGGACCAGATCGGCCAGATGAGCTGCAACCCCAGCATCGGTGGCGTGGGCAAGGGCCACATGGTGCGCGAGCTGGACGCCCTGGGCGGCGCCATGGGCCGCCTCATCGACGCCACGGGCATTCACTTCCGCATCCTCAACGAAAGCCGCGGCGTGGCCGTGCGAGGCCCCCGGGCCCAGGCTGACAAGGTGAAGTACCGCAGTGCTGCCCGGCGGCTGCTGGAACACGCTGAGCACCTGAAGCTGCGCCAGGGCATGGCCGCCCGGCTGCTGTGGCGGGAAGGCACGCAGGGGCTCCGCGGCGTGGAGCTGCTGGACGGCTCCGTCCTGCCCTGCGATGCCGTGGTGGTGACCAGCGGCACCTTCCTCAATGGCCGCATCCTCATCGGCGAGCGGCGCCTGGAGGCGGGCCGGGCCGGGGAGCCGGCGAGCACGCATCTGGCCGAGCAGTTGCGCGCCCTGGGCCTGCGCCACCGCAGGCTGAAGACCGGCACCAGCCCACGCCTGGCAAAAGCCTCCATCGATTTCAGCCGGCTGCTGGTCCAGCCCGGCGACGATCCGCCGCGGCCCTTCAGCTTCTTCAGTGCCGGCATTCCACAGCCCCAGGTGCCCTGCCACATCGTCCACACGACGCCGGAGACCGAGACCATCGTGCGGGAGAACCTGCCTAAATCAAGCCTCTACGGCGGCCACATCGAGGGGGTCGGGCCGCGCTACTGCCCCTCCATCGAGGACAAGTTCGTGAAGTTCCCCGACAAGGGCCGCCACCAGATTTTCGTCGAACCCGAAAGCCTCGAGACCGAGGAGATCTACCTGGCGGGCCTGTCGACCTCCATGCCGCCGGACGTGCAGCTCCGCATGGTCCGGAGCCTGCCTGGCTTCGAGGCCGCGGAGATCCTGCGGCCGGGCTATGCCATCGAGTACGACAGCTTCGACCCCCTGCAACTGCGCCGAGACCTCTCCGTGGCGGGCCTCGACGGCGTCTGGTTCGCGGGCCAGATCAACGGCACCACGGGCTACGAGGAGGCTGCCGGGCAGGGCCTGCTGGCCGGGGTCAACGCCGTGCGGTGGTTGCGGGAAGAGGAACCCGTGGTGCTGGGCCGCGACCAGGCCTACCTGGGCGTGATGGTGGACGACCTGGTAACCAAGGGGACGGACGAACCCTACCGCATGCTCACCGCCCGGGCCGAGCACCGGCTGGGCCTGGCCTGCGATCTGGCCGATGGCCGACTGCTGGCCGTGGCCCGGGAAATCGGAGCCCTCGGGGCCGAAGAGCTCGCCCGGGTGGAAGCCAAGGTGGCCCGGCGGGAGCGGGTCCGCGCCCAATGCGACGCGGCCTGGGTCACCCAGACCAGCCCCTTCGGACCCATCGCCGCCGAGGCGGGTATCCGCCTGGAGTCGGGGCTGAGCCTGTCCG
Organism: Holophagales bacterium; assembly: GCA_038324335.1. GTDB lineage: Bacteria > Acidobacteriota > Holophagae > Holophagales > Holophagaceae > Geothrix. The sequence continues at coordinate 42,651 of JBBQHW010000020.1, forward strand.
ATCTGTTCCGCAGGCAGCAGATCGGCAAGGCCGAAGCCGCTGCCTGCCTGGCCCTGCTGGAGAGTTGGAACGAGGGCGGGGCTGGTTGGGATCCGGCGGGCGAACGGGATCTGCTGCTCTTCGACCTGCGCTACGCGCCCTACCGGGAGCGGGAGGCCCGCTTCCTGGGCGGTCAGCGGGCCTGGGATCACGTGCGAATCCCATCCGATCTGAGGGTGGATCGGTTGCAGGGCCTCTCGAGGGAAGTCCTCGAGAAGCTCGTGCTGCATCGCCCGGAGACGTTGGGACAGGCCAGCCGGATCCCGGGCATCACCCCCGCGGCGGTCACGCTGCTGCATCTGTTGATTCATCGTTCAGAACATATGGTTTAATGGTTATATGGAGGTAATTATGAAAGCAGAGACATACAAGATCCAGGGCATGACCTGCGGCGGCTGCGCCAAGCACGTGGAGAAGGCCTTGCGCTCGGTGCCCGGTGTGACGGGTGTGGTGGTGGATGTGGCCCAGGGCAGCGCCGCCGTGGATGGCACAGCTTCCTTCGAGGCCATGGCCGCCAGCGTCGAGGCGGCGGGTTATGAAATGACTCAGAGGGCCTGAGGCTCCGGCCGGGAGGAGATGCGGTGAGCCAACAGACCTACGCGGTGTCGGGCATGACCTGCGCGTCCTGCGTGCGGCACGTTGAAAAGGCGCTCCTGGCCACGCCGGGCGTCACGTCCGCCACCGTGAATCTGGCCACGTCCATGGCGACGGTTGCAGGCAGCGCTTCCTTTGAAACGGCCGCCCAGCAGGTCGATGAAGCAGGTTATGGCCTCGCCCAGATTAAGCCGGAAACGCAGATGGGTGCAGGCGAGGATCTGGCTCCGGCGCGCCGGCGGATGCTGGTCGCACTGGCCTTGACGGCGCCCATGCTGGCCACGATGCTCCCCGGCCTGCACGGGCATCTCCCGGGCTGGGTGCAGCTGCTGCTGGCCACCCCGGTGGTGTTCGGGACTGGCTGGGGATTCTTCCGGCGGGCGGCGCGCCAGGCCCGGCATGGCCAGGCCTCCATGGACACGCTCATCGCTCTGGGCGCGGGCGTGGCCTGGGCCTTCGCCCTGGGGGAGTGGTGGCGTGGCGCCCACCAACTCAGTTTCGAGACGGCCGCGGCCCTGGTGGCCTTCCTGTTGACGGGGAAATACCTGGAGGCCCGCGCCAAGTCACGGGCCACGGATGCCCTCCAGGCGCTCCTCAGCTTGGCCCCCCCGACGGCCCTGCGCATCCAAACCGATGGCAGCGTGGTGGAAGTTCCAGTGGCCGCGCTGCAACCGGGCGATCGGGCCAGGGTGCTGCCCGGCCAGGCCATCCCCGCCGATGGGCGCGTGAGCGGCGGGGAGGCCGAAGTGGACGAAGCCATGCTGACCGGGGAACCGCTGCCCGTCCCGAAGATTCCAGGGGATGCCCTGGTGGCCGGGACGGTGGTGCACGGGTCCGCCCTGGAAATGGAAATCCTCGCCGTGGGGGCCGACACCCAATTGGCCCGCATGGCGGCCATGGTGGCTCAGGCCCAGGGTTCCAAGGCCCCGGCCCAGGACCTGGCCGACCGGATCAGCGCCGTGTTCGTGCCCGCGATCCTCGTGCTGGCCGCGGCGACTTTCGTAGGTTGGTGGTGGATGGGCGGCGGCATCGCCCAGGCCTGGCGACCGGCGGTGACGCTGCTCGTGATCGCCTGCCCCTGCGCGCTGGGACTGGCCACGCCCGTGGCCGTCATGGTGGGGCTTGGCGCGGCGGCCCGTCAGGGCGTGCTCGTGCGCGATGCCGCGGCCCTGGAGGCGCTGGGCCAGGCCACGGACCTGGTCTTCGACAAGACCGGCACCTTGACGGAGGGGCGGCCGCAACTGCGGCGGGTAATGCTTTGCGGCGCCGCCAGCGAACCGGAGCTGATGGTCACCGCCGCCAGCCTGGAGCGGGATTCCGAGCATCCCATCGCCCGGGGGATCCGGGCCGCATTCAAGGGGGAGACTCGGCTGGTCGAGGGGTTCCGGAGCCATCCGGGCGGAGGCATCAGCGGTACGGTGGACGGAACCTCCTGGCGCCTCGGCAGCGCGACCTTCCTGGGCCTCGATTTCCCCCCGGTGGATGAGGATTCCATTGCGGTGGGCCTGGCGGATAAGCAGGGGCTCCAGGGCCTGTTCGTGCTGGGGGACCAGCTTCGGAGGGAGGCCCGAGAGGTGGTGGCTGAACTCAAGCGTCAGGGCTTGAAGCTTCACCTTTTAACCGGGGACCGCAGGGCCCCGGCCCTTCTCATGGCGCAGGCAGCTGGAATCACTGAAGTGATCGCCGAGGTGCTCCCCGAGGGCAAGCTTGCACAGCTCAAGCTGCTGCAGGAGCGCGGTGCGGTGGTCGGCTTCGTGGGCGATGGCGTGAACGACGCCCCTGCACTGGCCCAGGCGGATTGTGGCATCGCGATGGGCTCCGGCGCCGGCGACCAGGGCACCGGAGCCGCCATGGCCGCGGCGCCGATGGTGCTGCTGCGCCCCGGCCTAGAGCCGATCCTCGCGGCGCGCCGGTTGGCCCTGCGGACGCATCGCGTGATCCGCCAGAACCTGGCCTGGGCCTTCGGCTACAACCTGATCCTGGTGCCCCTGGCTGCCTTCGGGCAGCTGGAGCGCTTCGGCGGCCCCATGCTGGCCGGCGTGGCCATGGGGCTGAGTTCGCTGACGGTGGTGCTCAACGCGCTGCGGCTGAGGCGCTAGAGGCTACTGGTGAGTCCCTTCAGGTAGGCGACAAAATCGTCACGCAGGTCCGGGCGCTTGAGGGCGAACTCCACGTTCGCCTTCAGGTAGTCCAGCTTGTTGCCGGTGTCATAGCGCTTCGCGGGGATGGGGGTGGCAACCAGGCGCCCTTCGCGGGCCAGGGCGGCCAGAGCATCGGTGAGTTGGTACTCCCCGCCCACCCCGGGTTCCAGGGTGCCCAGGTGCTCGAAAACATGGTGCTCCAGCACGTAGCGGCCCACCACGGCCCAGCGGCTCGGCGCCGCTTCGGGTTGAGGCTTTTCGACAATGGTTGTCACATTCCAGACGGCATGGTGGTCCTTGGGGGCGTTCACGATGCCATAACGCGAGACGTGCTCCAGGGGCACTTCCTGCACGCCCACGACGGATTTCCCCGTGGCGTGGTAGGCCGCGATGAGGGCCTCCAGCGCGGAATCCTGCTCGTCGAACACGTCGTCGCCCAGCATCAGGGCGAAGGGTTCGTCGCCGACCGCATAGCGGGCACAGTGCACCGCATGGCCGAGGCCAAGGGGCTCGCCCTGGCGCACATAGACGAACTGGGCCAGGTGGCTGATGCCCTGGATCAGGTCCAGATCCTCCTGCTTTCCCCGGCGCCGGAGGGTGTCCTCCAATTCATAGGCCACGTCGAAGTGGTTCTCAATGGCGGCCTTGCCCCGTCCGGTCACCAGTACGAGGCTCTCGATGCCCGCCCGGATCGCCTCCTCGACCACGTACTGTATGACCGGGGTATCGACCAGGGGCAGCATTTCCTTGGGTTGGGCCTTGGTGGCGGGGAGGAAGCGCGTGCCCAGACCCGCGACGGGAATGACGGCCTTGCGAAGCGTCTTCATGGCCCCTCCGATGGCCCATGATGGCCGAAGGCGCGGGTTTGAATGACATTTCGAACCCGACTCTGTAAATTTTCCCTTGCATGAAGGTGTCGGGCTGGTAGTCTGGATCTCCTGCGTGGTTGAGGCTGCGGGGTGCTGGAGGGGCGGGAATGAGCCTTTTCGGGCTGTGCTGAGGAGCACGGGGGCGTCTTTGAAAACCGGATAGAAGATAAAGGAAGCCTTTGAGGGTTTTG
>JBBQHW010000021.1:0-44547 GCA_038324335.1 Holophagales bacterium
AGGCACATAGGCGGGCTGGGGTTCCACGCGGAAGAGGTACGAGATGATCTCGTCCTCGTAGCCGAAGCGCATCTGTTCGAAGTATTCGTAGCTTTCGCGCTTGTACTCCACCAGCGGATCCTTCTGGCCATAGCCGCGGAAGCCGATGGCCTCCTTCAGGTGGTCCATGACCAGCAGGTGCCGTTTCCAGGCCGCGTCGATGATCTGGAGGATGGACCAGCGCTCGTAGCTGCGCATGCCCTCGCCGCCCAGCCGCTCGTCCTTGCCCTCGTAGTAGCCCTTCACCAGGGTGGCCAGGGCCTCGCCGGCGGGGGCCTGGGGCAGCAGGCCGGTGGCATCCACTTCCTCGCCGGAGAGCGTGAAGAGCTGCTCCACGCGCTCGCGGAAGGCGGGCAGGTCGCGTTCGCCCTTGTCCTGCAAGAAGTCGTGGGCGATGCCCTCGGCGATCTCGCCGGCCACCTGGAGGACGTAGTCCTTGGTGTTGCCCTTGAGGATCTCCGTGCGCAGGCCATAGAAGAAGATGCGCTGCTTGTTCATCACGTCGTCGTATTCAAGCAGGTGCTTGCGGATCTCGAAGTGATGGGTTTCCACCCGCTTCTGGCTGCGCTCGATGGCACGGGTCACCATGCCCGCCTCGATGGGCTCGTCATCGTTCATGCCCATGGCGCCCATTAGGTTCTTGATGCGATCGCCGCCGAAGATCCGCATGAGATCGTCCTCGAGGGACAGGTAGAAGCGGCTGGAGCCGGGATCGCCCTGGCGGCCGGCGCGGCCCCGCAGCTGGTTGTCAATGCGGCGGCTCTCGTGCCGCTCCGTGCCCAGGATGTGGAGGCCGCCCAGGGAGACCACCTCCTCGTGCTCGGCGGCGGTCTGCTCCCGCATTTTTTCCACACAGGCCGTGAACTCCGGCGTCTCCAGCCCTTCCTCATCGTAGAGGGCGATGTCCTTCTTCTTGGCCTCGAGCCGGGCCAGCCCCTCGGGGTTGCCGCCCAGGATGATGTCGGTGCCGCGACCGGCCATGTTGGTGGCGATGGTGACGGAGCCCTTGCGGCCCGCCTGGGCGATGATCTCGGCTTCCCGCTCATGGTGCTTCGCGTTCAACACCACGTGGGGGATGCGCGCGACCTTCAGGGATTCGGCGAGATCCTCGCTGCTCTCGATGCTGGCCGTGCCTACCAGAACCGGCTGGCCCTTGGTATGCAGCTCCTTGATCTCCTCGACGATGGCCTTCTTCTTGCCGGTCCGCGTGGAGTAGACCGTGTCCGCGAAATCCTTGCGGACCATGGGCATGTTGGTGGGGACGATGATCACGTCCAGCTTGTAGATGGAGTGCAGCTCCGTGGCCTCAGTCTCGGCGGTGCCCGTCATACCGGCCAGCTTCTTGTACATGCGGAAGAAGTTCTGGAAGGTCACGGTGGCGAGGGTCTGGTTCTCGGCGTTGACCTCGACGCCTTCCTTGGCCTCGATGGCCTGGTGCAGGCCATTGGACCAGCGGCGGCCCGGCATGAGGCGGCCAGTGAACTCATCCACGATGACCACTTCCTTGCCCTTGCCATCCTCCTTCTCGCGAACCATGTAGTCCACGTCCAGGCGGTAGAGGCTGTGGGCCAGCAGGGCCTGGTTGAGGCCGTGCAGGGTTTCGATGCTGGTGGGTTCGTAGAGGTTGGTCACGCCCAGCAGCTGCTCGGCGCTGTGGATGCCATCGTCCGTCAGCATCACCTGGCGGTCCTTCTCGTCGATCTTGTAGTCCACATCCTTGCGGAGCTTGGGGACGACGGCATCGATGCGGAAGTACTTGGAGGTGTCCTCTTCGCTGCTGCCCGCGATGATCAGGGGCGTGCGGGCCTCGTCGATGAGGATGCTGTCCACCTCGTCCACGATGGCGAAATTGAAGCCGCGCTGGGTGAACTCCTCCAGATCCCACTTCATGTTGTCGCGAAGGTAGTCGAAGCCGACCTCGTTGTTGGTGGCGTAGGTGATGTCGCAGCCGTAGGCCGCGCGGCGCTGCTGATCGTCCAACCCATGCTGGATGATGCCGACGCTGAGGCCCAGCCAGGTGTACAGGCGGCCCATCCACTCGGCGTCGCGCCGGGCCAGGTAGTCGTTCACCGTGACCAGCTGGGCGCCCTTGCCCTCCAGGGCATTCAGGTACAGGGCCAGCGTGGCGGTCAGGGTCTTGCCCTCACCCGTGCGCATCTCGGCGACGTTGCCCTCGTGCAGCACCATGCCACCCACGAGCTGCACGTCGAAGTGGCGCATCTTGAGCACGCGTCGGCTGGCCTCGCGGACGACCGCGAAGGCCTCCGGCAGGATGTCCTCCAGCGTGGCGCCATCTGCCAGCTTCGCCTTGAGACTCGGGGTCCTGGCCTTCAGGGCCTCGTCGCTGAGGGCGGAGATCTCCGGTTCCAGCGCATTGATGTGCTGAACCTTGGCCCACAGCCGCTTCAACTCCCGGTCGTTCTTGGAGCCGATGAGTTTCTTGAGGAAGTTGTCGAGCATGGAACCGTCCAGTCGCGTAAACCATCGATTGTAGCGCGCCCTGGCCTCATTTCCCAGCCTCGGTGCCTGCAGCCAAGCCTCCGTGGTTGCCGAAGTTACCCGTCCAGGGCAGACTGATTGTTTGGATTCTGGAGGAATCATGTCTGTTGAGCGCACCTTTGCCATCGTCAAGCCGGATGCCGTCAAGGACGGCCACATCGGCGAGATCGTTACCGCCATCGAACAGAGCGGCCTGAAGCTGGTGGGAATGAAACTGACCCGCCTCACCCCGGCCCTCTGCCAGGGTTTCTACCACGAGCACGTGGGCAAGGGCTTCTACGCGGAACTGGAAGCCTTCATGACCGAAGGTCCCGTGGCGCTCCTGGTGCTGGAGGGCGAGAACGCCATCCTGCGCTGGCGCGACCTGATGGGCGCCACCAACCCCGCCAATGCCGCCGAGGGCACCCTTCGCAAGAGGTTCGGCGCCAACATCGGCCGCAACGCCACCCACGGCAGCGACAAGCCCGAGAGCGCCCAGTTCGAAGTGGGCTACTTCTTCAATGCTTTCGAACAGATGTGATTTCCTGAGCGTAGCTCCTGCGAAAATCGGCGCCTTCGGCGCCGATTTTCGTCAGAATGGAAGATGGGCGGAACCTCAACCTTCCGCCACCGCCTGCAGCGCGGACTGGCAGAGGCGCCGCACGCCCGGCAGCAGATCGGCGCTCAGGAGGCCCTTGTCCGTGAACCACTGGCCCCCTGGGGGTGGGGGTGGCAGGAGGTCGTCGGGGGCCTTGGTGCGCAGCAGGTGACTCAGGTAGAGGCGCTGCTGTCCCTCCAGGCCTTCGAGCCGCAACAGCCAGGGGGTCGGCAGGCGGCTGGTGCGCTCGTCGAAGACCACGGGCAACACGGAGTTGTCCACGAACCGGAAGGGCATGCCCCAGGCGGCCTCGATCTGGGCGCTGAGCAGGGCCGTGGGCAGGAAGCCCGGGGACCAGGGGATCTGGGCGGGCATCAGCAGCCCCCGATGCGGGCTATGGGGGGACGGCACGAGGAGCACGAAGGGCGTCTGCTGGCCATGGACCAGGACGCCTTCGATGAAGGTGGTGAGGTGGACCCGACCCTCAGCCATCAGCGCCCTCCTGCGGTTTCCAGTTCCAGCATGATGCGGTCCCGGGCGACTGCAACTTCGGCCACGGCGGCCTCGGGCTTCAGCTTGACGGTCTCCTTGCTGCGGCGGTCCTTCAGCTCCACGAGACCGTCCTTGAGGCCCTTGGCCCCGACGATGAGGCGCAGGGGGAAGCCCAGCAGGTCGGCATCCTTGAACTTGGCGCCGGGACTCAGGCCTTCGCGATCGTCGTGCAGCACCTCGAATCCGGCGGCTTCCAGTTCTTTCTCCACCTGGGACGCCACGCCTGCAACCTCGGCATTGGCCGGGTCCAGACAGACCAGGTGCACCTGGTAGGGGGCGATGGGCCAGGGCCAGATGATGCCGTCCGCATCGTAGTTCTGCTCCACGGCCGCCGCTACGGTGCGGGTGATGCCGATGCCATAGCAGCCCATGACCATGGGGTTCTCCTTCCCCTGGTCATCCAGGAAGGTGCAGCCCATGGCCTTCGAATACTTGGTGCCAAGCTTGAACACCTGACCCACTTCGATGCCCCGGAAGGCCTGGTAGTGGCCCTTTCCGCAGCGGGTGCAGAGGTCCTGTTCGGCGGCCAGGCGCAGATCCGCGAAGGTGCAACCCGGCAGGTCGCGGGCCGGATCCAGACCAAAGTGGTGATAGTCCGTGCGGTTCGCCCCACAGGTGAGATTCACGGCGCCCTTCAAGCTGGCGTCCACGAGGATCTGGACGTCCTTCAGACCCACGGGCCCCATGAAGCCCGTCTTGGCGCCGGTGAAGGCCTCGGCTTCCTCCAGGGGCATGAGCTCCAGCTCGGCGGCACCCAGGAGGTTTTTCACCTTCACCGGGTTGACCTCGTGGTCGCCGCGCAGCACGGCCCCAGCCAGCCTGGATGTGCCATCTGAGAAGGTGGCGCGGTAGAGGAAGAACTTGCTGGTCTGCGTGATGGGCATGCCGTCGTGCTCCGCATCCTTCATCCCCGCCGCCTGTTCGACCTGCCCCACCACGCCGGGTGTGCAGAAATGATCTTTGCGAAGCTCCACGGTAGTTTCGCCATCTCCGGTGCGAAGCGCCGGAGCCTCCGTCTTCTCGATGTTCGAGGTGTAATCACACCCATCGCAGCTGAGGATGGCATCCTCGCCGCTGCCGGCCAGCACGTGGAACTCATGGGTGAAGCTGCCGCCGATGGCGCCACTGTCGGCCTCCACGGGGCGGAATTTCACGCCCAGGCGCGAAAAAATGCGCTTGTAGGCGTTGAACATGACCCAGTACTCGCGGTCGGCGTCGGCATCGTCCACGTGAAAGGAATAGGCGTCCTTCATGGTGAACTCGCGGCCCCGCATGAGGCCGAACCGGGGCCGGCGCTCGTCCCGGAACTTGGTCTGGATCTGGAAGAGGTTCATGGGCAACTGCTTGTAGCTGCGCACGTTCTTGCGGACGATGTCGGTGACCACTTCCTCGTGGGTGGGCCCCAGACAGAAGTTGTAGAAGTCACGCTCATCGGGATGCTCGCCCCGGGCCCGGCGCTCGGCCAGCTCGGCCTTCGCCTTGCGGTCGCAGAAGCGCAGCAGCTCGTCACCGTAGAATTTCCAGCGGCCGCTCTCCTGCCATAACTCCGCGGGCAGCACGGCGGGCATGAGCAGTTCCTGGCAGCCGTCCTTGGCCAGTTCCTCCCGGACGATCTCCTCGAACTTGCGGATGCTCCGGAAGGCCAGGGGCAGGTAGCTGTAGATGCCGGCAGCCACTTTCTGGATCATGCCGGCCCGCATCATGAGCTGCTGGCTCACCACGTCCGCGTCACGCGGCGTCTCGCGCAGGGTTTGGATCAGGAGTTTCGACTGCTTCATCAGGGGCCTCGAACCTTCAAGTCTAACCCAGGCTGGGGCCGGGCCCACGCCAGGAATGGCCACCGCGATAAGCGCGAAAGGCCCTGTGGGCCTGCGAAAAGGAACAGGGGGAATCCAGACTGGACCCTTGTCTCTCTTTAGCGTTCTTTCGCGCTTTTCGCGGTTTCAGGAAAGCAATGACTGGACCAGTGCACTGGCGGCCTTGCCGTCCAGGGTGCCCCCGTGGGTGGCCTGGAGGGCCTTCATCACCTGGCCCATGTCCTTCCTCGAGGTGGCGCCGGTCTCGGCGATGGCCCCCTTCACCGCCGCTTCCAGGGCCGGCCCTTCGAGCATGGCGGGGAGATAGGGCAGCAGCAGCTCGATCTCGGCCCGCTCCTGGGCAGCCCGGTCGACCTGGCCCACCTTCTCGAACTGGGCGACGCTGTCCTCCCGGGACTTCACCAGGCGCTTGAGGACGGCCAGGGCATCCCCCTCTGTGAGGATGCCCTGGGGGCTCAGCCCCTTGGCCACGGCCTCGTTCTTGTAGGCCGCCAGGGCCATGCGGATGACCTGGGTGTGGACCGCATCCCGGGCCAGCATGGCGGTTTTCAGATCAGCCTGCAGACGGGTGAGCACGGTTCCTCCAAGGGGAGACTCCATGGTGACAGGGTGGTCCGTTCTCCCCACCCAAGCCAAAAGTCATGCCGGACAAGGACTTGACCGAAACATCCTCCAGTCACAAATTGCCCCGGGGCCCCCATGAACGTCGCCTTCATCAATCCCTTCATCGAATCCACCCTCCGAAGCCTGGAGATGATGGCCAACATCGCGGCCGAAAAGATCGGACTTTCCGTCAAGGAGGACCTGATCACCTCCTACGACATCTCCGCCATCATCGGCATCACCGGCGACACTTCCGGCTCCATCATCCTGAGCTTCCCCGCCACCCTGGCCTGCAAGATCGCCGGCAACATGCTCATGGAAGACGTCGCCGAAATGGACCAGTCGGTGGAGGACGCCATCGGCGAAATCGGCAACATCGTGGTGGGAGACGCCCGGCGCCTGCTCATCCAGGACGGTTTCAGCCTGTCCATCTCCGTGCCCACGGTGGTGGTCGGCAAGGGGCACAAGATCAGCCGCAGTGGCAATGTCCCCTGCATCGCCATCCCCTTCAGCACCGAATTCGGCGAGTTCGAGGTGAATGTGGGGCTGAAAGAATAGGCTGTGGGCTGAGGGCTGTGGCTCCAAGCAGAACGGGCGCCTCTCGGCGCCCTTTCCCATCTGAAACGGCGAAGCCGCTTCAGCCCTAGACCTTGTCGAACTTGATGACTTCCACCGGGCAGGCGGCGGCGGCGGCCTCGATGGCGGCCTCCTGGGCGGTCTGGATGTCGTCGTTCAGCTCGCTCATTTCGTCGCGGTTCTCACTATCCACGCCATCCTTGCGGACGCTGCCGTTGATGTTGCAGCTCGTGTCCGTGACGTGGAATACGTCGGGGCACTCGGCCTCGCAGGCGTTGCATACGATGCAGCCTTCTTCGATCCAGACTTTGGTGATGGCCATGGTCTACTCCTGGGATTCATAGGGGGGCCCAATTGATGGGCGGACCCCTTCAACCTATCATCGCCGGCGCCTCGGACCAAGCCTCGCCTCGCGGTTGGGGGGCGTGGGAGACTGGATTTGTGACGGAGGTCCGCCCATGCGCCTGAAGGAGAGGGGGATTCTCGCCCAGATCCGGGCTCTGCTTCCTGGGGGCGGCAGTCTCACGGATGACTGTGGCGCCCTGCCCCCCACACCGCAGGGCCAGACCCTCCTGGTGACAACGGATCTCATGGAATCCGGCCAGCACTTCCGGCTGGACTGGCACCCTCCGGAATTGCTCGCCTGGAAGCTGCTGGCCGTGAACCTGTCGGATCTGGACGCCTCCGGGGCCCAACCCTTCGGCTACACCCTGACCTTGGCCCTGGGTCCAGAGATCGATGGCACTTGGCTCGACGCCTTCCTGCGGGGCCTGGCCGCAGCCTCCCACGAAACCAAGGTCCAGGTGATGGGGGGCGACACCGTCGGCCGTCCTTCGGGGCTGGGCCTGGGGCTCACTGCCTTCGGCTTCGCCACCCGCTGGCTGCAGCGCGACGGCTTGAAGATCGGTGATCAGCTCTTCGTGGACCAGCTCCCCGGCGCCAGCCTGCGGGGCCTGCGGAAGCTCCAGGTGGGCCAGCGTTGGGATCCAACACGGCCAGACCCGGACCTGGAGGCCCACTTGGCGCCCCGGCCCAACCTGGGGCTCGGGTTCCAGTTGGCGGCCATGCCCGAGGTCCACGCCTGCCTCGATCTGTCGGATGGGCTCAGCCGGGATCTCCGCAACCTGGCGGAGGCCTCCGGCGTCAGCATCGTCGTGGATCCGAGCCTGGATGATGATGCCCTCCGGGGCGGCGAGGATTATGCCCGCTGCTTCGGCGCCGATCTGCCCCAGGCAGAGCTGGAACGGCGATTGGGCCGGACCATCATTCCCGTGGGCCGCGCCGTGGAAGCGGGAACTGCGCCCCTGCTCGTCTATGATGGAAAGGCACCGCGCGCCTTGCCGGACCTAGGATTCGACCACTTCGCCCCATGACTGATTCCACCGAGTCCTTCGTTCCCCCGCCGATGCCCCCGCCCCCCCCCAGAGGGCTGTGGAACCGGTTGAAGGCCCACATCCTCCATCCGGAGTTGAGCCCAGAGCAGGTGGCCTGGAGCTTCTGCCTGGGACTCTCCATCGCCTGGAATCCCCTGCTGGGCCTCCACACCGGCATGGTGTTCCTCTTCTGCTTCCTCTTCCGGCGTCTGCACCGGCCCCTGATGATCATGGCCATGCTCATCAACAATCCCTGGACCACGGTGCCCATCGCCACGGCAAGCACCTGGGTGGGCAATCTCCTGCGGGGTCGCTTCCAGCATGGGAACCTGGCCAATGTCCACTGGCACGAGATCGGCTGGCGGAGCTTCCTCACCTGGAGCGGCTTCGAAGCCATGACCACCATGCTGCGGCCGATCCTGAAATCCTACCTCCTGGGCGGGACCGTCTGTGCTCTCCTGGCCCTGCCCATCGGCTACTTCGCCATGCTGTGGTTTGCCCGACGACTGCGCCGCATCCACTGGTCCCAGCTTCCGATCCACCTGCCCCTCCTCCACCACCCGGACCCCATCCAGCCCGACCCCATCCACCACGACCCCCCTCCCGGAGACTGACCCATGGACATGCGCTTCCTCATGAAACAGGCCCAGCAGATGCAGGCGAAGCTGGCGGAAACCCAGGCCAACCTTCGCGTCGATGGCACCGCCGGCGGCGAACTGGTGAAGGTCACCCTCAACGGTTCCAAGGAGCTCATGGGCCTCTCTATCGCCCGGGACGCCATGGATCCCGAGGATCCCTCCATGCTGGAGGACCTGCTGCTGGCCGCCTTCCGCGATGCCGCCACCAAGGTCGACGACACCATGAAGAAGCAGATGGGCGGCATGGGCGCGGGGCTCAACCTGCCTGGGCTGGGGCTGTAGATGGCCGCAGGCTATAGGCTGTGGGCTGTGGGGTCGCCGCTCCAATCTGATCGGTGGAACCATGGCACTGCTTTTACCACAGCCCACAGCCCAAGGCCCAGGAGCCCCCGATGAAGCTGCCGCCGCCCCTCGAGGCCGTGATCGAAAGCCTCCAGAAGCTGCCGGGGGTGGGCGCCAAGTCCGCCCAGCGCATGGCCCTCCACCTGCTGAAGGAGGGCCCCGAAGGCATGGCCCACCTGGCTCACCAGCTGCAGCAGGCCGCTGAGAAGGTGGGCTTTTGCGAGATCTGCGGCGCCTTCACCGATCAGCCCACCTGCCCCATCTGCCTGGATCCGCGGCGAGATGCCACCAGCCTGGTCATCGTGGCCGAGGCTTCCAACGTGTTGAGCTTCGAGCGCAGTGGCCACTTCCGGGGCCGCTACCATGTGCTGGGCGGGCTCATTTCGCCTCTGCGCGGCGTGGGGCCCGACCAGCTGCGCATCCGCGAGCTGCTGAAGCGCCTGGAGGACCAGGCCATCCAGGAGGTAATCCTCGCCACCAATCCCACCGTGGATGGCGAGGCCACCGCCAGCTGGCTGGCCCGCATGCTGGAGCCCATCGGCATCCGCACGACCCGCATCGGACTGGGACTCCCCATCGGCAGCGACCTCGAGTATGCCGATGAACTCACGCTGGATCGCGCCATGGAGGGGCGCAGGCCCGTCGGATAGCCGATGGGTCCCCTGGGACTACCCCCCGATCGCACGGCGCACCGCGCCGTGCTCCCGCTCCCCGGCTTCGCCGGATCGCGGAGGGGGCCCCGTTCCATCGGCAGCGACCTCGAGTATGCCGATGAACTCACCCTCGACCGCGCCATGGAAGGGCGGCGGCTGGTCTAGTCAGTACTTCACACTCACGTCGCCCTTCGCCCAGGTCTGGCAGGCGAGGCGCTGATCGGGGTGGGCCTTCAGGGCCTGGAGAACGCGAGTCTCCGCGGCGCCCTTTTCGCTGAGGTGCTCGGCCCCTTCGACGACTGTGACGATGCAGGTGCCGCAGCGGGCGTGGCCGCCGCAGCGATGGGGCAGCGGGACCTCGGCCTTGGTGCTGGCCGCCAGGAGGGCCGTTTCCCGGTCGCACTCGGCGGTGCCGGAGGTCTTGCCTTCGAAGTGGATGGTGTGCATGGGTTACCCGTAAATCATAAGAGCAGAAGGGATAGAAACCGGTCTCCGTTCACTCTATCAGGGCGTTCCCCGTCCCAGATGGCCTTTCGCCGTGGCCAGGAAGCGCTGCCTCGCCAGGGCGTGATCCACGATGGGCTCCGGATAGTCGAGGCGGCACCGCAGCGCCTTGGGCGCCTTCCAGGGCTCGTGGATGAAGGCGTTCGGGCAGGCCGCCAGTTCAGGCATCCAGCGCCGCACATAGGCTCCGTCCGGATCGAACTTCAGGCCCTGGGCGACGGGGTTGAAGATGCGGAACCAGGGCTGGGCATCGCAACCGCAGCCCGCGCTCCACTGCCAGCCAGAGCTGTTCTGGGCCCAGTCGCCGTCCGTGAGCCAGTGCAGGTAATGCGTCTCGCCCAGCCGATAATCAACCAGCAGATGCTTCGTCAGGAAGCTGGCCGCCACCATGCGGGCCCGGTTGTGGACGAAGCCCTCGGCCAGCAGCTGTCGGGCAGCGGCGTCCACCACCGGGTAGCCCGTTCGCCCGGTCGTCCAGGCCTCCCAGGCAGCAGCATCCTCGCGCCAGGGAAAACCCCGGAAGGCCTCGCGGAACGGCTGTTCCATAAGCTCCGGCCACTCCCACAGGAGATGATGGCTGAACTCGCGCCAGAGCAGCTCGTTGAGGTAGCGCCGTCCGGATTCGCCACCTTCGCCTGCCGCCACGGCCTGCCAGACCGTGCGCACGGACAGGGTGCCGAACTTCAGGTCGGCGCTGAGCCGCGAGGTGCCGGGCCGGTCCATGCGATCACGATCCCCGGCGTAGTCCGCGAGAGGGCCATTGACGAAGTCCTTCAAGCGGGAGCGGCCAGCCTTCTCGCCGCCCGGTTGGAGCCGTGGATTCGAGGACAGACCCAGTGCCTCCATGGTTGGAATCGGCACCGTGTCGGCGGCGGCGATGGCCGGCAGGGGCGGCAGCGAACGCGGTGCGGGCAGCGCCGGTTCCAGATCCAGGCGCACCCCACAGGCCCGTGCGAAGGGCGTGAACACACGGAACATCCCGCCCTGCCCATTGCGAACGGAGCCGGGCGGCAGCAGGGTCTCGCCTTCGAACAGCCGGAAGGCGATGCCTTCCCGTTCCAGGGCCTCGCCCACGCGGCGGTCCCGCTCCCGGCCAAAGGGTTCCACCCAGCGGTGGGCCAGCACCTGGTCCGCCTGCCACTGGGCGGCCAGGCGCGGCACCACCTCCGCGCTGCGCCCCGGCACCACCAGCAATCGCGAGCCCAGGTGCGCCAGGTTGGCGGCCAGTGCCCGAAGGGAATCCAGCAGGAACTGCAGGCGATGGGGCAGGTCCTGGGCCCGTTCCGGCGCGAAGAAGAAGGGATCCAGCACGAAGAGTGGGATGACCTCGCCCATGGCGATCGCCTGGGACAAGGGTTGATGATCTACAAGGCGCAGATCCTTCCCCCGGAACCAGACGATGGATCGCATCAGCCGAGACTACTCCGACGAAAGCCTTAGGGCGGCAGCGAAATCCTGGACGAGACCCTAGCGCTCCAACTTGAAGCCGATGCGGAGCGTGACCTGGTACTCGGCCACCTGCCCGTCCTGGATCCGCCCGCGCTGTTCGACGACCTCGAACCAGGCCATGTGATGGATGGTCTTCCCGGCCTCGGCGACGGCCAGCTTGACCGCTTCCGTGAAACCCACTTCCGAGGTTCCAACGATTTCCACCTTCTTGTAGATGCCGCCCATGGATGTTTCCTCCTAGGTGATTGTGGGGTGGGTGGCCATGGGATGGAAAGCCTTGTTTCGACAGCCGCCCGGGCCGGAACCCAGCAGCCTCAGATGGCCTGGCCGCCCCGTTCGCCGGTGCGGATGCGGATGCACTCCTGCAGATCCTGCACGAAGATCTTGCCGTCACCCACTTCGCCGCCCCCGTGCCGGGCGGTGCGGATGATGGTGTCCACGGTGATGTCTTCGAACTCGTCATTGCAGGCGATGGTGATCTGCACCTTGGGGATGAGGTTGGGCACGACCTTCTTGCCCCGCTGGACGACGATCTCCTGTTGCCGGCCGTGGCCGCTCACCCGGGTGACAGTGATCCGCTCGATCTCCGCTTCGATCAGGGCCTCGCGGACCTCGTCCAGCTTCTCTTCGGGAATGATGGCGGTGATGAGCTTCATCGCTGCTCCTAGTTCAGCCTAGTTCAGGTTGTTCAGGCCGTAGCCGCGTTCCCCGTGAATCTCGTGATCGAGGCCGGTCTTCTCCACCGCCTCGGTCACGCGGAAGCCCACCAGCTGCTCGACCACCCAGGCAATGAGCAGCGTCATGACTACGGAGAAAACGATGGTGCTCCCCACGGCGAAGGCCTGCACTTTGAACTGCGACCACAGGCCCCAGCCAGGGCTCTTGGCCGCGGCTTCGGCCCACCAGGAATCTCGGATGAAGAAGGTGAGGCCCAGGGCCCCGACAATGCCCCCGGTGCCGTGGATCCCGAAGGCGTCCAGCGAGTCGTCGTAGCCCAGCCGGTTCTTCAAGAGGATCATGCCGAAGCAGGCGCAGGCGGCCAGGGCCCCCAGCAGGATGGCCCCACCCACCTGGACCACACCCGCGGCCGGCGTGATGACCACCAGACCCGCCAGGATGCCCGAGGCCATCCCCAGGCTGGTGGGCTTGTCCTCGCGGATGGTCTCGATGAGCACCCAGGTGAGGGCGCCCGACGCCGCGGCCACCTGCGTGACCGTAAGGGCCCGGGCGGTCTCCAGGTTCGAGGCGATGGAGGAGCCGGCGTTGAAGCCGAACCAGCCCACCCAGAGCAGCCCCGCGCCGATGAGGGTGAGGGTGAGGTTGTTGGGCGCCATGGCGGTCTTCGGGTAGCCATGGCGCACGCCCAGGAACAGGGCCAGGGCGAGCCCGGCCACACCCGAGGAGATGTGGACCACCGTACCACCCGCGAAATCGATGGCCCCCTTCGCGCCCAGGTTGAAGAAGTAGCCGTCGGTGGCCCACACCCAATGGCAGAGGGGGCAATAGACCAGGAGCACCCACAGCGTGATGAAGACCACCCAACCCCGGAAGGTGATCCGCTCAGCTACGGCCCCGGCGATGAGGGCCGGCGTGATGACGGCGAACTTGCCCTGGAACATGGCGAAGGCGTACTCCGGAACGCCCGCCGGCAAGATCGTGTGATCGATGCTGCGCAGCAGGACCAGGCCCCGGCTCCAGCCGATGAGACCGCCCAGTGCGTTCGGCCCGAAGCTGAGCGCATAGCCCACCACCGTCCAGAGCACACCCACCACGGCCATGGCGGCAAAGGCATGCATCATCGTCCCCAGCACGTTCTTGGTGCGCACCAGGCCGCCGTAGAACATGGCCAGCCCAGGCACCATGAGCAGCACCAGGGTGGTGGAGGTGAGCATCCAGGCCGTGGTGCCAGTGTCGTTGACCGGGGCATTGCCCTGGGCCAGAAGGGGCAACCCCGCACCCAGTCCAGCGATGCAGCAGAGGGCTCGCTTCCAGGTCATCGGTGCCTCCGGGACAAGGTAGAACAGTTACAAGTCAGCCTCGGTATCGCTGCCCAGGGCCACCTGCCAGAGGCCCGAGGGATCCGGATGCAGCAGCCACTGGGAAACCAAGGGGCGCCGCGTCCAGGCCCCCCTTTCCAGCTCCTGGTCCAGTTGGCCAGCGCTCCAGCCCGCATAGCCCAGGAAGAGTCGGTACTGGGCCAGCGGATCCCCCAGCAGGGCCTCCAGCAGATCCTTGCGGTGGCTCACGAAGTGGGTAAGGTCCACCACCGTGTCTTCCTCCTCGGGCAGGCCGCCCTGCACCAGGAGGATGCCCCGTTGGGGATCCACCGGGCCGCCCCGCCAGGCCACGGCCTCCTCGGATCCGTGGTAGTCCAGGCCGCCCTCCCCGCTCACCTCGGCCAGGGCCAGGGGCAGCGGGCGGTTGAGGATCAGGCCCAGGGCGCCTTCTTCGTCGTGTTCCACGATCAGCACCACGCTGTGCAGGAAATTGGGATCCAGCAGCACGGGACTGGACACCAGGAGGCAGGGGGCTTCGTAGGACATGATGCCGATGATGATAGCCCAGGGCGGGAGTGCCCGGCCCCAGGCTACGCTGGAAGAATGCGCCCACCCAACCACTCCCACCTCGGCGCCCTTCGCGAAGGGTTCGTCCTGCTCCGTCGGCATCCGGTCCACGTGCTGAGTCTCGCGCTGCTGGCCATGGTCCTGGCCCAGCTGGGCCCGGCCCTGGAACTGGCTGCGGACGCGGGCTCCAGCCTGGTCAGCCGGGCCCTCTTCGGGTACCTGGGCATTCTCCCCCTGGAGATGTACCTGATCCCCCGCCTGCAGGCCCAGCTGGATGCCGAGGGCTTGAACACCCCTGAAAATCCAACGGGGCAGTGGCAGGAGACCTTTGATGCCCGTTGGCTCGGGGTCCTCCTGGCGCGCCTGGGACTCAGCCTGGCTTTCTTTGTGGGATTTTCTCTGTTCTTCGTGCCAGGAATCGTGATTTTGACTCTCTTCGGGTGGGGCCCCTTGCGGATGCTGCTGCGGGGGGACAAGTCCCTGCCCGCCTTCCAGTGGAGCCGGACCACCATGGCGCGCCACTGGCCCCGGATCGTCCAGGCGGTCCTGGCCATGCTGCTGGTGGCCCTGCTCTATCTCATCGGGATCGGCTGGGCCATGAGCCATGTTTTTCCGAACCTGGATCCCGACCAGATTCCTGCCGCAGTCGTGCGCCTGAAGCACCCTGCATTCTGGTTGTTGAACCTGACAACCGCGATGCTGAACCTCTGGCTCAGCTGCGCCCTGCTGGCGCTCTTCCAGCGCCTGGAGGCCGCCGCATCCAAGGTGGAGGCTTGAGTCCGAAAAAATTCAGTCCTCGTCAGCGAAGAACCCGGGATCTTCGATTTCCACGAGGGCACCAGACTCCAGCCCCTGCCGTTGTTCAGCCGTGAGGATCACCTCGACCCAACGCGGATCGGTGCGGCCATTGAGAAAGTGGACGGAGGGCTCGGCGGCTTCAAAATCCTCGCGCTGGCGCCAGAGATGCACCCAGCCCACATGATTGACCCGCGCCCAGACCTTCATCGGCGACCTGCCAGCCTCATGTGCAAGGCCCCCCGGCCTGGCCTTCCTTGCGCAGCACGGCCACGGCGTGCGCGAGCAGGGGCCAGGCCAGCTGGATCTGCTCCAGGGCGGCAGCGGGGCGGCCTGACAGGTTGAGGACGACCGTGCGTCCCGCGATGCCGCAGACCGCCCGGCTCGCAAAGGCCAGGGGATGGCCGCCCCGGGCGCGGATCAGCTCGCAGATGCCTGGGGCCTCCCGCTCGATGACCCGGCGCGTAGCCTCCGGCGTGGTATCCCGCGAGCCGAAGCCCGTGCCCCCGCAGGTGAGCACCAGGGGCACGCCACCGGCCACCGCCGCGCGGAGATCCTGTTCCAGCAGATCCGGTTCATCCGGCATGAGTGAGGCCGTGACCGTAGTCACGCCCTGCCCCTGGAGCCACGAGGTCAAGAGTGGCGTGGACTGGTCCTGGTATTCGCCTCGGGAGGCCCGGTCCGACAGGGTGATGAGGTGCACCTTGTCCATGTCAGGGCATCACCAAATCATCATCGGCGAGGGCCTTGTCCACCTGGGCCGCCCGGAAGGCCAAGTACCGTTCCCGGATGCCGGGATCGCCGAGCGCGAGGATGGCCGTGGCCAGCAACGCGGCGTTGATGGCTCCTGGCTTGCCGATGGCCAGGGTGCCCACGGGAATGCCCGCGGGCATCTGCACCGTCGCCAGCAGGGCATCCATGCCCTCCGTGGCCCAGCCCTTCATGGGCACGCCCAGCACGGGCAACTGCGTCTTGCTGGCGCAGACGCCCGCCAGATGCGCGGCGCCTCCCGCTGCGGCGATGATCACCCGGATGCCCCGCCCCTCGGCGCTCTTGCAGAATTCCACCACCTTCTCGGGCGTGCGGTGCGCGCTGGCCACGTGGGCCTCGAAGGGAATGCCCAGGCTCTTCAAGGTCAGGGCCGTGTGTTGCATGGTCTCCCAGTCGGCCCTGGAGCCCATCAGGATGCCCACCATGGGATGTGTCGTCATGCGGCCTCGCTTCGATGTCAGGGAAGGACCATTTTATCCAATTGAGAGTCCTAGGGCACGGCCAACATGGGGGTTCATTCCGGCGGGACCATCCGTGGGCGAAGGACGTCGCCCTGCTCCGCTCGATGGCTGGGCCTTGAGCCATGTAGGGCAATGCATCACACTCGCCCCAGGTCTAATTGATGGGGGAGCAGAAGCGTGGACAGAGACCGCCAGGTGCGTCTGCTTGGCCTGGGGCTGCTGCATGGTCTGCTGGATGTGAAATCTCTGGGGGAAGTGGCCGAGGCCACGGATCCCATCGAGGCCCTGAAACGCCGGGGCCTGTTGGACTCCGACGATGCCACCGCCCTGGTCCGAATGCTCGACGAGGACACGCGGCAGTCCGCCTCCCACCCGCTGGGAAGCGCCATCTCCGATGCGGCAACGGGGGAAGAACCTGCACCCGCCCCCGGCGCCAGCCAGGAAGGCCTGGGCCCCTGGGATAGCCTGCCCCCGGCCGAACCGAACTCGGACGGGAGCGGGCGGCAGGTGCTCCGGGTGTTCACGCTCCCCGCCTGGAAGCAGTACCGAAGCCTCCGCTTCATCGCGGAGGGCGGCATGGGCCGGGTGTTCAGGGCCTTCGACCCGAGCCTGAAGCGGGTGGTGGCCCTGAAATTCCTGCGGCGGGACGATCCCGAGCTGGTGGCCCGGTTCGTCATGGAGGCCCAGCACCAGGCCATGGTCGAACACCCGCACATCTGCCGCGTCTACGAAGTGGGCGAATGGCAGGGTCAGAGCTACATTGCCATGCAGTACGTGAAGGGGGAGACCCTCGAAGCCGCCCTCCCCATGCTCACCCTCCTGGAAAAGGTCCAGGTGATGGAAGCGGTGGCCGAAGCGGTCCACGCTGCCCATCGCGTGGGCCTCATCCATCGCGATCTGAAGCCCTCGAACATCATGGTGACCCGGCAGGAGCAGGACCTCGCACCGACCATTCTGGACTTCGGCCTGGCCCGGGGCATCGATGCCGCGGAATTCACGCAACACGGCCTGGCCGTGGGCACCCTCCATTACATGGCCCCGGAGCAGGTGCGTGGCCAGCGGGCGCGGATCAACCGGCAGACCGATGTCTACGGCCTGGGCGCCACGCTGCACAAAGTCCTCACGGGAGAGGCGCCCTTCGCGGCCTTCGATGGCGTGGAGGCCTTCCGCCGCACCGTGGAAACCGACGTGCCGCCCCTGCAGCGCCTGAGGCCTGAGCTGCCGGCGGACCTGGACACCATCACGCGAAAGTGTTTGGAGAAGGACCCCGCCCGTCGCTACGACAATGCCTTGGCCGTGGCCGAAGATCTGCGCCGCTGGCGGGAGGGCGAGCCCATCCTGGCCCGCAAGCCCACCTTCACCTACCTGGCCACCAAGTGGGCCCGGCGGCACAAACTGGTCATGGCCGTGGCGGGTGCGGGGCTGCTCGCCCTCCTGGCGCTCGGCGCCTTCACCCTCGCCACGGCCGTCGACTCCAAGGCCCGCGCCCAGTACGCCCAGCACTTCGGGCAGGAGGCCGAACGCATCGAAGCGCTGCTGCGCTACGCCTACCTGTTGCCCCCCCACGATGTGCGCCCGGAACTGGCCCAGGCCCGGGCGCGCATGGCCACCCTGGAACGAGAGGCCCTGCGCGCGGGCCGTCTGGCCGCAGGACCATCGGCCTATGCTCTGGGACGGGGCCACCTGGCCCTGGGCGATTCCGGCAAGGCCAAGGAGCTGCTGGAAACCGCCTGGTCCGGCGGGCTCCGCACACCAGAAGTGGCCCTGGCCCTGGGCCGCGCCCTGGCCGCCACCTACCAACGGGAACTGGACCTGGCCCGGGCCCTGCCTTCGAAGGATCTGCGCGAGGCCCGCGAACTTGAGCTGACCCGGGAGCTGCGGGATCCTGCCCTGGCGCGGCTGCGGGAGGGCGCGCCCGCGGCCCTGGAAGCCCCCGCCTACCAGGAGGCCCTGGTGGCCTTCATGGGTGGCCAATTCGAAGAAACCCAGACCAAGGCCCGGGAAGCCCTGGCCGCCACGCCCTGGCTCTTCGAGGCCAAGCGCCTGGAGGGCGAGGCGCTGCTGGAGCGCGCCAAGGTCCTCCAGCGTTCCAGCGAGGTGTTGACCTTGCTCCTCCAGGCGGAACAGACCTTTGCCGAGGCCCGCCGCCTCGGCCCCAGCGATCCCGCCACGGCCCTGGACGAGGTCCGAGCCCATTCAGATCGGGCTTCCGTGGAACTCGCGTCGGGACAGAATGCCGAGCCCACGCTGGCCGCCTGCCGGAAGGCCGTGGCCCGGGTGCAGATTCTGCGTCCGGATAGCGGAGAAGCCCAGGCCCGCCTGGCCCGCAGCTTGGCCCACTGGACCGATGTGCAACCACTCCTGGAGCCCGCCGTTCGCGCGGCCTTCCAGGAGGCTCAGGCGCTTTCGGGGGAAGCCCTGGCGCGGGAACCCGACAATCCCGCCGTAGTCGCCATCCGCATCCGAATGCTGGTCTCCGCTGCAACAAACGAACTCCGCATGCGAGGGCGCGACCCGCTGCCGGCCTATGAGGAGGCTTTGGAGTTGGCGCGGCGGGCCCAGCAGCGCCATCCCCAGGAGCCCACCTTCGCTTCCCTGGTAGCCCTGGCCTGCATGCGAAAGATGACCTGGGAAATCAACACGGGCACGGCCCCCTGGATCAGCTTCGAGGAGGGGCTAGGCCAGGCCCGGGCCCTCCGGGAGCGCTTCCCCGGGCTGTCCGGCGCCCATCAAGGATTGGCCGCCCTCTGGGTGGAGCGCGCCGAATTCGAGCGGGTCCACGGTCTGGATCCCCGCCCCTCCGTGGCAGCCGCCCTGGATGCGGTGGCCGTGGCCGAGGCCCAGGGGCTCCAACTCAACCTCCGTGGCTGGACGATTGGAGACGCCCATCTCATCCGGGGCCAATACCTCCTGGCCACCGAGGGCGGCGGGGAAACCGATTTCGAAAAGGCTGCCGAGGGCTACCGGCAGGCCCTGCGCGCCAATCCAAAGCTTTTTTTGGCCCACGGCGAGGTGGCGGAAGCCGCCCTGGGCGTGGCCCAGGGGCGCCTGGAACGGGGCCGGGACCCCCGCCCAGCCCTGAACGAGGCTCGCGCCAGCCTGGACCGACTGGGGGGCGAGGATGCCGCTCCCGACCAGGAGTATCTCCGGGGCCAGTTGGCCCTCCTGCTGGGCCGCCAGCGCCTGGTTTCCGGGGGCGATCCCGGTCCCGATTGGGCCCGGGCGGAGGCCCGATTCAGGAAGGCCACCGCCCTCTCCGGGCCTGCCAAGGCCCAGGTCGGCCTGGCGGAGGTACGGGCCCGGGCCTACTTCCGCATGGGGAAGGCCCAGGACCGGGCCCAGGCCCAGGCCGCGGCCCGGGCCGCCCTGAGGCGGGATCCCCTCCGGGCCGAGGCCTGGCTCTGGATTGCCGTCGTAGAGCAGGAGGCCTGCCGCCGGGGCGAGGCCAAGGCCGCCATGCCAGCCAGAGAAGCCTGGGCCCAGGCCCTGGCCCTGGATGGCAACCTCAGGCGCTGGGCCAAAATTTTGGGTATGCCCTGAGCCTCAGGGCCACTCGGTCGGCAAGCAGGTAGGATCCTTCAGCGCGATGACCGCATCTCCGCTTGGAGTGGGCGCGGTCAGCGGGGTGGCCAGGGATGCAGGCTTGGGTGTGGCCTTGGGACAGGTGCGATCGCGCACTTCCTTGGCCGTGGCCGGATCCTGCTTCACGCCCTGGTAGTAGTCCGCCAGCATGTCCCAGCCCGCAGCGTTCCAGACCAGCACACAGTCCTTGGTGGTATCCACGTCGAAGGTGTGATCCCGGATGCCGTCGTTGACGGTCACCGTGATGGACACGAGGGTGCTCATGGAAACTCCAAGGATGGCCCGAAGGGACTAGGCGGCGCCTTAAGCCTACTCGAAGGTTGCTTATCTCAACTCCAGGTTTGAGGCCCAGACAAGGCTTCCCCTCAGTGCCGCACCCAGCCCAGCACCCACAGTACGCCAAGCAGGGCCAGGGCATCGCGTTCCTGGGGATCCATGCGCTCGTTGCGAACGGCCAACTCCTCAGGCCCGGGGCCGCGCATGACGACGCGATGCGTGTCCTGGTCGGGGTCTTCCAGCAGCACCCAGTCGGGCGCCGTGCGGCCCACCACGGCGGCACCGACGCGCGGCAGTCCGGGCTTCCAGCGGATCTCCAGCGGCTCCCACAACCCGGCGTTCATGAGCCGCCAGGGGCCATCGGCAGGCACCATGGGCAGTTCCAGCACCGCATCCCGATCCAGGAACCGCACCATGAGCCGAGCCTGCGACGGCGCCACAGGCTCGGGTCGGCGGCAGCCGAAGCCAGCCATCAATAGCACCACCAGCAGGAGAAACCGCATCAGATCCTCCCCACGATTGTGAGCCCAAGCCATCTCTTTTCCTAGCGGCGCAAAGGGCATCTTTGCGCCGCCATGCCAGCCCCCATTGAAACCCCTACTTCCGATAGTACGCCCGGATCGCGTTCACCACCGCCACCGCGTAGCGCTCCCGAAAATCGGGATCCCGCAGATGCGCGGCGTCGTCTTCGTTGGTGAGGTTGGCCACCTCGATGAGGGCCTTGGTGGCGCCGGTGCTGTAGCGGATGACGGCGGGCACCCACTTCCCGCTCCCCCGGTAGATGACGTTGCGGATGGGGCGGTTGGGGTGCACGGGGATGCTGTCCTTGTGCAGGGCCTTCAGCAGGGTCTCGGAGAACTGCCGGCTGCGGGCCTCCCCTTGCAGCTTCTCCCGGCCGGTGAAGGCCACGCGGGAGGAGCGCCTGGCCTCCGCCACCCGCCCGGTCCGGTTCCCCGCCAGGGCGAAGCTGGCGGGGACCAGCGAAGCCCCGGGCACATAGACCATGGAGCCCCGGGCCGAGGGGTGGAGGCTGTCGGCGTGGAAGCTCAGGAAGAGGGTCTTCTGGGCGTCGCCCTTGGCCTTGCGGAAGGCGGCGAACCAATCGTTGGCCAGCACCCAGCGCAGGTGGACGCTGGTGGCCGTGGGGCTTTCGCCATCCACCGCGAAAGGGGGCGTGGTGAGGATCTCCGCCGCATGGCTGGGCGTGCGAATGGCCTCGCGGCTCTTGAAGCCCAGGCCGGGATAGCGGATGGTGCTGCTCACCTGGGCGTCCGTCTCCTGCTCGAGAAGGCGGCGCACGCGCATGGCGATGTCATAGACGAAGTCGGATTCCCAGATCCCGCTGGCTCGCGCGCCGGTGTCCACGCCGCCATGGCCCGCATCCAGGACGATGCGCACGCCCTTGAGCTTCGGGCCCGCCTCCACGCGCACGGTGCGCCGCACCTCGGCGCGGACCTCGCGTTCCTCCGCCAGTTCCGAGCTGCCTTCGGGCTGGAAGGGACCTGCCAGGAACACCAGGGGGATCTTGATGAGCTGGCCCGGCTGGATGTTCCGCACGTCCACGATGCCGCTGCGCTGGGCGATGCGGTCCGCCAGGTCACTCACGCCCTTGGGATCCACCCGGTCGCTGTACCGGATCACCACGCTGGAGTAGAGGGCCTCGCCCTTGCGCATGCGGTAGGCGGCGTAGCGGCCCTGGGCGTCCTCGGCGAAGGAGAGCATGCCGCGGTAGGCCGCCACGCGACCTTCGTCGTCACGCTCATCTTCGGGCTGGGTGCGGTCCGGCCCCCGGCCCGTCCCGCCCAGGTCCTTGGACAACAGGCCCAGCGGGATATGCCAGACGTCGCCCTCCCGCAGCTTCTCGGGCAGATCCGGATTCTCGGCCAGCAGCCGGTCATAGTTCTGCCCGTGCCCCGTGAACAGAGCCGCCATGGTCCATACGGATTCCACCTCGGGATGGCGCACCGTGTGCCGAACTTCGTCCTGGCGCCAATGGTCTTCGGGGAACAGGGCCGCCAGGGCCCAGCGCTTGCCCTCGGGGCTGAGGTCTTCGAAGGGTACCCAGCCGCTGCTTCCGCTCCCCGTGAAGAAGGCCCGCGGAAGCGCTTTGCCTTCGGCGCTGAGGCCTTTCCTGAACTGGAAGCGCAGGAGGATGGCCCGCCCGTCAGGCGTGCGGGCACTGACCAGGATGGGCGCGGGTTCCTGTACAGCGGGGGCGGCGAGCACCGGTGGAACGAGCAGGAGGCTCAGACTCGCCGGGAAGAGGCCGCTCAGGCCTCCCAAGGGGCCTCACCCGTGGGCAGGGCCTCGCCGGAGCGTCCCGCCCACACCCACGCACGCATGGCTTCCTGCAGGCCTTGGGGGTCGCCGGAGCGGGCGCGGAGGAAGAGCTTCAGGCGCCGTTCCAGGTGCCCCGCGCCTTCCTCCAGGAGGAAGATCCGGTCGTGCAGTCGCTCATGAGGGGCTTTCCCCGTGCTGGGCGGCAGTTTGAGCGTGCCCATGTCGAGGGTGGCGGCGTTGAGCGTGAACACCCATTCCAGGTCGCCGGACAGCAGGCGCAGCTTCACCTTCGCGGGCCGCATGCCGCGGCTGAGGGATTCGAAGGCCTCCCGGCTTTCCGCCGGATTGCCCTTGCGCAGGGAAATCTCCTTCACCTCACCCCGCTCGGACACCAGCTGAATGGCATCGTCGACGAAGCAGGCCGAGCCATCCCCATCCTCACCGCTTGCGCCACCCTCGGTCATGCTGCGCATCCACAGCCAGAGGAGGAATTCCTCGCCCAGGAAGCGGCCCTGTTCCATGAGTTCAAGCGGCTTCATGTCAGGCTTCCTCGAGTTCGAGATCCAGCGGATCCAAGGCCATCAGGGCTTCCACGGACAGGTCGGGACAGAGCCGGCCCGATAGCACCAGGGGCGCCAGGGGGTGGATTTCGCAGCCGAAGGACTTGATGAAGAGCGTCGTGAGGGCACCCTGGGCCTTGCTGGACGAGGCGGTGGTCCAGAGGATGCCGCCCTTGAGATCCCAAGCCACCTCCACCACCCGGGGCGTGGGCAGCACCTTGCGCAGCAGTTCCACCTTCACTTCGTCCGCCAGGGAGATGCGGGCCTCCTTGCCGATGAAGGCCAGGTCCTTCTCCTTCTGCAGGCTCTGCAGCCGCAGGTCCACGTGGGCCTTCAGCAGCGCCGGCGGCACCCGGCGGGTATCGATGCGCAGTCCAAAGACGGCGAAGCGCTCCTGGCCCACCCAGTTTTCGTCCGGGGGGGTGATGAGCGGGTTCCGCCAATCGCACCAACCCATGCGTTCTTCCTCCATTCCATCCTGGAAGGGGCGGAACTGATCCTGTTCCAGACCGGACTGCAGATCCTTTTCGTCGGGCACGGGACCCATGACCAGGAAGCGTTTGAGGGACACGGTCCCCTGCAGCATGCTCATGGGGCACCCCCTCCGAAAAGCCTGCGGAACCGGCCCCAGAGGCCCTGGCTGTGGGTGTAGGCGCTGGGCTGCAGCAGGTCGAGGGCCTCTTCGGCTTGGGGTAGCGGCAGGCTGGGATCGTTGAGGGTGAGGAGGACGCCGGTGATGTTGTCCCGGCCGCCGTGGGCCAGGGCCTCCTCCACCAGCAGATCCAGACTCTCCCGGGGGCTCAGGCCCTGAGCCAACACCTCCTGGATGCGGGCGTCGGGCACTTCCCCATGCAGGCCATCGGAACAGCAGAGCAGCTGGTCGCCTCGGCGCAACGCGAGGCGGGTCAGGGCCACTCGCAATGGCTGCGGCGAGCCCAGTGCCTGGGTGATCATGTTGCGCTGGGGATGGGTGCGGGCCTGTTCCCGGGTGAGCGTGCCCTGGGCCACGAGGTCGTTCACCAGGGTCTGATCCTCGGTGATCTGATGCAGCGTGCCCTGCCTCAACAGGTAGGCCCTCGAGTCTCCAATTTGCGCCAGATAGACGCTGCTGTTCCAGATGATGGCGGCGGTCAGCGTGGAGCCCATGCCGCGGGCCGTGCGGTCGTCATCGGAATAGCGCAGCACCGCGTCACTGGCCTTCTCCACGGCAGTCACCATCGCCTTGAGCAGCTCGGCCTCGTGGACCCTGTGGGCGGCCAGCCGCCCCCAGTGGCCGAAGAGGAACAGCGAAACCGCGGCCAGCCCTTCACGGCTTGCGACTTCACCGGCGGCGGCGCCGCCCATGCCATCCGCCACGGCCACCAGCAGCCCGGAATCACCCACCTTCAAGGAGCGCGCGGGGCTGTTGATGATAGGCTCTTCGCCATCCAGCGCGCTCAGAAGGTAGGCGTCTTCATTGTTCTTCCGGACCTTGCCCGGATGCGTGATGGCGGCGTAATCGATGAGCATGGGATGAGGGGGCCCTGATAGGGGGGCTGGGTTGCGGTGAGGTACGGGAGGCCCTTTGCGTTCATCATAGCGGGAGGAGGCCCGAATCCATGCTCGAAGGGGACGATGATATGGATCTTGGGGAACCACCCACTTTCGACCCTTGGGTTCAAGAAGAAAGACGGCCATGACGACCCCCATTCCCCTGCCCCTCCTCCTCCTCGGCGCGCTGGCAATCATCCTCGTGATCTACGTCGCATATCGGATCGGCCAGGTGCTGCTGCGGGTCTTCGTCGGTCTCGCCGCGCTGGCTCTGCTAAGCTGGGTGCTCTGGAAACTGTTTCTTTCCTGAGTTCCAGCCTTTTCCTAGGAGCAAGCATGGCCGCCATCTCCTGCACCCACTTCGGCGCCGACCTGACCGCCCCCCAGAGCGTGCGCATTGCCGAGTACCAGTTCGGTCGCCTGGAAAAGGTCGCCGAGGATCCTGGCTTCAAGTACCACTTCGAGCAGGCGGACAACTTCACCATCCTCTGCAACAGCTGCAAGCGCCTAGTCCGCACCCTGCCCATCGCCAAGTGATTTGTTTCACCGCCCAAGCAAAGGGCCCCTCGCGGGGCCCTTTGCTTGGGTTGGCACTGACTACTGTCGGAGAATTCTTGGGGTGATGAAGATCAGCAGCTCGGTGTTCTGCTCCTCCTTCGTGTTCTTCCTGAAGAGGAAGCCGATGAGGGGGATCTTCGAAAGGAAGGGCACTCCGTTGTAGCCCACCGTCGAGCTGGTGATGTAGACGCCGCCCAGGACGGCTGTTCCGCCATCTCTGACGAGCATCTGGGTTTCGAGGGATTTGCGCAGGATCGTCGGCGTTCCATTCACCTGCTGGCTGAAGTCGGCCTGGGCTTTCTCCAGCTTGATGTCCATGATGATGGTGCCTTCGTTGGTGATCTGGGGGGTGACGTCCAGCTGCAGATTCGCGTCGATGAAAGCCACGGTGATGGCGCCGCCCGAGGCACCGCCCTGCTGGGTCGGATAGGGAATCTTCTGACCACTGAGGATGGTGGCCTTGCGGTTGTTCTGGGTGACGATCTTCGGGGAGGACACGATCTTGACCGTGCCTTCGCTTTCCATGGCCTGGAGCACGGCATTGATGCTGAAACGGTTGCTGAGGAAGGAGAGCCAGAGTTCCCCTGCCGGCGCGGCCAGGGAAGTTACGCCATCCGCTCCGGGCTGCCAGGCGATTGCCCCCAACTGGCCGGAGGCGGGCCGGTTGAATCCAGTCGTGCCATTCCAGAAGGGCGACTGAGTGCCTACCCACGGGGTGGTGGTGCTGGTACCGCCACTGCTGGTGATGGTGGTGGCCCCACTGTTGGTCGTGGGCCACTTCACACCGAACTGCTGTTGCCAATCCTTGTTGGCCTCCACGACCCGGGCTTCGATCTGCACCTGCTGGATCTGAACATCGAGGGTCTGGATCAGATCCTCGATCACCGAGATGTTGCGCGGAAGGTCCGTGATGATCAGTGTGTTGGTCCGGTCATCCAGGATGGCCGAGCCCCGCTTGGTGAGAATCTCTTTCAGGATCCTCTGGACGTCGGCGACCTTGGAATAGGAGAGTGGGCGCGTGATGGTCCGGAGTTCC
The DNA here is from genome assembly GCA_038324335.1 of Holophagales bacterium. Classification (GTDB taxonomy): domain Bacteria; phylum Acidobacteriota; class Holophagae; order Holophagales; family Holophagaceae; genus Geothrix. The sequence goes on from JBBQHW010000021.1 coordinate 26,036, forward strand.
CCGGCCAGGTTCCGGGTCTCCTCGAGCCGCTTCCGGTCCTCCTCCTCCTTCTGAAGCTTGTCGATCTTGGCGACCCGGAGCACGCCGTTCTGGATCTCCTTGCCCAGGCCGGCATTCTTCAACACCACGTCCAGGACCTGGTCCCAGGGTGTGTCGGTGAACCTGAACCCGAAGGAGCCCTGGACATCAGGATCCATGACCAGGTTGAGCTTGCCGGTGTCGGCCAGGATCTGCAGGAATTCCCGAATGTCAGTATTGGAAAGGGCGATGGTGATCTTGGAGCCTGTGTACTTGGCCGTTCCTTCGCCCAGGGTCCGGCTCTGGGCGCGAGCCGGAGCGGAAGTGGCGACATGGGGTTTCTCGGCTTCGGGAACCTGGACCGCCTCGGGGCTCGCCACGGGCATCGAGGTGGCAGCCACCAACCTGGGGAGAGACTGGAAGGCCATGCCTGCTGCTGGCATTGAGGCCAGGGACTTGGCCACGGTTGGAGCCGGGGCTTCAACCAGCGGTGCAGAAACTGGCGCCTTCTTGATCTCCTGGACAGGTGTGGCTGGGATCGAGGCGACCAGGATGGCTGGCCCCGCAGGAAGTGAGAGTTGCGCTGGGGCACTGTCCAGCCTGGCCTGCACGCGTCCTTCCCCCGGCGTGAGCAGAAGCTGGACGCCTTCAGGACCCGCTCCAACCACGACCTGGGTTCCAGGAGCCACTTCCAGCACGAGGCGGGTCACCGGCTTGGGTTCCGCGGCGAACTGGGCCAAGCGGGCTTTCTGGATGAGGGGATGGGCCAGTAGGGCCAGATCCTTCTTAGACACACTGGTGCCACGATCGACGCCAGGCAGGTCCATCACCACCCGGAGGGGGCTCGAGAGGACCTGGACGCTGGGTTTGGTGACCAATCCGGGGATCTGCAGCATGACCTTGGCACCACTCCCGACCGACTCCAGAGAGGTCGACAACAGCGTGGCCCGCCGAGGGGCGGTGTCCATGGACGGCGAAGCGTGGAGGGACCCCGGGTGGATCCCCGCCAGGACCACGCCCCCTGCGACTAGCAAGGAACTCAGGCGAGCATTCATCGTTTACCCTCCTCACGCTTGAACGTCTTCGTGATGGTTCGAAATGTCGAACGGTTGGTGGTATTCACTTCCCATTGGTGGAAGATCACGGCCTTATCGGTTATGGCGGTGATCTCTCCATCCTTGAACCGGTGACCGATGGGCAACCATCGGACATTTCCCCGGCTGTCGGAAACAACAGCGAAATTCTTGCCATCCTTCTGGATCATGCCCTTCACGGCAATGTCATCAAGAACGTCCTGGCCGTCGGCGGACCGCTCTTCCCGGGGCGCGGAGAAGGGGTCCCGCTGGATGGTGGGCCGATAGGGCGTGATCTTGATGATGGCAACATCATCTGGCGCCGTGGCCGCCGGAACTGCGGGGGCCTCGGTCGGCTTGCTGGGGACCTGCGCGATGAGGGCGGTTCCGGCAAGCAGGGGGATGAAAACGAGTCGTTGGATCATGGTTACCTCAATCCTCCTTGGCGCCAGCCTTGGGGGCTGGTGCCGTTGCTGGCTTCTTCGCAGGTTCGGCAGGGGGAGGTTCGGGATTGTAGACGAAGGCGCTGATGGTGCATTTCACGGTGGCGGGATAGACGCCGCCCTTGGCCGTTGGTCGAGTGAACTCGATGTTGGAGATGTTGATGATCTTGTCGTAACCCGAAATCAGGGCAGCGAATTGGCCGAAGGAGTGGTAGCCCACCCGGAACTCGAATTCGACGGGTTTTTCGGTGTAGTAGGCATCCTTCCGTTCCGGTTTGAGGGAGAAGGCAACCTGGTCGATACCGGCATCATCCGCGATCTTCTTGATGCGATAGGGGATTTCTCCGTAATCGGTATCGGAGGGCATGATCTTGATTAATTCCTCGATGCGCTTGTCCTGCTTTGCGACTTCTTCTTTCAATTTCTCGTAGCTGGCTTTCAGGAGCTTGCCTTGATCCACCTCAGCCTGGATGGTCTTGATGGACGCGCTGATGGCTTCAAGTTCAGTCCGCTTGCCTTGGAGCAGAAAGTAGACCAGCCCGGCTAGGACGATTCCAGCCAGTGCGCCAATACCAATCTGTTTCTGAAGTTGGGGGTTCATGGCCTACCTCAGACGGCATTCTGGAGTTCGAAGGAGATGCTGAATTCGAAGGAACCCGTCGTCCCTCGCTTCGCCCCGGGGTAGTTGATCCTCTTGAACCAGCGTGTGCGGGACTGGAGATTCCCATAGAAGGCGTTGATGGCCTCGAAGTTGCGGCCTTCGCCTTCGATGGTGATGATCATGCCTTTCTGGGAGATCTTCTTGAACCAGACATCGTCCGGCAGGCTGTTGGCAAGTTCCTCGATGAAATGAACCGGCAGGGATTGCTGGCGCTTCAAGGTGGTCATCACCTCTTCCTTCTTGAGAAGGGCGCTTTTCTTGTCGCGGAATTTCTTCTCCAGGGCGATGTAGGGTTCGTACTGCTTCTTGAGGTACTCCAACTCCGCCTTCCGCTTCTCCGCCCTGGTGAACTCGTTGTTCAACCAGAGATAGTAGACACCGCCGAGCGAGGTGAAGAGCAGGCCCACGACGACACCCGCGATTGGAAGGCTGGATCGCCCTGCGCCTTCGCCGGTGTAGACCTGGACGGGCTCGGCCGCGGACTTGTCACCAGGCTTCTTGGCTCCAGCCTGGGCCAGAGCGTCCCCGAGCAGGTTGATCTTGATCATCGGTCCCCCACTTGGCGCAAGGCCAGCCCGACGACGACAGCCGCCCCGCCACCGATCTCCCGGACCGTCACGGGATCCTCAGTGCGTCCATCGACTTCGATGAGTTGGAATGGATTGAACCGATCCACAGGCACGCGGAGTCGGTCTCCCAGCACTTCCAGCAAACCGTGGACCATCGCCCCACCACCGCAGACCAGCACACGGTCCAGGCGGTCCACCTTGAAGCTGCTCTTGAAGAAGTCCAGGGTCCGGGTGAGTTCGTCGGCGAAGGCATCGGAGACCGCATTGACGGATGGCTGGATTTCCTCGGGCTCGCGGCCCTCGGATGCCTGGTTCCGTTTCAGCTGCTCGGCCGATTCGCGGCTGACGCCCCAGTCTTCCATGAGCTTTTCGGAATAACGGCTGCTGCCCCAGGCCATGTCACGCCAGAACACCGACTTGCCCCCAACCATCATGGTGAGGTTGGTGAAGGTGGCACCCATGTTCACCAAGGCCACGACTTCGTCCCTGCCGCCACCCATAGTATTGATTTCATAGGCATTCTGAACCGCAAAAACATCGACATCCACGACCCTGGGCACGCAGCCCGCCTGGGCGACGCAACTGGCGTAGGCTTCCAATTTATCCTTCCGGCAAGCCACCAGGACCACGTCCATGTTCCCTTCACTGGCCCTTTCCTCGATGAGGTAATAGTCCAGTGCGTAGGAGTCCAGGCCCTGACCCGCAGGGAAGAAACTTTCGGCCTCCCACCGGACCGATTCGGCCAATTCAGCCTGGCTCATCAGGGGGAATGTCACTTTTTTGACCATCACCTGCTGGCCAGACACGGAGATGGCCACTTCTTTGGCTTTGATTTTCTGTTCTGCCAGCACCTGGCGGATAGCTGACGCCACAGCGTTGCTATCCATGATGTCCCCGTCCACGATCGCATCCGAGGGGAGCCCCACTTGCCCCAGTTTCTGGAGCCGGTAGCGGATGTTGCTGCCCTTTCCCAACTGGCGGAGTTCGCAGACTTTCACTGAGCTGGAACCGATATCCAAGCCGACCAGACTTTTGGTTTTGCTTCCGAAAAGACCCACCGGATGCCTCGCTTGGAGAAATTAGGTAAAGGAAATGGTACTGCCGGAATGGATTAGGTCAAGGTTAACTATTGATGCGTCAGTCTTTCTCGTGTTCCCAACTGACCAGAATGGCCGTGATATTGTCCTCGCCTCCATGTTCCTTTGCTGTTGAAATTAATGATTCTAGAGCACTTTGCATATTCTGGGACTGTTCTACAATATCCCAGATTTGTTTGTCGCCGATCATTCCAGATAGGCCATCGGAACAAAGCAAGAGTCGCTCCGATTTTGAAAGATCCAGGGACTGCACCTCTACATCCAGTTCCCCGCCATTGCCCAGGGCCTGGGTAATGACGTTCCGGAAGGGGTGAACCCGGGCTTCCGAGGCGGTCAGGATCCCGTTGGCCACCTGCTCGGCCACCCAGCTGTGATCCCGGGTCACCTGACGGATGCCTTCCGGCCCCAGGACGTAGGCCCGACTGTCTCCCACGTGCGCCAGCGTGATCTTGGGGCCATGGAAAAGACCCGCAACCACCGTAGAGCCCATGGTTTCGCGCTCAGGATTGCGCCGGATATCCTCGGCGATGGCCTGATCGGAGAGCAGCATGGCCACCTTGAGCCGGTTCCCGTCGTAACTCAGGGCCGGGTCATATTCCACGGGCCAGGTGCGATCCTTCTCCAGGGTCTCTCCCACGAATCGGGCCATGGTCTCGACCACGATCCGGCTGGCGACCTCCCCTGCGGCATGGCCGCCCAGGCCGTCTGCCACCACGAACAGGCCCAGCTCAGCGTCCGCCAGGAAACTGTCCTCATTGTGTTTGCGGACACAACCCACATCAGTAAGTCCCGCGGCGCGGATGCCCATGCTTAACCCTTTCCTGTCAATCGGCCCCACAGGTCCTTCAATTGATTTATGAGGCTGGCAGGCGGATCGGGGACCTTCCCCTTTTTGCCAGACGAGGGTTTCTTGCCATGTGGGGCTGACCCCTTCGCACTCTTGCTGCTCTTAGCCGTAGGCAAGCGCAACTTGGGGTGGTCGGGTGAAATCTCTTTGGCCAGCTGAATGTGCCGTTGGGCACGGGCAGCCATGCCCAGGGTCTGGAAATGGTGGGCCAGTCGGATGTGGCTTTCCACATCCCTGGGCGCCAATCTCACCGCAGTCTCGAGCGCCTTCACCACCGCGCGGAGATCGCCACCCTCCTGTTCCAGGATCGAGGCGAGCAGGGTCTGATAGTGGGGCTTCTCGCTGTCCAGCCGGATGGCGTAGTGAATGAGCGCGCGGGCCTGAGCCACCTTGCCTTCGTCCAAGGAAGTCTTCGCCATGGCCGCCCAATCCTCGGACGTCCGCTCCACGGCAGAATCGAATTCGGCCGCCACCCCCCCCGCCGGGGCCTTCGCCACCTGTTGCTGCTGCGCGGCGGTTCTCTTGGTCGAATCCTTCAGGGTGCTGAAGGCCTCGGCCAGTTCGCGGAATTTCGCTTCCGCCTCGACCTTCTCATCCCCGGTGTAGCGATCCGGATGCCATCGCTTGGCGAGGCGATGGTACGCAGCCTTGATGTCCTCTGGCGAGGCATCGGGAGGGACTTCCAGGACATTAAAAGGATTCATGAGGTTCCACGACGAGCACGCGACCGGCGCATCGAACAGGATGGAAGGACAGTGCTTGAGCAGAGGATGGTAGCCTATTTCCATCCTGAATGCAGGCCCCGTGCCCTGGAAGAGGGATGATTCCCTCCTGGAGATACCCCCGGGACACCCCGCCGGGGCGGAATGGCTCGAGGCACAACGGCATAGCAGTAGGCTCTGGAGGCGCAGGCATGGTGGTGGTCACGGCGGTCGAATGGCGCCATGGACTCGATGCCGGCGACCTGTCCTCCGAGGCCTTGGTCCGGGCTGCATTCGATCAGATAGGACGCCAGGAACCCAGGCTCCACGCCCTCCTGGCCACCGACGAAGGTCATAGCCTCCAGCTCGCCAGGCAGGCCGATGTCCGGTTGCGGGCCGGAGACCGCTCCCCCGTGCTCGGCCTGCCCATCGTGCTTAAGGACAATCTGCATTGGTCCGGGTTGCAGGTCTCCTGCGCTTCCCGGAGCCTCCAGGGCTACCGTGCCCCTTACGACGCCACGGTGGTGGCTCGGCTGCTCGCGGCCGGAGCGGTGCCCGTGGCCAAAGCCAATCAGGATGAATTCGCCATGGGCTCCAGTGGTGAATTCAGCGCTTTCGGCGCCACCCGCAATCCCTGGGATGCGACCCGGGTCCCCGGCGGCAGCAGCAGCGGCTCCGTGGTGGCCGTGGCCGCGGGCTACGCGCCCCTGGCCCTGGGCAGCGACACCGGCGGCTCCGTGCGCCTGCCGGCCAGCTTCTGCAATGTGACCGCCCTGCGGCCCACCTACGGCGCCCTGAGCCGCTACGGACTGACGGCCATGGCCTCCAGCCTGGACCAAGTGGGACCCATCGCCGCCACCGCCGCCGATCTCGCCCTGGCCTTCAGCGTCATGGCCGGCCAGGATCCCCTGGACAGCACTTCCGTGAACCTGTCCGGCAGGGAGCGGCTGACCCCGCTGCGCGCGGGCAACCTGAAGGGCCTCCGCATCGGCCTCCCCGTGGAGTATTTCGGCGACGGCCTCGAACCCGGTGTGCGGGACCTCCTGGACACCGCACTCCAGGTGTTTGCCGACCAGGGGGCCGAAATCCGGGAGGTCAGCCTTCCTCATACCCGGTACGCCATCGATACCTACTATCTGCTTTGCACCAGCGAGGTTTCCAGCAACCTAAGCCGCTTTGATGGCGTGCGCTACGGGCACCGGGCTTCGGCCGACAGCCTGAACGAGTTGATCGCCGAATCCCGCGACCAGGGGCTGGGGGCCGAAGTCAAACGCCGGATCCTGCTGGGGACGTTCTGCTTGTCCAAGGGCTATTACGATGCCTTCTACCTGAAGGCCCTGAAGGCGCGCACCCTCATCGCCGAAGACTTCCGGCGGGTCTTCGAATCGGTCGACGTGCTCGCAACGCCAGTCAGTCCCGGCACCGCGTTCCCGCTGGGCGCCAAGACGAACGATCCCATGGCCATGTACCTGGCCGATGTCTTCACCGTGACCGCGCCCCTCGCCGGGATCCCCTGCCTTTCCATGCCCGCAGGCTTCAGCGCCGGCCTTCCGGCCGGCATCCAACTCATCGGACCGGCAGACACGGATGTCATGCTGTTGGAGACGGCGCATGCCTTCCAGTCGCTCACCCGCCATCACCTTGCAACGCCACCCCTTTCCGCATAGGAGCGAACCATGGCCTTTGATGTCGTCATGCCCCAGATGGGCGAAAGCATCGCCGAAGCCACGGTCCTGAAGTGGCACAAGCAGGTCGGGGACGTGATCGCCAAGGACGACACTCTCTATGAGATCAGCACTGACAAGGTGGACGCGGAGATCCCGGCCCCCGCCGCCGGCACCCTGCTGGAGATCCTCGTGGACGTGAATATCACCGTCCCCGTGGGCACGGTGGTGGCCCGCATTGGCAACGCCTCGGAGAAGACTGCCAGTGCCCCCAGCCCGGCGGCCAGCAGCGCGCCTGCCGCGCACGCGTCTGCCACTCCTGCGCCTCCACCCGCTGCCGCGCCATCGCCTGCCGCTCAGGTGCCCCCGCCTGCCGCCCCTCCCGTGCCTCCAACCGCAGCCCCCCTGGCCGACGAGGACGACAACAGCCTGGAAAGCCGGTTGAAGTCCAAGAGCAGCCCCCTGGTCCGCGAGATGGCCAGGCAGCACGGCCTCGACCTCGCCACCATCCAGGGCTCCGGGCAGGCCGGTCGCGTCACCAAGGAGGATCTGGAGGCTCACCTCGCCAAGGGTCCGGCCGCACCTGCCGCACCCAAGTCCATCGCCCCTGCCCTGCCCGCGGTCCACGACCCCTCGGCCCCGACCATGGGCCTCACGCCCGCCCTGGCGGTGGCTCCGGTCCTGGCCGCTCCCACCTTCGCCGCCGGCGAGCGGGTGAAGGTCGAGCCCATGAGCCGCATGCGCAAGATCATCGCGGACAACATGGTGGCCAGCCAGCGCACCTCGGCCCATGTCTACACGGTCTTCGAGATCGACATGACCCATGTGGCCCAATTGCGGAACAAGCACAAGCAGGCCTTCGAGGCGCAATTCGGCACCAAGCTCAGCTTCATGCCCTTCGTGATGATGGCTGCCTGCAAGGCTCTGCGCGCCTACCCCGTCGCCAACACCTCCATCGACGGCGACAACGTCGTCTACAAGCAGGACATCAACCTCGGCATCGCCGTGAGCCTGGACTGGGGCCTCATCGTGCCCGTGGTGAAGAACGCCGACATGATGAACCTGGGCGGCCTTGCCCGCAGCCTCAACGACCTGGCCGAGCGGGCGCGCAGCAAGCAGCTCAAGCCCGACGAGATCAGCGGCGGCACCTTCACCATCACCAACCCCGGCGTCTATGGCGACACCTTCGGCTTGCCCATCATCAACCAGCCCCAGGTGGCCATCCAGGGCGTGGGGGCCATCGTGAAGCGCCCCGTGGTCATCACGGGCCCCGATGGTACGGACTTCATCGCCATCCGCCAGATCATGTTCAGCAGCCTGGGCTTCGACCATCGGATCATTGACGGGGCGACGGGTGACCTGTTCATGGCTTTCGTCAAGAAGGAGCTGGAGACTTCCACCTTCGGGTTGGAGTAGGTGGCCTGCTCTACCTCCATCTTCGGCGGAGAAGTCTCGCGTATCGCCCCGACAAGGGGCGATACCGAGAAGAAGGAGCTGGAGACCTCGACCTTCGGCCTGGAATAGCAGTTCACTCCCGCATGAAAAGGGCGGCCACATGGCCGCCCTTTTCATGCGTAGGAAGAAGTCTCCCGCACCATCTCCCGGTACATCGCGAACTCGCCCTGGAAGTGCAGCTGGATGATGGCCGTGGGCCCATTGCGGTGCTTGGCGACGATGAGCTCAGCCGATGGGTCCGGTTCCTCGGAAGCGGAGGGCATCATCTTCCGGTGGATGAAGGCCACCATGTCCGCATCCTGCTCGATGGCGCCCGAATCCCGGAGGTCACTGAGCTGGGGACGGCCGCCGGTGCGATGCTCCACCTCGCGGTTCAGCTGGGAGAGCACCACCACGGGAATGCCGAAGTCCTTGGCCATGAGCTTGAGGCCACGGCTGATCTCGCCGATGCGGACCGCCTCATTCTGCTTGGCGCCGCGGCTGCCTTCAGGGCTGCTGAGCAGCTGCAGGTAGTCGACGATAACGAACTCCACGCGGCGGTTGCTCTGGCTGCCCTGCTTCACGATCATGTTCTGGATCTGGGGCACGGTGATGGAGGCCCGATCGCAGATGAAAAGTGGCATCTGGACCAGCTCGTCCCGGGCCTTCAATACGTCTTCCATGCGGCCCGTGGCGCGGCCCGATTGCAGGTCTTTCATGTTGGTCTGGCTCTGGGCGGCCAGCAGCCGCATGAAGACTTCCTCGTGGCTCATCTCCAGGCTGAAGAAGGCGCCGCAATGCCCCGCACGGCCATCCCGCTCCTGGGCGGCCCGCAGCACCCAGTTCAGGGCCAGCGCCGTCTTGCCGATGCCTGGGCGGGCGGCCAGCACGATGAGGTTGCCGGGTTGGAATCCCTGGGTCAGCTCATCGAAACGGTGGAACCCGACCCGGACACCTGGCGAGAGACGGCCCTCCATGCGGTCTGAGAGCCGTTCCATGGTGTCGTCCGCCACGGCCTGGATGCTGAGCAGGCCCTTGGCCTTGGCGTCCCCCTGGGCCAGGTGGAAGAGGCTCTGGGCGGTCTGATCCACCAGGACCTCGGGAGCTTCATCTTCCTCGGCGGCCTGACGCACCAGCTGGGCGCCCAGATGCACGAGCCGGCGCAGTTTGGCCTTGCGGCGGATCACGTCCGCGAGCACCTGGGGCCGTTCTACGTCTTCGCCGGCCAGCAGTTCCACCAGACCCGGATAACCGCCGACCTTGTTCAGGCTGTCGTCCTGGTCCAGGGCGTCCTTCAGGGTGAGGGAATTGACCTCGACCTGGGCCTCAATGAGGGTCTTCAGGGCCCGGAACACCGCGCGGTGGGCCGGATGGACGAAGTCCTCCTCGGCCAGGGTGAACACGGCCTCGCTGGCCACGAAGCCCGCTCCCGGCGCACAACAGGTGGCCAGGAAGGACCGCTCCGCATCGATATCCTCCGGAAGCCGTTCCGGAAGCCAGTCCGCCATCACATGCTCCTGCCGCGTCGATACACCGGACTCAATCCTGCCACCAAACCCTAGAGACGACATAAGGAGCCGTAACGAAACAACCAGAAGGGCGCTGGCCGTTTTGAAACGGCTCCTAATCAGAGTCCCGGAGGAGTGTACCCGCCGCCGTTCACATCCACAAAGATCGGATTGGTGACGGCGATGGGATAAATGCCCCGCATGATCTTGTTCCAGGGTGTGCCGGGCAGATAGGCGCCGGTCGTGTTCAGCGGCACACCCGCCTCCACCACCACCCAGGCGTCCTTGCCGACTGGCATGGGCACCGTCACGGTGGCCGTCCGGAGCCGGAAATCCGTGGTCGAGGCCGTGAAGCTGGCCAGGGGCACCTGGATGGGGGTGGCCCCGTTCACGACCACCCGCACCTCATCCACAGGCAGCCAGCCCGGGGCGTAGAGCGAAATGCTCAGGGTGACGCTGGCACCAGTTCCGGACACCAGTCCTCCCGGAGACACGCCATTGATGGCCACGTCGAGCAGGGGCCCCGTGGACGCCACCGCTGCGCCGCTGCGAAGGGCATCCAGGACCGGCCCGAGGGTGGTCTGGTTGATGACAGCTCCCAGTTTCAGGTAGGTCCGGGCCAGCCCCACGGGGGTGTCCAGGCTGAAGCGGGCCGAGGACAGACCCAGGCCCTTGGTGAACGTCCCCGGGCCTTGTTGATTGAGAAGGGCGAACCAATCGGCCCGGACGGTCTTGAATTCAGCGAACCAGGCGGTGGGATCTGCGGGATCGCAACCTTCGGCCCGGAGGAGTTCGATGGCATCGAAATCTCCCTGGCGCTTGCCCAGGGACAAGGGGCCAGTCAGGTTCCACCAGGCATTGGCACCGGATCCCAGCGGCGCAGTGCGGTTGAACCCACGCAGAGTGAAGAGGCCGTTGGGGCCACGGGGCCGATGGACGATGGTGAAACCGCCTTCGGCCTGGGTGATGAAGTCCGCGAGGGTCCAACCCCTTGACGGGCGGGCCCCGCCGTTCCGATCCGTGGTCGGAGCCGGTGTGAAGAGGGCCGTGGTGAAGCCATCCGCAAGGCTGGAACTGCGGGCCCCCACCACGAAGGGATCGCTCCCGATGGGCACCCGCTGGGCGTCCGATACGGCTGGAATGTCGATTTCGGCCCGGAACTCGGTTTGGAGAGCCGTGGCGTCCGTGAGCACATCCTCTTCGGTGCGCGCCACGACCTGGACATTCTCCGAGACAGCGGAAGTCAGCATCTCGCCTGGGTTGAAGCCACCCGTGGTGGCCTGGGTCGGACCCGGGACGTCGAAACTGGTCCAAGCGGAAGGCAGTGGTGCCGGTACCACCACGAAGCCGTGGGAGTTATCCAATTGGCCTTCAAAGGCCTTCACCGGCAGCGAGTCAAGGTAGGAAAGCGGTCCACGGGTGGCATAGACCAGGTAGTCGCCGGGGCTGAAGTACATCCCGGCAGCGGAGGCCGCGGCTCCGAAGGCGGCTCCAAACACCTGGTTGCCTGCCGTGTAGTGGTAGGCACCGTAATTTTGTGCCGCGCCTACCTTTGCCTTGGCCACTTCGCTGTAGATGCTCGAGAGCTGACGGGAGCGTTGAACGTTGGGATCAGCCACGCCGCTGAGACCCAGGAAGGTCATGCGAAGGGGGAACAGGTCGGCGAATTCAAGCGTGCCCGCCTGCCTTGCGGTGAAACCATGAAGGGTCTGCTTCTGCTTGATCACGTTGCCGGCGGCATCAATAACCTCGGCCCGTTCCGGAGCCAGCGGCTCAGTCACCCGCCAGAGCTGGGTCGTTGAAAGGGTGATGGGGGTGGGCAAGCCTGGCCTTGTGGTGTCGAGGTTATTGGTCCCGAGATAGAGCGGCGCGCCCTGCTGGACTGCGTTCCGGACACTGATCCGGTATCTCTGACTCAATCCTATGGCGGGATTGGGCACCACGGGCAGCAGCATGCCAACGGCGCCGACGGAGGAAGGAACCTCGGTCGGCTCCCCCCATTCCACCCGCTCCAGGCGCCAGTTGGCCGAGTCGTAAAGATTGCTCGGATCATCCTGGTTGGGCCCAGCATAGGTGTACCGCTCGAACTTGAACTCAGTCTGGAGTGGTCCCCCACGCTGCGCCGTGCCAAAAGGCGTGAAGGCGAGAAACCCGACACTTTCTCCCCGCAACCCCGCCAGGGCCTGGGCCATCTCACTGAAGACTGTCGTGGTCTGGGCTGGAAGCAGCGGTTCGTAGCTGCGACCACCCACGACGTAGAGTCGCCGGCGGAAATTGAGTGATTGACCGCCCGGCAGGTTGGCCGCGGCGGGACTCCCCACCACGAGGCGCCCGGGGAAGCGAGGGCGGAGCTCGGTCAAGGCGTGCTGAGGGTCAGAGGTAACCAACAGCGTATCGACGTCCAGGGGCATGATGCCCAGCGACACATGGGAATCCAGGGTGTTGCCCGACGACTCGGCGCCCATGAGACCCACCATGGGTGCGACCACGCTGCTGGTGAGTGGGGCGGTGAAGTCCGAACCGGGAATTTCCACCCCCCAGGTATTCAGGGGAGCCCGGGCAAAGGTCGAAATGGCCGGCACCACGAAGCGGAACCCGCCACCACGCTGAGAAAGGTAGTCGCCGATGTTCCGGATGGGCAGGAGCGCCCCGCCATTGTTGGTCAGAGTCGTTTCCAGCGTAAAGAACGTCTCGCCCTTGTTCAGGGAGATCCGATGGACGACGGAGACCCCACTCACCCGTCCCTGACCATCCGTGGCCAGCCCGAGTTTCCCCTTGGGGTCAAGCAGGTAGCCCCGCATCTCGAGGTTCACGGAGTTGTTGCCGGTGCCTGGGAGGTAATGGTCGAAGACCAAGGGCAGGTCGGGATCCTGATTGGCCACGGTCCCAAGCCGCTCTAGCATGTCGGTCGGCATGGAAACGCGCTTGAAGCTCTGGTCAAGCGAGATATTGCCCACGTCGAGCACGGCTCCGCCAGAGGGCGCGCCGAACTGGCCCTCCCGCTCGCCGAAGGCGGCGCCATCCACGGCCATCTGGATGGCATCGTTGCCCAGAAAGTAGTCACCAGGACCTGCGGTTGCCTTGAGTCCGGCCACGCGGTCGCCCCCGGAGGCGGGGATCTCTTCCACGGCAACGGCGGGACGGGCCAAGCCTGAGGCCCGAAAACAACCGGTCCCGCCCGCGACCAGGACTAGGACCAAGATCAGGGTCAGCGGAACCACCCTGCCCAAGGCAAGCGGTAAGGCGCTCCTGATCGAGGGAGTCAGGGGGTCAAGGCTCATGTTCATCAAGGCGTCTCATTCAAGGCGGAGGTCCGTGGGTCGAGGACGGACGAAAGGTCTATGCTAACTCACGATGCCGATCTCTGCCTTCCTTCATCGCTGCCGGCAGCACCGGTGGCCCTTGCTCCTGGTCCCGGCCCTTGCCCTCCTGGGAGATTTGCTGTGGACCCTCGGAAGGTTCCCGGCCATGCACGGCCAGCAGATCTATCAGGCCGACCGCCTCCCGGCGGTGGGCGGGGCCGTACTGGTGCTGGGCGCTGGTGTCTACGGGGACGGGGAACCCACTGGAATCCTGGAGGGACGCCTTCGCACGGCCCTGGAACTCTACCGCACCGGCAAGATCCGCTGGTTCCTGGTATCAGGGGACAATCGCCACCCCACCTACAACGAACCGCAGGCCATGCGCCGCTGGCTCGTCAAGCAGGGCGTGCCGCCCGCGCACATCGTGAGCGACTACGCGGGGCTGCGCACCTGGGACAGCCTCCGCCGTGCCCAGGCGGTGTTTGGCCAGCGCCAGGTCGTGATCGTGACCTCGGATTTCCACCTGCCCAGGGCCCTCTACCTGGCCGACCACATGGGGCTGAGGGCCTGGGGCGTGCCGGCCAGGACGGACGATCGGCCCTGGGTCTCGCAGGTCCGTTTCTGGACCAGGGAATACGTCGCCAGGCACCTGGCCCTGTGGGATGCCTGGTTCCCGCCGGACGCACGCCTTGGTCCCCGAGAACCCACACCTGATGACTGGGATCCCGTTCCATGAAGCCGCTGGCCCTGCAGCGTGATACCCGAACAGGCCCCTAGACCGCGGTCTCGGCCAACAGGGCCCGCAGCGCCCGGTAGTCCGTCTTGCCTGTGCCCAGGGTCGGAATCTGGTCGATGTGCCGGACGATGCGGATGTTGTGCAGCGAGGACAGGCCCGCGGCGCGGATAGCGGCATTGGCGTCATCCCTGCGGATGCCCGCCACGGAGAACAGGATCAGATCCGGATTCAGTTCCTCCGCCGAGGACTCGACAGCCAACAAAGGCTCGGTCTCGTCGTCCCCCTGGAAACGCTTCGAGAGTGCTTCCTCGATGGCCGGCAGGGACACCATCTCGCCCCCCAGCTTCACGAAGCGCTTGAGGCGACCCGAGAACACCAACACCCCCCGGTCCTGCAAGACCAGGTCTCCGGTGCGGTACCAATCCCGACCTTCGAAGGGTTCGAAGGGTGACTCCACATCCAGGTTCAGATAACCACTGAAGATGCTGGGGCCACGCACCAGGAGCATGCCCGGCTGGCCGGGCTCGACCCGGCGTCCCGTCTCCAGATCCACGATCGCCCATTCCACGGACAACAGGGGTTTCCCGATGCTGCCATTCCGGGGATCGTCCTCACGGTTGACCGACACCACCGGTGAGCATTCCGTAATGCCGTAGCCTTCCAGGACCATGGTCTTCGGCCACCGCCGAGCCAGCGTCGCATAGATCTGTTCGGGACACTTCTCCGCGCCTGAGACCACGATCCGAAGGGATTCCAGATGGCGATCCTCGGCCGTGCGAAGAATGCCACCCAGGAAGGTGGGGGTGCCCACCAGGAGGGTGGCGTGGTAGGCCTCGATGATGCGGGCCAGCATCCGGCCTTCGGTGGGATTGGGGTGGTAGACCACACGCAGGCCCAGCAGGAGGGGCAGGATGGTGGTCGTGGTGAGGCCAAAGGCATGGAAGGGCGGCAGGCAGCCCATGACCCGCTCATCCTCGCGGAAGTTCAGCGCCTGGGCGGCATCGCGGATGTTCGCCAGGATGTTGCCGTGGGTCAGCGGCACGGCCTTGGGGTGGCTTTCGCTGCCACTGGTGAACAACACTGCCGCGGTCTCGGCAGGCTTCGCGGTCAAGAGGGACGCCCAGTTGAAGCGCGCCTGGAAGGCCGCGGCGAGCTTCGTGGCGAGCTTGATTTTCTTGCCGGCCTCGTCCAGCAGCAGCAGACGGTCCTTCACGGTGGAGAGGTCCACACCCTGGGCGTCCAACCGGTTCGTGAGGGTGGACACGGTGATGACCTGCTTGACGCCCAGCAGATCCAGACCATAGCCCATGCTGCGCGAACCGGCCGTCCAGTTCACCAGCACGGGGGTCTTGCCGGCAAAGAGCAGGGCCAGATAGAGGATGCTGGCCCCTCCCGAGGCGGGCAGCATGAGGCCCACATGGGTGCCTTCGAGGCTCTCGAAAATCGGCTTCAGCACCATGATCGCGGTGATCACGTCCCGGTAGGTCTTGATGCCGCCCACCTGGTCCGCGAGCACCACCCGCTTAGGATCGCGTCGGGCCTGCTTGAGGAAGACTTCGGGAATGGTGTCCCCAGCCGGCATTTCGATGGGCAGATCGGTGCGGGAATGGAACCAGGCGTGGGGAACCGCCTTGAGCTCGCCTTGCCGAAGCGACACGGCGGCACCGGTGGCGGCCAGGTACAAGTCGGACACGGTGCGCAGGGAAGCCGGATCGCTGCAGGCATAGCCGTAGGCCCGGTGGAGCCATAGTTCCAGTTCGCGATGGCCCAGGGCATCCAGGCCCAGGTCCTTGACCAGGTGGTGGGCCTCCTGGATGTCAGCCTGGCCCGTGACTTCCTGCAAGTGCCGCCGCACCGCGTCCCGCACCTGGGGCGGCACCGTGCGGGGGTTGCCTTCCACCCGGGGCTGGGGCGGCTCGGGGAGGGCGCGGGGGGCATGATCTTTCCAGATCAGATAGGGTACGAAGGACCGCGGCGTCGCTTCAGCATTCAACCGGGCCTCCAGGGCGAGGTTGAGGGCCAGGCGTCCCTGGGCCAGCGGCAGGCCCGGGAGTTCCTCGAAGGCCACGTGGACCTCCCGCCGGGGCATGAAGAACAAGGCGTTCGCAACCAGGTATCCCAGGGCCTTCAACAGCTCGACGCCGATGGCGGGACGGTGACCCGAAGCCGCGCTGAACCGGCTGCCCCAGAGCCCACGAAGATGGATGACCACCACCCGGGCGCCGGGAGCCTGTTGTAGGAGGGCCGCCACGGTGCTGTTGTCCGACAGGTCCTCGGTCTTCTGGCGGGCCAGGCGGGCGCCAGGAAACAGGATGAGATTGCCACCGGAGCTCAAGTGGCCCGCCAGTGCGGTCAGCTCCCGGTCGAGAATCTGGCGGGTGCGAGTCCCGAACGCCACCGGATCCGGCAGAGGCCTGGAGCCCAACAGGCGGGCCAGCCAGCGCAATGGGGCCGAGGCGGCGTGATCGCGGCCGGCCACCAGCACCGGGGCGAAACGGCCATGCAGTTCCGCCGCCAACAGGAAGGGATCAATGAGGGTCGGATGGGCGGCCAGGAAGAGGATGCCCGGCTTCCCCGCAGTGGGGAGTGACTCCAGACCTTCAAATTGGATTCGGTAACGCAGCCGCAACAGCGGCCGACCCAGGGCTCGGATCAAGGAAGCAATCATCGTGGACAAACCTATCCTGGGGAAACGGGCAAGTCCCGGATTGTAGCGAGAATCCGCGCGGATCCCTAAACCACCCTCGGCACTTCTGCGAAGATGGTCCAGGGCCGCGGGCGGTCCTTCGAGGGTTCCATGACCGACGCTCCCCTGATCCGGCTCACCAACATCACCAAGGTCTATCAGATGGGCGACATGGAAGTGCGGGCCCTGGACGGCGTGTCCATGGAGATCCGCCGCGGTGAATACGTGGCCATCATGGGGCCTTCCGGCTCCGGCAAGTCCACCATGATGAACGTCATCGGCTGCCTCGATAGTCCCACCGACGGCACCTATGAGTTGAACGGCAAGCTGGCCTCGGCCATGACCGACGACAACCTGGCCCAGATCCGCAACGAGGAGATCGGCTTCGTTTTCCAGACCTTCAACCTGCTGGCCCGGACCACCTCGCTCCAGAACGTCGAGCTGCCCTTGATCTACGCGGGCAAGACTCCCGTCGAGCGCCATGCCATGGCGCTGAAGGCCTTGGAGAATGTCGGCCTGGGAACCCGCAGCGATCACATGCCCAACCAGCTGTCCGGCGGCCAGCGGCAGCGTGTGGCCATCGCCCGGGCCCTGGTGAATGATCCCTCCATCCTGCTGGCGGACGAGCCCACGGGCGCCCTGGATTCCAAGACGAGCATCGAGATCATGGCCCTCTTCGAGGACCTGTACAAGAAGGGCAACACCATCATTCTCGTCACCCATGAGGAAGACATTGCCCGCCACGCGCACCGCATCGTGAAGCTCCGGGATGGCAAGGTCATCCACGACGAGCCGAACACGCCCATCACCCCCGAGGAACACCTCGCCAACCTGAGCCTCTGATCCGGAAGAGAACCTATCTCAGGTAGAATCCTGGCATGCAGAAACTTGTCCAGGGCATCCATCACTTCCAGACCCAGATCTTCAGCTCCCACAAGGAGCTCTTCGAGCGGCTGGACCAGGAACAGACTCCCGAGACCCTGTTCATCACGTGCTCCGATTCGCGCATCAGCCCCAACCTGATCACCCAGACCCAGCCGGGGGAACTGTTCATCCTGCGCAATGTCGGGAACCTCATCCCGCCCTATGAGAGCCTGGGCGGCATGGCCGCCGGCATCGAATTCGCGGTGGAGAGCCTGCAGGTGAAGGACATCATCATCTGCGGCCATTCCAACTGCGGGGCCATGCGGGCCCTCCTGGAACCGGAGCAGCTCAGCGAATTGCCCGCCACCCGGGCCTGGCTGGCCCACGCCCGCAGCACCGAGCGGATCATGTGGGAAAGCTACGGCCACCTGAAAGGGCACGCCCTGCTCCATGCCACCGTGGAGGAGAACGTCCTCGTGCAGCTGGACAACCTGCGCCGGCATCCCGCCGTGGCCAAGGCCATGGCGAACGGCCGACTGCACCTGCACGCCTGGGTCTACAAGATCGAGACCGGCGAAGTGTTCGCCTTCGATCCGGCCCGGGGCCAGTACACCTCCGTCACAGGCACGCAGGGTCTAGCCCCGCTCGATGAGGAGCATCGCGCCACGGATCTCTCAATCTAGTGCACCTCGCCTGAAATACCTGGACCAATGGAGTGATGGCCAGGTGCACTTCCCCCGGCCAACGCCACGCAGTGCCCACCGGCGGGGTGGATGATCTAGGTATTTCGGGCGGGCACCGCTAGAGCGAGAGCCGATCCAGCCGCTCGGGCCGGTCGCGCCAGCCTTCGTCCACCTTCACGAACAGTTCCAGACGCACCGGGCGCTGCAGCAGCTTCCGCAGTTCCCG
>JBBQHW010000022.1:0-42826 GCA_038324335.1 Holophagales bacterium
TTGCGGCAGCCCCGGCCCAGACTTCGGCGCCGGGACCGCCCGCTACTGGCCCGGGGCGGCTTCCTGCGCTGGGGGACGCAGGAGGCTGAAGGCCCAGGCCAGGCCCACCACGGCCACACAGCCGATGAGGTTGTACCAGAGGAAGGAGATCTGGGTGAACTTGAAGCAGGCCAGCACGCCCACTTCCGCCACGAGGGCCGCGTAGAAGGCCGCGCCGCCCTGGACGCGCTTCACGTAGAAGGCCGTGATGAAGATGCCAAGGATGGTGCCGTAGAACAGCGAGCCGAGGATGTTCACAGCCTCGATGAGGGAGCCCAGCCGGGCCGCGTACTCCGCGAAGGCCATGGCGAAACAGCCCCAGGCGAAGGTGGCGAGGCGGCCCACCCACACTTCCCCCTTACCCTCGTGCTGGCCCTGGCTGCCGCCGATGAGCCGCCGCCACAGATCCACCACGGTGGTGGCGCCCAGGGCGCTGATCTCCCCGGACATGGACGACATGGAGCCCGAGAACACCGCGGCGATGACCAGGCCCACCAGCCCCACGGGCAGGCTGCCCAGCACGTAGGCCAGGAAGATGTCGTTGGTGTCGCTGGGATTCGTGCCGGGGTTGGCCTTCTCGATGAGGGCCACGCCCTCGCGCCGGATCGCTTCGCTCTCGGCGTGAGCCTGCTGCAGCCGCTGCTTGTGGGCGGCGATGAGGGCCGCATCGCCGCCGTGCCGGGCCGTCACATAGGCCTCGGCCTGCTGGCTCTGCCCGGCCCGGGCCTGGGCGAACCTGGCTTCGACGGCACGGTAGGCGGCGGCATCGGGGCCCGCCAGTACCAGCTTCACGGGGCCCGGGTTGAAGAAGAGGGGCGGCGCCTGGAACTGGTAGAAGACGAAGACCAGGGCGCCCAGCAGCAGGATGAGGAACTGCATGGGCACCTTGAGCATGGCGTTCAGCAGCAGGCCCAGGCGGCTTTGCGTCAGGTCGCTGCCCGCCAGGTAGCGCTGCACCTGGGACTGGTCCGTGCCGAAGTAGGAGAGCATGAGGAAGAAGCCGCCGAGGAGCCCGGACCACAGGTTGTAGCGGCTGTTGACGTCGAAGTGCGTGTCGATGACGTTGAGGCGCCCCAGGCCGCCCGCCACGTGCAGGGCGTCGCTGAAGCTCACGTGGGCGGGCAGGCGGTGGGCGGTCATGAAGCCCGCGAGGAGCATGCCGCCGGCGATGATCACCATCTGGGAGCTGTGGGCCCAGGCCACGGCCTTGGTGCCGCCGGTCACCGTGTAGAGCATGACCAGTGTGCCCACCAGCAGGATGTTGGCGTGGATGCTCCAGCCCAGCAGCACCGAGAGCACCAGGGCCGGCGCGAAGATGGTGAGGCCCACGGCCAGGCCCCGCTGGATGAGGAAGAGGATGGCCGCCAGGAGCCGTGTCTTCAGGTCGAAGCGGGCCTCCAGGATCTCGTAGGCCGTGGACACCTTGAGCCGATGGTAGAGGGGGATGAGCGTCACCGAGAGCACCACGGCGGCCAGGGGCATGCCGAAATAGAACTGCACGAAGCGCATGCCGTCCACGTAGGCCAGGCCCGGCGTGGAGAGGAAGGTGATGGCGCTGGCCTGGGTGGCCATGATGGACAGGCCCACCAGCCACCAGCGGTGGTCCCGGCCCCCGCCGATGTAGCCCTCACCCGTGGTGGCGCCGCGCCCTTTCCAGAGTCCCCACAGGACCACGAAGAGCAGGGCGCCGCCCAGGACGAGCCAGTCCAGGCGGCTCACGAGAAGGCCCAGGAGAAGAGCCGGAAGAGCAGGATGCAAAGCACCAGTTCACCCAGGACGAGGGCATAGATCCGCTTCCAGGAGCCCAGCAGCGGCGGGGTTTCATCCTTCACTGGTTCAGTGGGGCTCATGCTGAGGCTCGCTCAAGGGAAAGGATCCACCACGGAGACACGGAGCATGGGCCCGCAGGAGGCGCCAGGCCTGGATTCTTTTGAGGGCATCCGGGCCTGGCGCCTCCTGTGGCTTCCGGCGCGCAGCCGGAAGCGGCCTTCGGCCGGCCCATGACGGAGGGCACACGGAGGTCTCCGTACCCCCTCTGTGCTCTCCGTGTCTCCGTGGTGAATCTCTATTTTTGGTTGCTCACAAAGATCACTCATGACCATGCCCCAGGGCCAGCAGGTTGGCGAAGAGGCGGGTGGCGCCGGGCACGCCGTCGGGAAGCTGCCGGAAGAAGGCGAGGCCCGTGTACACGTACTGGCCCTTGCCGTGCTTCGCCACGAGCAGGGCGCCCTGGTCCTCGGCCTCGCCGGGGTCCGCCATGCCCAGCAGCGGCACGTAGCGGGCATCCCAACCCTCGGCGTGGTAGAGGCTGCGCTCCTGGATCCAGCCGTCGAAATCCCTGGCGCTGAGCTCGTTGGGCCAGTGGAAGAGGGGATGGCCGGGCTGGAGGAAGTGGACAGCCGCTGTCTCATCCGTGACGCGCTTGCGGCCCACCTTGAAGGGGTAGGGGCCGATGGCGTCCGTGACCATGGCGGCGTTGATGCCGGGGAAGCCTGTATTCACGGTGTAGAGCACCACCTCGGTGCCGCCCGCCTCCACGTAGGCGTGCAGGCGCTCCTTGAGGGTGAGCAGGGCGGGGCGCGTGTTGTAGGCGCGGATGCCCAGCACGATGGCGTCGAAGCCGGTCAGATCCTCCCGGGCCAAAGCCTCATCAGAAAGCAGCACCACCTCGTAGCCGATGCGGCGCAGGGCCTGGGGGATCTCGTCCCCGGCCCCCATGACGTAGCCGATGCGATGGCCGTTGTGCTTCAGGTCGAAGCGCTCCAGGCGCACCTTCGCCTCGGGCAGCAGCGTCTGCAGGGGGATGTGCGCGTGATCCAGCTTCACGAGGGTGTGGGCGGCGCTGAAACCGGCGCCGGTGTCCACCTCGGCGCGCAGCTCGCCCGATGCCGTCCCGGCGGGCGGCGTGAGACGGAAGGACAAGGCCTGCTCCGCGCCGGTGCGGGTGAGGGCGAAGGCGCGTTCGCGGGGCTCCACCTGCCAGTCCGCGGGCACCTGGAGCCGCACGCGGCCTGTCACCGTCGCAGCTCCCGCGATGACCTTCAGGCGCACCTCCTGCGCGCCTGGGCCGGCGAAGATCTGCACGTTCTCATCAAGGTTCACCAGGGCCGCGGGCACCACGGCCAGGGGCTGGTAGCGCTCGCCCAGCACCGGATCCCGGAAGCGGAACTGTACCGGCACCACCACCTCGAAGCTGCCCGAGCCGCCTTGGGGCAGCGCCACGCGGGCCCGGAGGCGGAAAGGCGCCGGCGACTCGGGCCAACCCGCCCAGGCCTCGACGCCGGGGCCGCCTAGCCAGTGGGGCTCACTGAGTGGCGTGTCCGCTGGTACCGTGAAGGTGAAGGTCACCTTGCTGGGCACATTGTCGATCAGCGGCTGGCCGATCTTGCGGGACTCCAGGCTGCGGCTGCCTTCGGGGCGGATGGCTTCGAGGTCGAGGGCCTCCAGCGTGAGCGGGCTGCCCCCACGGGGCAGCACGACTGCGTTCACCGTGAGCTGATCCCCTGGCGCGGCACTCTGCCGATGGGCGATGGCCTCCACCCAGAGCCCGGCCGCGGCCCGGAGTACTTCCTCCAACTCCGCCACCTTGGCCTGGATGAGGGGCTCCGTCTGCAGAGCGGCAGGCAGGGCGTGCAGGGACTGGCGGGCGCGGAGCAGCGAGGGCAGACTCGCGGCGGGATGCTCCGGGTGGAAACCTGCGCGGGCTTCCCGCAGTCGGGCGGCCACGTCGCCGGTGCCCGGAAAGCGGGACCAGGCTTGGTTGACGCCTTCGAAGAGATCAGCCTTGGCGGGACGGCCCGCCAGCAGCTCGAAGCTCTCCACCCGCAGGCCCCGCTGGGCCAGCACGCCGAAGCCCTGGCTGCGGTGCTGGCTGCGGCTTTCAGCGGCGAGCTCGCCGTAGGACTTGCCCAGCAGGGGGTCAAATGCGCCCAGGTCCAGCGTGAGGCTGCCGGTGGGCGGCTTGGGGGCGTCATCGCTGAAGCGGTAGTGGTTCCACAGCAGCCGCGTAACCTGCCAGGGACGGAGGCCGCCCTTGATCTGTTCCGGGAAGCGGTTCGGATCCGCCGCGGCCGAGAAGGCCTCGATGGCCAGCAGGGCGGAGGCCATGTGGTGGCCGTGCCCCGCGCGCTCGTCCGGAGGAAAACGCGTGAGGACCACGTCCGGGCGAAAGGTGCGGAAGGTGCGGACCACGTCGCCCAGCACCTTGTCATGGTTCCAGATCCGCAGCGATTCCTCCGCGGTCTTGGAATAGCCAAAATCCACGGCGGAGGTGAAGAACTGCTCGGCCCCGTCGAGGCGCCGCGCGGCTAGCAGTTCCTGGGTGCGGATGGCCGCGAGGCCCTCCCCCAGCTCGGGTCCGATGAGGTTCTGGCCCCCGCCGCCCCGGGTGATGGAGAGGTAGGCCGTGCGGAAGTTGCACCCCTTGGAAAGCATGGCCAGCACGGCGGTGTTCTCGTCATCGGGATGGGCGGCCACGTAGAGCACGCTGCCCACCACCTGCAGGCGGTCCAGCTGCTTCTGGAGCTCCGCCGCGTTGCGCACGGGCACCTGGGCCTGGAGCCAGGGCAGGACCATGGCCCCAAGCAGGATGGTGGCGAAAGGGCGGAGGATTGACATGCCCTATTATTGGCGGCTGGCCGGGGGAATGATGCCGTTCATGCGCAGGTAGACCACCATCTGACCGTAGTGATCGAAGCCGTGCGCCACGGTGAGGGTGGCCAGGCCCAGCCGGGTGGTGGTGCCCTTGCCCCAGGGCGTGGGGATGGCGGCGGTGGCATTGGCGTCCGTGATGCCCGCGAAGGCCTTGTGGGCGTAGGCGAAGGAGTCCTTCAGGTACTTCAGGATCTCGGCCTTGGTCTTGAGTGCCTCGGGGCCGTTCTCGCCGCCCAGGTCCGCCGGGGCCTTCTCCCCCGCGATGCCGGCCGCGAACATGTAGTTGGCCGATGCCACGTGGCGCACCTGCTCCGCGAAGGTCTTCACGCCCTTGAATTCGCCCGCGGTGGGGGCGAACCCGAACTTGTCCTCGGCCAAGGCCTCGGCGGCGGGCACGAACTCGTGTTCGAGGTTGGTGAGCGAGCGGTCCATGACCTGGCCGGGGGAAGGGGCCTTGTCCGCCATCGCCTTCGGAGCGGGCGTCTGGGCGGCAACGATGCCTCCGACGAGCAGAAGGGCCAACGCAATGCGGATGGGCTGCATGGGTGTCTCCTTGAAAGGGAGGCCCAGCATAGCGCCTGCCAGGAATTTCTATGAAGGATAAGTGCACCAAGACAACTGGATGGCGGATCACCATCGGGCCCGTTGGCTATGCTGGGAACATGTGCGGACGGTTCTCCATCTACGCGACCTCCCAGGAGCTGGCCGACGGCACCCTCTGCGAGCTGCTGGCCGGGTTTCGGGAGGAACGGCGCTACAACATCGCCCCGGGCCAGTGGGTCATCGTGGTGCGGCCCGAAAAGGGGCAGCGGGTGCCGGACCTGGCTCAGTGGGGCCTGGTGCCCAGTTGGGCCAAGGACCCCAAGGACGGCCCCCGGCCCATCAACGCCCGCGCCGAGGGCATCGAGGCCAAGCCCACCTTCCGCGGCGCCTTCCGCCACGGGCGCTGCCTCATCCCCGCCAGCGGCTTCTTCGAGTGGCAGGCGCTCGGGAAGCGCAAGCAGCCCTACTTCATCCGGCCCCGGGGCGGCGCGGGCATCTTCACCTTTGCGGGCCTCCTTTCCACCTGGGCCGGGCCCGAGGGCGAGCTGCTGACCTGCACCATCATCACCACCCCGCCGAACGCGCTGATGGCGGGCCTCCATGACCGCATGCCCGCCATCCTCTCCGGGGCGGACCAGGAGGCCTGGCTGGATCCCGAGAACCGGAAAGCCGCGGAGCTGCTGCGGCCTTTTCCGGCCGAGGCCATGGAGGCCTTCCCCGTGGGCGCGGCGGTGGGCAATCCGCGCAATGATTGGCCGGAACTGGTGGCGCCGCTGCCTGGGCTGCTGATGGACTCGACTGATGCCTGAGTGGCCTGCGGCACTGCAGCCTTCATTCGGGAGCCCAAAGGCCGGTGGCCTGCCCCTGGTGCTGGTCTACCTGGCGGGCCTGGCCGCCATGCTCTGGGTGCTGAACCAGGCCAAGCGCTCCTTCTGGCTCTGTGCCCTGCTGGCCCTGCCCGGGACGCTCTGCCACGAGGCTTGCCACTGGCTGGTGGGCCAGCTGCTCAACGCCCAGCCGGTGCATTTCACGGTGCTGCGACGCCGGGAGGGCCACGGCTTCGTGCTGGGCGCCGTGGCCTTCCGGCACCTGCGCTGGTACAACGCCTTCTTCGTAGGCCTGGCGCCGCTGCTGCTGCTGCCTCTGGCCTACGGCCTCCTGCTCTGGCGGCTGGGCAGTCAGCCCGTGCTGGGCTGGTCCGAGGCCGCCTTCCTGTTCCTGCTGGCGAACCTGGTCTTCGCGGCCTTGCCCTCCTGGCAGGACCTGCGCATCGCCGCCCGTTCGCCCGTGGGCTGGCTGCTGCTCGTCGGCGCGCTAGCCTGGGGCTGGTGGCGCTTCACGCAGCCCACGCCCGCCTCGCCTAGCGCCCCCACCAGAACCCAAGGGCCACGGGGATGAAGAGCAGCCAGCCACAGCCCTTCAGGCCGAAACTGGTCCGGTTGTACACGCGGTTGTAGGCGGCCTTCCTCGGATTGGTGAGCCAGCCCCAGCCCCGCGGAGCCTTCAACCCCAAACTGTTTCGAACCCAACGCGCCGGGCTCGTGCGCGCCGCGACGCGCTTGGTCAAGCTGGGCATGCGCAGGCCGATCTTCATGGGGGCTCCAGACGAGCAGATTACGCGGTTCCCTTGGACAAAAAGTGTCGGGTGCGGACTGAATGCCGGATAGAGCAAGTACTTCAGGGATAATGCTCCTTCTTTTTTGAAAACGACCCTGCCAGTCTTTCGTAAATGGAATCTAATGAGTGACCAATATCCTGCGTCTTCGCCCAATTCGCGTGCGTGGTACGGCGCTTCGATAACTGAATTTCTCCATTCAACACCTGATGAAGTTATGGGAAAGCTGGCGACTAATGGGGATTTTACTCTCCTGCCGAGCCAACGGGATGCCTGGCTGGTTCAGGTCCAGGTTCTTAAGACAGCAATGGAAGGAATACCAGGGACTCTGTTCCTGGAATTCAACATTCCACGTATGGGGCGAAGAATCGATGCAGTCGTTCTCAGCGGACCTGTGGTCTTCGTTTTGGAATTCAAGGTTGGTGAAGCGACCTTTGATCGTGCGGCAATTGAACAAGTGTGGGATTACGCACTTGATCTGAAAAATTTTCACGAAGCCAGCCATTGGATTTCCATTGTTCCTGTTCTCGTATGTACTGAAGCAGTGGTAGAGGAAGCCTCGATCTACCTCATCCCGGATGAAGACAGAGTTTATCGACCAGTTTGTGTGGGAATCGATGGCTTGCGGATGGTTATGGATAAGGCACTCCAGGCCATCCACAGTCCTACCATCGATGACCAACTCTGGCTCCGGGCGCCCTATCATCCAACACCGACCATTCTCGAAGCAGCCCGATCTCTCTATGCCCAACATTCAGTCGAGGCCATCGCCCGATTCGATGCAGGGGCAAAGAACCTTCGTGTAACCTCGCTCCGAATCGATGAATTGGTCGATCAAGCAATGAAGGAAGGTCGTAAGATCATTTGCTTCGTAACGGGTGTACCCGGAGCTGGGAAGACGTTAGTTGGTTTGAATGTGGCCACCCGCCATAGGCGAGAATTGGAGCAGCCAACCCATGCTGTTTTTCTATCAGGGAATGGCCCCTTGGTTGCCGTACTCAGAGAAGCGCTGACCCGTGATGAAGTAGTACGACGTAAGGCCAAGGGTGAGAAGGTCAGGAAGGGTAAGGTCGGTGAAAGCGTCAAGGCCTTCATCCAAAACGTTCACCATTTCCGGGATGATGCCCTGATGGATGATCGGCCGCCTATCGAACATGTAGTCATCTTTGATGAGGCTCAACGAGCCTGGAATTTACAGCAAACCGCCAATTTCATGCAGCGGAAAAAGAAACGTCCTGGGTTTGCCCAGTCTGAACCAGAGTTCCTCATTTCCTACATGGATCGCCATAAGGATTGGGCAGTGATCATCTGTCTCGTTGGTGGGGGGCAGGAGATCAACACTGGGGAAGCCGGTATCGACGCCTGGCTCGATGCCGTGAATTCCAAATTCAAAGACTGGCACATGTACATTTCATCGAGACTCGTCGATAGTGAGTACTCGGCGGGCCAAGCACTTGCAAAGGTCAAGCAACGCAAGGATGCCTACCTTGACGACTGCCTTCACCTTGCTGTCTCAATGAGATCCTTCCGGGCTGAGAATGTCTCGGCGTTTGTCAAAGCCCTGCTTGATTGTGAGAGAACTGCGGCGCGGGACGCCTTTAAGAAACTGTCTGCACGCTACCCCATTGCGGTGACGCGTGATTTGACGCTGGCAAAACAATGGGTCCGCGCGCATTCGAGAGGAACGGAGCGCTTTGGATTGGTAGCTTCCTCCAAAGCACAGAGACTCAAACCACAAGCCATAGATGTTCGGGTCGACGTCGATCCAGTTCATTGGTTCTTGAATGACAGGGAAGACACCCGGTCGAGTTACTTCCTCGAAGATGCCGCCACTGAATTCCAGGTCCAGGGTCTGGAACTCGACTGGACCTGTGTGTCTTGGGATGGGGATCTACGTTTTACCGGTTCTGCATGGAGCTATCACGATTTCCGCGGCGACCGTTGGATCAACATCAAGAATGCAGACAACCGCAACTACCTTCGGAATGCCTACAGAGTGCTTCTCACCCGAGCGAGGCAAGGGATGGTTCTTTTTATCCCTTATGGCGATTCAAGCGACGCCACACGATCGCCGGAATTCTACGATGCCACCTTCGATTACCTGACTGAGCTTGGTATCCCTGTTCTAGACTCTCCGGCCCACTAACTCACACGTCCTCATCTCATTCCGATGACCCTGGAGGTCCTGCCACCATCGGGGAATGCCCATGTCTGACGCACCCACCCAGCCCACACCGCCCCTCCTGTCCCTCCGCCACGCCACGGTGCTGCGAGGGGGCAGGCCGGCGCTGAAGGATTTGAGCTTCGAGATTCCGGAAGGGCAGCACACGGCCATCCTCGGGCCCAACGGTTCGGGGAAGTCCTCGCTCATGCGGCTCCTGACCCGGCAGGACTATCCGCTGCAGCTGACGCCGGGGGCCAGCCCCGTGCGGATCCTGGGGCGGGACCGCTGGGATCTCTTCGAACTGCGCGCGCAGCTGGGCATCGTGTCGGCCGATCTTCACCAGGCTTTCCTCGACGCGGAGGCGGGCGGCTTACGCAGCGGTTTGGACGTGGTGCTCTCTGGCTTCTTCGCCAGCCAGGGCGTGTTCTCCCACCAGCAGGTGCTGCCCGACATGCGCCAGCGGGCCGAGGCGGCCCTGGCCCAGGTGGGGGCCACGCACCTCGCCGTCAAGGACTTCGAGGAACTGTCCACGGGCGAGGCGCGGCGCGTGCTCATCGCCCGGGCCCTGGTGCGCGAGCCCCGCGCGCTGCTGCTGGACGAGCCCACCACGGGCCTGGACCTGGTGGCCCGGCACCACTTCCTGCAGACGCTCGAAACCATCGCGCGGCTCGGCCGGACGATCCTCCTGGTGACGCACCACATCGAGGAGATCCTGCCCCAGATCCAGCGGGTGATCCTGCTGCAGGAAGGCCGCGTATTCCTGGATGGTCCCAAGGAGCAGGTCCTCACCACCACCCACCTCTCGGCGCTGTACGGGGCCACCGTGACGGTTCAGCAGCACGGGGGGTACTACCTGGCCGTGGGTGGTTGAGGGCCTGGGCGAGGCGATCGCCTTGCTCCAGATTGATGGAGCCCTTCCTTCATCCTGATTTAATGGAACCCTGCCGGCCCGGTAGCCGGATCGCTAAGCAATTCATTCCTAGTCTCTTGCTCGTTGGCGCGTAAATCGCTTCCTTTCCTGTCCAGGAAATGGGAACGACTGCTTCGTTCTCCGCGCTTGGCAAGGACAGCGTATGAAAATTCTCATGGTCCTGACTTCCCACGGCGAACTCGGGGATTCAGGCAAGAAAACGGGATTCTGGCTGGAAGAATTCACGGCCCCCTACTATGCCTTCAAGGATGCGGGTATGGAACTCACCCTGGCGTCGCCGAAGGGAGGCCAGCCGCCCCTGGACCCCAAAAGCGATGAACCTGCCGCCAAATCCGCTTCCACCGAGCGGTTCAAGACCGACCCGGAGGCCCAGCGGGTGCTGGCGAGAACCCAGAAACTGGGCAGGGTCGCCGCCGGTGATTTTGACGCCGTCTTCTATCCCGGTGGCCATGGCCCCCTGTGGGACCTGGCGGAGGATGCCGACTCCATTGCCCTCATCGAAGCCATGCTGGCGGCGGGGAAACCCGTGACGGCCGTCTGCCATGCCCCGGGCGTCCTGCGCCATGCCAAGACGCGCGCCGGTGCTTCCGTGGTGGATGGCCGGGCCGTCACTGGCTACTCCAATACCGAAGAGGCTGCCGTGGGGCTGACCCAGGTGGTCCCCTTCCTGGTGGAGGATTTTCTCAAGGGCGCTGGCGGTCAGTACACCAAGGCGTCGGACTGGGTGCCATTCGTGGTGTGCGATGGCCCCTTGATCACGGGCCAGAACCCGGCCTCATCCGAACCCGCCGCCAAAGCCCTGCTGGCCCTGCTGAACGAGGCGAAGACCCACTGAACCCGACGAGATGGAATTTTTGTACGCTTCCGGGGGCCGCAAAGTCCGGAAGGTTGAAAAGGAGACGACATGCGAGCCACGGTGAACGGAACCCAGATCGCCTATACGGACGAAGGTCAGGGGCTGCCCATCCTCTTTATCCATGATTTTCCATTGAGTCGCGGGGCCTGGTCCAAGCAGGTCGAGGAATTCAAGACGCGCTTTCGGGTGATCGCGCCGGACCTGCGGGGTTTTGGCGAGAGCGAATACTCGGGCGGCCCCGTCCCCATCCATCGCTTCGTCGAGGACATTCATGCCCTCATGGAACACCTGGTTACCGGGCCCGTCATCCTGGCGGGGCACGCCATGGGCGGCCTGGTGGCCCTGGCCTTTGCCAGCGCCTTCCCCAGGTTTCTGCGCGGCCTGGTGCTGGTGGGCATGACGGCTGGCATGAAATCTCCCGAGGTGGAACAACAGGTGGCCAACCTCCGGGTGCCAATCCTGGTCATTGCTGGATCGGAAGATGCGCTCGTCCCGCCTTCTGAGTCCGAGGCCCTGGCCCGGCTCATTCCCGGTGCCCAGCTGAACCTCATCCCCAGGGCCGGGCACCTGGTGGCCTTCGAGCAGCCCGCCGCCTTCAATGAAGTCATGCGGAACTGGCTGGCCTGGGGCAGCAATGGGCTCAACCCGAAGGCGCTGCGGCCGGCCCGTGAACTGGCCCGAATGGCTTAAACCTCAACCCGGCCCTCAGGCCATTTTTCGGGCCCGTCCGCAGTACCCGATCTGGTGAGAGCGGGTGAACAGGAACTCGAACCCATCCTCCACCCGGCCCGTGAAGAGCAGGCTGAGGAAGGCCCGGCTGAACACCCGGGGGCGCACACCTCGCACGACTTCGACCACGAATCCATGGCGCGTGCAGATGGCCACCAGCTCCGAGGGCTTCAGGAACAGCTCGATGACGTGCATGTTTTTTGGCGTGTTCTTGACGAACCACTCGACGCCCTTGATGGCGATGAGCCAGCTGAGGGGCGTCTGATTGAAGGTATGAAAGAAGTACCAGCCCCCGGGCTTCAGCACCCGCGCGGCCTCCCGGATCACCTCGTCGCGTTCAGTCAGGTGCTCGAGAAAATCCATCATGCAGACCACGTCGAAGTGCGCATCCGGGAATGACAGGGTCCGGGCATCCATGGCGAGATAGGCCACGGAAGCAGTGCCGTCATGCCTTTCGGCCACCGCCAGGCTGTCCAAAGACAGGTCAATGCCGGTAACGGCGTGGCCAGCCGCCGCCAGGGGATTGGCGAGAAACCCGCCTCCGCAGGCCACGTCCAGGATCGCAAGGGGGCGCGGACCGAAATGGGCTTGCAGCTCCGCGATCACCCAGGAGGTGCGCAGCCGGGACTCGGCCCTGAGCAGGGCGACGGGATCATCCTTGGCCGTGTACCAGCGCTCCCCGAGCTCGTCGTAGATGGAATTGTCGATGCCCGAGGAAGGCTCTTCCGCCCTGGGGCGCAGGGACCAGTAGACCAACTGGTAGACCAGAAAGCCGGCCACGAGGACGGCCTGGAGCAGGAGCAGCCAGGCAGCCAGGGGCAGGGGCATCCGTGCCAGGGCGCTGGACCCGAGGCCGGCCCACAGGAAGCCCGTCGCCGCCAGGACGATGGGATGCAGGACGAAGAGCACCGCATGCAGCCAGTGCTCGCCCCCGGAGCAGAGGCGCTGGTGGATGAATTCGTCCTTGGTGATCAGGAGGCAGGAGCCCACCGCCAGGCAACCGAACAAGCGCAGGTGCGACAAGGTGGGCGTGAGCAGGAGCGGGCACAGGAGGCAGGCCAGGAACACGGCGGTGTCCAGCGCATGGCCCAGCCATTCCCAGCGGGGTACGGTCCGGTGGTGGTGGAAGCCGAATTCGTCCACGGCCATGGCGAGGCCCTGAAGGCCGAAGGGCAGGAGCCACAGGTATGGCCCGTTCACCCGGTCTTCCGGAGCAGGGCTCCCGCGATGGTCAACCCGGGCCCGAAGGCCAGGGAGACGATCAGCGTACCCGACGGGACCGTTTCATCCTCGAGGACGGCTTTCCACACATGGGGCAGGGTGGCCGACGACATGTTGCCGTAATTGGACAGGATGCCGTTGCTGGCCTGCACCTGCTCGGGGCGCAGGCCCAGGTGCTCGGCGATCTCGTCGATGATGCGTGGGCCCCCTGGATGGATGGCGAAGACGGCCTGTTCGAAGAGCTCCTTGGTGGTCAACTCCGCCGAGGCCGCCAGGCTTTCCAGGAAGGGCCCCAGGCCCGCGCGGATGTGGTCGGGCACCTTGCGGGAGAGGGTCATCTGCATGCCGAAGTCCGAAACCATCCAGGTCATGGCGTCGCCGGTGCCCGGCACGATCTCCTCGCGGGTGGCGAGCACTTCCAGGCCCTTCCGGGTGGTTTCGTCTTCCGCTGCTGGCGACATCGAATAGCGGATGAGCCCATCCGCGAACAGGGTCTGCACCACCAGTTGCTCAGGCAGGTGCTGGCTGGGATCCATGTGGAGTGTGCACAGCTCCGTGTGGACAATGTCCACCCGGGTCTTGCCCCTTGCCACAAAGCCCGCGGCCATGCGGATGGCCGGCATGGAGGCGTAGCAGCCCATGTGATACGCGTGGATCACTTCCGTGGAGCGCCCCCAATCCCGGCTGGCCACCAGGCGCTGGGCTCCGCTGGGGGAGACATAGCCGGTGCAGGTGACGTGGATCATGACCGCGGGCGGTTCGGTCTCGTCGGCGTAGAACTGCTCGAAGGCCTCGCCGCTGATCTCCCGGTAGAAGCGGCTGCGCTCGCCGCAGGGTTTGCCGGACGGGAATCGGTTCAGCTGGAAGATCCGCATGCTGTCCCAGTCCCGGTGGGTGAAATCCGCGAGGGAGGAGTTCCGGAAGGCGATCCGATCCGTGCTGCAACCGAAGCGCATCACCAGTTTCCGGAACCGCTTGATGATGGTTTCCCGCTCCTCCTCCGTGGCTGGCTGTTGCAGGGTGAGCTCGGCCTGAGCATGGGCCGCGGCGATCCACTCCAGGATGGCGCCCTGGTCCGAATGGTATTGGGCGGGCTGGCTCTGAAAATTGTGCAGAAATACCGGTGCTCGGGTCATCGCTTGGGGCCCCCTCGAAGGGGTCCCGATGCATTTCCTGGGCCCATTTTTAAATGGTTTAAAATCGTTTACTTAGGTGACATTATCGCCAGATAATTGCCCTGGGATTCAATCAGTTTGACTGGACGCTCCGGTCACTTAGAAGGCGCCACTGGTGCCGTCACGGGAGGCACCTGAGGCCTTCCCTCCCGGTCATCGGCCGGCGCTCCCTGGGGCAGGTGTTCGGGCACGTCCAGGCGCGCCACGCCAATGCGGTTGTCGGCCATCCCGTAATAGACGTCGATGCGATCAGGCATACCCAGGTCGTCGCGCCGGTCGATGCCCGTGGGGAACACCACGTGGTCGACGGCACCCTGCAGTTCTTTCGGCAGCAGCGGCGTCATCACCGGCTTCGCCGAGCGGTAGAGGACCCGGTGGGGATGCTCCCGGTCGAGCACCATCACGCCCGCCGAATAGCAGAACTCGGGGCCACCGGTGCCCGACGCGGCCAGGTCACTGACGCCGTGGTAGAGGAGCAGCCAGCCGTGCCTGGTGAGGATGGGCGGCGTACCCCCGCCGATCTTGAGCAGTTCCCAGGGCGACACAGGGGAAGCCAAGCGGTGATGCGAGTTGAACAGCCCCAGATGGTTTGGTTCACCCTCCGCCGCGGGCCCGGTGGCAGGCCCTGTTGGAGGCATAGGGGAGTAGGAAATCCAGATGCTTTCATGACTGAGGTCCATGGCCCGCGGCCGGGCCTTGTAGGCCGTCTCCTCGGGCAGGGTGCCGCGGAACAGGGGTCGATGCAGGATGCCCATCTGCAGCTTGCCGGCGTGGTTGGGTATGGCCACGGGAAAAAGGCTGGCGTCCTTGTTGTCCACGTGGGCGAAATCGATGCCCCGAAAGGGCGAGAAGGTGGCGAGCCCCAGCCGCTGCCAGTGGAACAGGTCCTTGGACATGGCGAAGGCGATGCGTGGGCCCGTGAGGGCAAAGGCCGTGTAGGTCATGAGGTAGCGCCGGAGGGGTTCGACGTAGGTGATCCGGGGATCCTCGCAGCCGCCGCTGCCATCGGGCCGGCGCTCGTACTCGGCCTCCGGCTCCAGGGCGATGCCCAGCCGCTCGACGCCCACCGGGTCCCCGGCCGCATTGAACTTCACCCGCGCCATGCCAACGCGCGAGAGGTTGCTCTGGTCCACGAGGCGCGGGAACAGGTACAGCGCGCCATCCGGGCCCCGGATGGCGGCCGGATTCAGGACGCCTCCGGCCTCCAGGAGATTGCCCGGTTCGGGTTCCATGAGCAGGCCCAGACGCTGCAGTGCAAAGCCGCTCATGCCTTGGCCTGGCGCAGGTTCAGCCGGAGACGGAGCGCTGGCGCTTGAACACCGTTACCCGGTGCCGGGGTGGGCACCCGTCTGGAATTCCTGGGATGGGACCTATCAGCCATAGAAGTTGGAAACGCACCATTCACGCCACGAAATAAATACAATTAAAACAGCAATAATAATAAAAGAATTCAGACTGCCCCGTGGCTGTTCGACCAGAATGAAGTCCTAACCGCCTCACTATGAAGGGACCCAATTCCACCCCGGGCGCGCGGGTTCCCTAACCTCTGGAACCAGTTGATGTCCCTTTCTGGAATGAAAACTGCTCCAGGAGGGTGATGAATCATTCCGATCCTACCGTCGTCATCATCGGAGGCGGCTTCGGGGGCCTGCGGGCAGCCCGGGACCTCCAGCAGGCCCCGGTTCGCGTCGTCCTGGTGGACCGGCAGAACCACCACTTGTTCCAGCCCCTGCTCTACCAGGTGGCCTCCGCCACCCTTTCGCCCGCGGACATCGCCGCACCCATCCGGCACATCCTCCGGGGCCAGGCCAATGCCGAGGTGGTCCTGGCGGAAGTCACCGCCGTCGATCTGGTGGGCCGCAGTGTGCAACTGGCCGAGGGGAAGCCGCTGCCCTACGACTTCCTGATCCTGGCCGCCGGTTCCCGCAATGCGTACTTCGGCCATGATCCCTGGGCGCGATTGGCCCCCGGACTGAAGACCCTGGAGGACGCCCTGGAGATCCGGCGGCGCTACCTGCTGGCCTTCGAGCGGGCCGAACAGGAGGCAGACCCGGCGCTCCGGCGGGAATGGCTGACCTTCGTCGTCATCGGAGGAGGTCCGACCGGCGTGGAACTCGCCGGCACGCTGAAAGAGATGGCGCGGCTCTCGCTCCCACGCGACTTCCGGCGCATCCGCACGGACCGGGCGCGGGTGATCCTCGTCGAAGCCGGCCCGGGCATCCTGGCGAATTTCGGCACGGGCTTGTCGGAGAAAGCGCTGGAGGGTCTGGAGCGCATCGGCGTCGAGATCCGCATCGGCCAGCCCATCACGGCCATGGACGAACGCGCTGTCGAGCTTGGCGAGGAGCGCATTCCCACGCGGACGGTGGTCTGGGCGGCGGGCGTATCGGCCGTTCCCCTGGCGGCGGGGCTTGGGTGTCCCGTCGATCGCCTCGGGCGGGTCCTCGTCGAACCGGATCTCAGCCTTCCCGGTCATCCCGAGGCCTTCGCCATTGGTGATCTGGCTGCCTTCTCCCACGGGCCGGAAGGGCTGCTCCCGGGCGTCGCCCCGGTAGCGGTCCAGCAAGGGGCCTGCGCCGCGGAGAACATCCAGGCCACCCTCCGAGAAGTGCCACGAAGGGTGTTCCGGTACCGGGACCGGGGCAGCATGGCGACCCTGGGCCGGGGCCGGGCCGTCGCGCACCTGGGCCGCTTCAGCCTCACCGGGTATCCCGCCTGGCTGGCCTGGCTGTTCATCCATCTGATGCTGCTCGTGGATTTTCGGAGCCGCATGTTTGTCTTCTTCGAGTGGCTGTGGGCCTACCTGACCACGCAACCCAGGGCACGGCTCATCCTCGGCAATCGGGACAGGCCTCGGGGCTAGGCTGGGCGTTTGGGTGGACTTCACTCCGGCGTGGATGACAGTCGCGCCGATTGGATGTCCTCATCCAGCACCGCCATGACCAGATCCGGGTTCATGGGGTGTTGCAGGGACTCCGCATGGGGATCGTGGCGGTCCGCCACATTGGGCAGATCGCGGCGCAGTTCCTCCAGCAGATTGATGAGCTTGGGCCCTTCTGTTCTGTGAGCAAGGTCACCTTCAGGTCCAGGTGGGCCCGCTGTTCCTCCAGCTTCGCGACCCGGTTCTGCTTGGCCAGCACGATGGTGGCGGTCATCAAGCCGCCGAAACCGATGAGTCCCTGCAGCCAGAAAAAGGGCGGCGGGTCGAAGGGGGTTCTTCCCAGCCAGCGCAAGGCCATGTTTGCGGTCATCCAGAGACACACGGAAACCAGGATGAGGCCCAGGTAGAGGGGCTTGCCGATCAGCAGGCTGATGCGTTCCAGGATGCGCTGAGGGTGGCTGATCTTCTGGTCTTCCCGGGTATAGAAATCCAGCACCGCCTCGATGTTCTGGCTGGCCTGGTCGAGATCGGAGGCCGGAGGAGCATTGCCCGCATCCAAGGAGGGCGCAGGTCCTTCAGACATCGGGGCCGGTGCCGTCGGCATTGGTCTGGCGCAGGCCGCAGTTAAGGGTGTCGATGACGCCGGCCCAATCGGCATCCTGGAGCACCTCCTCGTGCAGGAGACCCGCCTGGGAAGCGTTCCAGAATGGGGCTTCGTGCAGCTTGAGATCCTCCGGCAAGGGGCGATGGGCCCCGATGAAGGCCTCGATGGCCTCAGGATCGGAGGGCAGGCCAAGCTGCTTGAATAGGTTGGTCATGGAATGCAGATTTTCGTCCATGTTCAGGCTCCCAAAGAGGGGTGGTGATTGGTATTGGACTTTGCTGCTGGCACCCGTTGGGGCGTGACCGCTCAGGATCCAGCCACCGGGGCGTAGACGGAGATCTCGATCCAGTGGGTCTGCCCCGGCGTGGTGGCCTTCACTTCGCCCATGCCCTTGGTCTTCAGCTTCGAGTCATCGAACTCATACTTGTCGGCCAGGTAGTTGCGCACCACCATGGCCTGCGTCTGGGTGAGGACCAGGTTGGCGTCATGCTCGCCCGCCAGGCTGGTGAAGGCCTGGACGAGCACCAGGCTGAATGGGTTATTTTCGAGGAAGGCCCTCACCTCGTTGAGCCGCTTCTTGTCCTTGAGCTTGGTGGCGGCAGGCTTTTCGAAGAGGTCGCCGGCGGCGATCATGAACTTCTTCATGGGCAAGCCCGCAGGCGTGGTCTCGAGTTCCCACTTCGTCAGCTCGGTGGCATCCAGGTAGCCCCGATCCTTGAAATAGCCCTTGAAAAGGAAGTTGTGTTTCAACGCCTCCATGTTCTCGGTGAAGGCGGTCACACCCACCCGGGCCTGGGCCACCGTCTTGCGCGCCTCCCCGGAGGTGGCGGCGATGTCGGTGGTGGCAGCAGCAAGGCGGTCGTAGAGGGCCCGGTCCTTGATCAGGGCACCCAGGGTGCCCTCGCCCCGGTCCACCCGGGCCGTGATGGTGGCGATGTGCTGGGAGGTGGTTTCGAGGTGCTTCATGGTGCTTTGAGTGGTGTCCATGA
The DNA here is from genome assembly GCA_038324335.1 of Holophagales bacterium. Classification (GTDB taxonomy): domain Bacteria; phylum Acidobacteriota; class Holophagae; order Holophagales; family Holophagaceae; genus Geothrix. The sequence continues at coordinate 18,401 of JBBQHW010000022.1, forward strand.
TGGCGTTGGTCTTCTTGAACAGGTCGGCCACGTCCAACGGGGCCGCGCTGGCCACCGTGTCCCAGTCCTTCACGCCCGTGGCTTCGGGACTGCCAAAGGAGAGGGCCATGAATTTGTTCCCGAGCAGGCCTTCGGTCTCGATCGCCGCCACGGAGTCCTGCTTCACCAGGTTGCGCGTGGAGTTGTCCAGCGACATCACCACCAGCACCTTGTCACCGGGACGGGAGGGCAGGCGGATCTCGTCGACCGTGCCCTTGCGCACGCCCCCGATGCGGACTTCGGCACCCCGCAACAGTCCCGATACGGTGGCGAATTCCGCCCGCAGGTAGAAGGAGCGGGTGAACATCCGCTGCTGGTTCCCGATGACGAAGATGCCGGCAAAGAGGATCAGCAGTGCGCTGAAGATGAACAAGCCCAGGAGTGCCATTTTTTTCATAAATCCGCCTTCATGAGGGAAACTGCTCCTAGCCGGTCTGGACGAACCTCGAGACGAACGGGTCCTCGCTCTGCTTCAGGGCTGCGAAGGTGCCATCGAACACGATGCTGCCCTGGTCCAGGAGGGCCACGCGATCCGCGATGGTGGCCGCGCTGTGGATCTCGTGGGTGACCACGATGGACGACATCGCCCGGTCCTTCTGGAGCATCAGGATCAGGTCGTTGATCTCGCTGGAAGTGATGGGGTCAAGCCCCGCCGTGGGTTCGTCGTACAGCATGATGTCCGGCTCCAGCGCCAGCGCGCGGGCCAGGCCCACGCGCTTCTTCATGCCCCCGGAGATATCGGTGGGCATCTTGGCACCGGCCTCTTCCATGCCGACCCGCGCGAGGATTTCCAGGGCGCGGTCCTGCCGCTGGCTCCCCGTCAACCGGGTGTGGAACTTGAGCGGGAAGGCCACGTTCTCGGCAACGGTCAGGGAATCGTACAGGGCCGAGTTCTGGAAGACGAAGCCCACCTTTTTCCGGACTTCGTACAGGTCCTTCTCGGCCAGCCCCGTGATCTCCCGTCCCAGCATGTGGATGGAGCCGGAATCCGGCTGCTGCAAGCCGATCAATAACCGGAGCAGCACGCTCTTGCCTGTGCCGCTGCGGCCCAGCACCACCAGGGTCTCGCCGGCCTTCACCTGGAGATTCACGCGAGCGAGAACGGTCTGGCCACCGAAGGCCTTGCACAGGTCCGTGATCTGGATGGCGGGGCTGCCGGTCGGGGGTTGGCTCATGGCGCGAACAGGACCTGGATCAGGCGGACGAGGCCCACGTCGGCGAGGATGACGAACAGCGAGGCGAGCACCACCGCGCTGGTGGCAGAGCGTGCCACCCCCTCGGTGCCGCCCGTGGTACGCATGCCCTGGAAGCAGCCCAGCAGGCCGATGATGAACCCGAAGATGGCCGTACGCGCCGTGGACGGGAGCAGGTCATGGAAGGTGACCTGCCTGAAGCCGTCCGCGAGGAAGGGCAGCAGGGACACGTGCTCGATGAGGGTGTTGGCCAGCCAGCCCACCAAGATCCCCGAACAATCGGCCACGATGGTGAGCAGGGGCAGCATCAGGATGCAGGCCACGACCCGCGTGACCACCAGCAGCTTGAAAGAGTCAACGGCCGAGGCCTCGATGGCGTCGATCTGCTCGGTGACCTTCATGGAACCGAGCTGGGCGCCGATGCCGGCGCCCACCCGGCCACAGACGACCAGCGCGGTGATGATGGGGCCGCTCTCCTTGATGATGGTCAGGACGATGACCACCGGCAGCAGCGACTTGGCCCCGAACCGCACCAGGCTCTCCCGGGTCTGCAGGCTGAGAACCACACCGGTGGCCGCGCTCGCCAGCACGACCAGCGGCAGGGAGCGGGTGCCGACCTCGTGCATCTGCTGGAGCAGTTCATGGAAGTGGAACGGGGCCGAGAAGGTCGACCGCGCCAATTTGGCAGTGAAGAGGCCCAGCTCACCGATCCATTCCAGGAACGATTGGCCCCGGGACCCCATGCTGGATCCTGCCAATTCCGTCTGTTTGGGCATGGGTTCGACGTCCTCGTCGGGAGCCGACAGGCTGGATTCTGTCGGGCAGTAATAGAGGCACTTCCTTGGAGGCAGATCCAGTCCCCAGGCGAGCGCGATCAGGGCGCGGGAGGAGAGAATCCATGCTGAAGGTGCATCTTGTATGCCACAGCGTAAGCTGTGATAAATAAACAACTTAATTGATTGTAAACCTTGCGTGGCCGCGGCCCACTCAATCAAATTGAAACTTGATGTGCTTCATTTCGAAAGGATAGGCCGAGCCTGTTCTCAGGGCCTAGGGTTCGGGCTCAGCTTCCTGGTTCCTCAACCGGCTCACCGCCAGCTTGCGGATGTCCGCATCCGGATCCTTCGTGGCCACCTGGGTCAGCGCCGCCGTGTCCGTCAGCATGGCCACGGCGGAGCGGCGCACGCTCCAGTCCTTGTCGCTACGGGCCACCCGGGCCAGGGCGCCCTGGCCCGTCAAACGGCTTACCGCCAGCTTGCGGTTGTCCGCGTCCTCGTCGTTCATGGCGATGGCGGCGAGGACGCCCTGGTTCGTCAGCATGGCGATGGCCGCTTTCCGAACGCTCCAGTCCTTGTCCTCGGTGGCCACCTTCGCCAGCGCGGCCTGCATCGTCAGGCGGCTCACCGCGAGCTTGCGGATGTCCGCATCCTCGTCCATGGTGGCGAGCTGCGCCAGGACGGCCTGGTTGGTGATGCCTTCCAGCGCCGCCTTACGGACGCTCCAGTCCTTGTCCTTGCGGGCAACCTGGGCCAGGGCGGCCTGTTCCGCCGGCGTCTCGGCGCTGGCCCCCATGCTTTCAGGGCCCTTGGCTGCCTTGACGGCGGTGACGGCCTTGACGGCGTTGCCAGGTTGGCCAGGTCGGCCAGCCTGGCCAACAGTGCCAGTACTGCCTGCCTGGGCTGGCGGGGTCAAGGCCAGCCCCGCCTTGGTCCCGGCGGTCCCGAGGGCCGGTTGCTCCGGCACGTTCACGGCCGTCTTCGCCAGGGTCGCCTGCTCCACAGGCGGTTCAGGCAAAGGCGGCATGACTTCCAGAGAATCGGTTGCCGCGGTTGCCGTGGTTGGCGTGGTTGCCTCGGTGGCCTTGGTTGCATTGGCTGCACTCACTTCACTACGGGTGGTGTTGCTTTTGTCAGAGTTGGTGCCTGTGTTGCCAGGGTTGCTGGCTGAAGCGCGCGGAACTGCTGCCGCCGACTTGGCCCGCGGGCTTCCGGGCACAACCTCTTCCAGGTCGCCCTTGGCCATGGGTTCGACCGCTTTCTCCACGGCTTTGCGTGCGACCGCCGGCGTGGCAGTGGCCTGGGCTGGTGCCACCGAACCCGCGGGCTTCGCCGCGGGGCCGCGACTCATGACCGTGGGTTTGGAGGCCCTGGCCAGTTTGGGCTTGGCGGGGTCGGGAGACTTCTGGGGTGCCTCCTCGGGTTTCTGACAGGCCAGGCCCAGGCAGCCCAGAGCTACCACAGTGCTGAATCCCGCAAAGGCCTTCCTGAACATGGGACTCCTCTTTGGGCGGCAGGACCCGATCCCCGGATCCCACTGTAACGGTAGGGGGATTACGCAGGGGGTATCCTCAAAGTATTCCTTGAAGGGGGAACCATGGGATTGGGCGCAAAGATCGCGTTGGGGTGCGGCGGGTTGCTGGTGCTGCTGCTGGTGGTGTTTGGACTGGGAGCAATGGGTTCCTACAACGGGCTGAACAGCCTCAGCCAGGCCGTGGACGCCCAGTGGGGGCAGGTGGAGAACGTGTACCAGCGGCGATCGGACCTGGTCCCGAATCTGGTGGCCACGGTGAAGGGCGCCGCGGCCTTCGAGAAGGACACCTTCACGGCCGTCACCGAAGCCCGGGCCAAGGTGGGCCAGGTTTCCACCGGAGGCAAGGCCCCCGGTTCGCCCGAGGCCATGGCCACTTTCCAGAAGGCCCAGGAAGGCCTGGGCTCGGCGCTGTCCCGGCTGCTGGTGGTGGTGGAGAAATACCCCGACCTCAAGGCCACCCAGAATTTCCGGGACCTGCAGGCCCAGCTGGAGGGCACGGAAAACCGCATCACCGTGGAGCGTATGCGCTTCAACCAGGCGGCCCAGGCCTTCAACACCAAGCGCAACAGCTTCCCCACGGTGATGATCGCGGGCTTCTTCGGCGACCGGTTCAAGGAACGGGCCTACTTCAAGGCCCAGCCCGGGTCTGACGTGGCGCCCAAAGTCGCCTTCTAGAAACCACTCCCATGCGACGCCTGCTCATCCTCATCGGTCTGCTCGCGGGTCTCTGGGGCAGCGCGTGGGCTCAACCGACTCCGCCCCCCGCGCCCACGGGCTGGGTGACGGATGGCTCGAACCTGCTCTCTCCCGCCACCCGGGAGAGCCTGGACCAGCGCCTGCAGGCCTACCAGGCGGGCACCGGCCACCAGGTGCTGGTGTGGATCTCGGGCACCACCGGCACGGACCCGCTCGAGGACTGGACCGTGCGGGCCTTCGCCGCCTGGAAGGTGGGCCGCAAGGGTCTGGACGATGGCCTGGTGCTGTTCATCTTCACGAAGGATCAGAAGGTCCGCATGGAAGTGGGCTACGGCCTGGAGGGCCAGATGCCCGACATCCTGGCGTCGCAGATCATCCGTGAGACGATCCTGCCCCGGCTCAAGAGTGGCGATGCCGATGGGGCCCTCACCCAGGGGGTGGACCGCATCCTGAAGGTGGTCGGTGGTGATGCCGCCGCCCGGGCCCCCCGGGACCAGGGCCGGCGCAGTGGCCAACCCCTGGGGATGGGGAGCTGGCTCGTCATCGGTGTGCTGGGGCTGGCCTTCCTGGTGCTGGCCATCACCCACCCGAACATGGCCATCTGGTTGCTGTTCAGCCTGTTCTCCGGCGGCCGCGGCGGAGGCGGGGGCGGCGGGGGTGGTGGTTTTTCCGGGGGTGGCGGACGTTCCGGGGGCGGGGGAGCCTCGGGATCATGGTGAGCAACGGGGGGTGCGCATGGTGGGCATGAGCCGCAGGAGCCTGAAGGAGTGCGTGGACCAGGTGCAGGTGGTGGCGGCCATCCAGGCGGCGGAGCGGGTCACCTCCGGGGAGATCCGGGTGTCGGTGGCGGCCTTTTTCTGGGGAGACGTGGAGAAGACCGCGGAGAAGGCCTTCCGGCGGCTCGGCATGGAGCAGACCGCCGATCGCAATGGCGTGCTCATCTTCCTGGTCCCCAGCCGCAAGCGCTTCGCCATCCTGGGCGACACAGGCATTCACGAAAAAGTGGGACAGGCGTTCTGGCAAGACGCCTCGGCCTGCCTGGCCGGGCACTTCCGTAAAGGAAGTTTCACGGAAGGGCTCGTGGAAACGATCCGCATGGTGGGAGGGCGCCTGACCACCCACTTCCCGTCCGCCGGGGAGAAGGATCGCAATGAGCTGCCGGACGAGGTGGATTACCAGTGAAGGGGCCCGTTGCCTTGGGGTTTGCACGAGCCCTCAAAGGAACACCTTGAAGGCGGTGTCGATCACCAGGTTCATGAGGCTGGTGCGGAAGGCATCCAGCCGGGCGGCCGCCAGCCCCGCCTGCTTGAGGGCCACCAGTTCGGCCAGATCCTGGATGCCCTGCACCAGGTCCGTGAAGTCGGCCTTGCTCAGTTCCCCATCGACCAGCTCCTTGGTCCACCTGTCGAGGCTAGCCTTCTGCAGGTTCACGAAGGCCTGGCCGTCGGCGGAGGCCTGCTTCGAATAGGCATCGAGGGTCTTCTTCGCAAGATCCTGGAGGGCGGGTTTGAAGGCGTCGAGGAAATCCTGATAGCTCGCCATGTCAGGCTCCTGTTCCCGCGATGTCGGCCGGTTTCAGCTTGCCGCTTTCCAGGCCGATGATCTGGTCGAAGGCCATGCCAACCTGGCCCTTTTTTTCCAGGATGTAGGCGTGGCCCAGGGTGGATTCGGTTTTCCAGCGGGTGAGAAAGCCGCCCAGCAGGTGCCGCTGCGGATCCTTGAGGATCTGCCATTGGCGGGCGCTGAGTTCGTTCTTCGGCTTGCCTACGGCGTACTCGAAGGCCTTGTCCAGCTTCACGGCCAGGGCCTTGGCCTCGGCCTCATGCTGGGCATAGGGTTCCGCCGCGCTGTCCATGAGCGTCAGGGCATCCACCTTCAGGGAGACGGCCTGGCTGTAGGACTGGGCGTCGAAGCGGGCGATGAGGGGGGCGCAGGCGAAGGTGGCCGCCAGCAGCGCCGCCGCGAGCAGGCCGCGCAGGGATGGGGCCTTCGGGCCAGCCTGCCGAAGCTCGGGGCTTGTGCATGGAAGGGTCGTCATGTTGCCTCCGATCCGGGAAAGGCGGCGGTGCACGGCACCTGCGTTCTGGATGATCGCTCGGGTTTGAGTGCGTCGACTATAGCCCGGGGGCAGGCGCCGGGAGCCATGAAATTAACCCGTCGAACAACGCCGCAGTGCGCGCGGGCCTTTGCCGGGATGGTCAGGTCCTGACCGGCGGTTTCCAGCCTTGGTTGGCTCTTCCTCTTCCCAACCCGCCCCTGCCGCCCTCACTGGCCAGGTTCCGCCTGGAGGGCATCCCGGGGGGTGCCGCCCCAGTGGCGCTGCCAGGTCCGTCGCAATTGCAGGTCGGAGGTGAAGCCGGCGGATTCCGCGGCCTGGGTGACGCTGGCGCCGCGCTCGAGGGCCTGCCGCGCGAAGGCCAGGCGGATGCACTGCAGATAGTGAAGGGGTGAGATGCCCGCGTGTTCCACGAAGAGGCGCAGCAGATGCCGGGGCGTCACATGGCCCGTCGTGGAAAGGTCGGCCATGGTCCAGTCCTGGCCCGGGGCGAGGTTCACCGCATCCTGCACGCGGTGCACGACGGGGTGCAGGTGGCTGCGGTGCACCAGGAAGGGGGAGAGTTCCGGGTCCTTTGGAGACCGCCGCAGATAGACCACCATGTCCTTGGCCACCATGGCTGCCAGGGGCTCGCCGCAGGCCTCGGCCACCAGGTGCAGGGCCAGGTCGATGCCCGCCGTGATGCCCGCGGTGGACGCCACGGGCCCATCCAGCACGAACACCCGGTTGTCCTCCACCAGCGCCCGCGGGGCCAACTTCCGGAGCAGATCCAGCAGGTCGTGGTGGGTGGTGCACCGCTTCCGGTCCAGCAGCCCTGCGCGCCCCGCCAGCAGGGCCCCGGAACAGATGGTCACCAGGCGGTGGGGCGATTCCCCGGTCATGAACGGCGGGCCGAGGAGGGCAGCCAGCCAGCGCACCGTGTCGCCGGCGCCTGGATCCAGGCGTTGCACCTGGGCGGCGGGCTGCCCGATGAGCACGATCCAGGTGGGCCGGGGCAGCTCCCTGGGCAGGGGTTCCAACTGGCACACCTGCAGGCCCGTGGAGGTTGTGAGAGTTGCTTCCGGGCCAGCGAAGCGTAACTGGAATTGGGGCGGCAGCCCCTGGTAAGAGCGGTGGAGGTTCGCCAGACGGAAGGCCTCCGCCGGACCGGCGATGTCCAGGAGCAGGGAGCGGGCGTTGATCACGAACAGCACATCGATGGCCAACGCCGTGGGGGCCGCGTGGGCTGGATCCGCACGAGGCGTCGCATCGGGCGCGGTACGCGGGGAAGGGGCTCGCCGTCCAGATCGCCATGCGTTCATGCAGGACACCATTGGGAAACAAGGATGACCCATTCTAGCCCGTGGGTACCTTTGGGCCGGTGTCGGAACGGACCAATGACGATCATTTTCGGACATGGTGCCAGGGGTACGTCCTCGGTCCCAAGGACCTTCCTCCGTTGCAGCGACGACGGGACCTTGAGCGTCCATTCTGCTTGTTACTTGTCCATCTCCGCTGGGACGAAGGAGCAGGAATGTCCCTAGCCTCCTAGGGTGGCGTGGGGCCCCTGCGGGGTGTCACTCGCCTTCCAGGAGCGGAGGAACACCATGGCGAGAATGGCGTGGAACCTGAGTGGCGTGCTGGTGGCCAGCCTGTGGCTGGTGGCCGCCCGAGGCGGCGAACTCCCGGAGCTTCCCTCCCCTTCGACTGGGCCGGCCACCCAGCCCTGGCACGAGGCGGGCACCGATCCCACCGTGGCGCCGGGGGATGACTTCTTCGCCTACGCCAACGGCGACTGGCTTAAGAACACCCAGGTGCCGGTGGGGCGGGAGCGGTGGAGTGCCCGGGACGAAGCCGCCGCCAAGGCCCAGCTCAACCTCGACGCTGTGTTCCAGAGCTTGAAGCAGGCGCCCCCAGGCAGCCTGGGCCGCAAAGTGGGGGATTTCCGCTCGGCCTATGCGGAGGCGGGCCGCGGCAAGGTGGCAACCCGGGTGGCCCTGGCGGCGGAATTCCGGAGCATCGATCGCATTCGCTCCATCGGGGCTTTGGCTCAGCACCTGGGAGAAACCATTGGATCGGATGTGGACCCCCTGGGCTGGGGCGTGTTTTCCTCCGCCCAACCCTTTGGCCTATCGGTGGAACCTGGCCTGCAGGGTGAACCGACCCAAGTGCCCTACCTTCTCCAGGGCGGACTGGGGCTGGGCGACCCGGCTGCCTACCTCACCACGGACGCTGCAGCCGAGGCCCGGCGCGCGGAGTACCGGGCCTACCTTCGGGACCTGTTCCAGCTGGCGGGTTTCCCCGAGGCCGAGCGCCGGGGCCAGGCCGTATTCGATCTGGAACTGGCCCTGAGCCGCTGCCATGTCAGCGCCGCCGCCTCGGACGATTTGAAACGCGCCTCGCAGGCGTGGACCCCGCCCACCTTCCAGCGCCAGGCCCCGGCCTTTCCCTGGGAAGTTTTCCTGGAGGCCGCGGGGCTCGGAAAATCGCCCCAGCTGGTGGTGTGGCAACCCGAAGCCCTCCAGGGCACGGCCGAGCTGGCCGCCACCCTGCCGCTGGACACCTGGCGGGACTACCTGCGGGTGCACCTCCTCGATCGGTACGGAGCCGTACTGCCCGGCGGCATCCAGGCCCGATACCGGAGCTTCCACGGCGAGGCCAAGGGCAGCGAGGATACCCAGACCGATACCGCAACAGCACAACTGCTTCCGGAAGCGGTGGGCCAGCTCTACGTCGAGCGCCACTTCCGGGCCGAATGGAAGGTCTGGCTGCAGCGCATGGTGAACGACGTGGATGCGGCGCTGCTGAAGCGGGTCCGCGCCCAGACCTGGCTGACGGCACCGGCCAAGGCGGTGGCGGAGGCCAAACTCCAGGACTTCTATTTCGGCATGGCCTATCCAGAACGCTGGACAGACCACCGGTCGCTGCACATCCGGCCCGACGATGCGGTAGACAACCTACGCAACCTGGAGGCCTGGCGCCGGCAGCGCCTGCGCGCGCGCCTGGGGCAGCCCGTGGACGCACAGGAATGGTGGATGCCGGCCTACCAGGCCGGGGCGGTCCTGATGCCCTTCCTGAACGTCGACAACTTCGCGGCGGGGCTGCTGCAATCGCCCAAGTACGATCCCACCTGGCCCGAGGCGGCCAGGTACGGGGCCATCGGCGCCATCGTGGGCCACGAGATCATTCACTACATCGATCCCATCGGCGCCGATTTCGATCACGCGCATCGCCTGCGTCCCTGGTGGTCGGCAGAGGACAAGGCCGCCTGGGAGCGGGTGAGCGAGCCCCTGGCGAGGCAGTTCTCCAACTACGGGCCCTTGCCTGAGGGCGCGGTGGATGGCCAGCGGACGCTTGGCGAGAATGCAGCGGATCTGGGCGGCCTGGCCGCGGCCTTCGAGGCCTACCGGGCGAGGCTGGGGCCGACGGCCAGGGGGCCTGAGGACCTGCGGCGCATGGACCGGGAATTCTTCGTGGGCTATGCGCGCGCCTGGCGCAGCGTCTATTCGGAAACGGGGCAGCGCAAGCAACTGGCCACGGACACGCACGCCCCGGACCGCTACCGCGTGGCCACCGTGCGCAACCTGGACGCCTGGTACGAGGCCTTCGACGTGCAGCCCGGGCAGCGCCTGTACCTGGCACCGGTTGCCCGTGTGCGCGTCTGGTGAACCCATGCCCGAACCCACCGTCCACCCGACCCAGCGGCCCATGAGACCGGCTGTCGCCAGCGCCGCCAGCGTCGCCAGTGTCGCCAGCGCCGCCAGTGTCGCCGGCATTGCCATTCCCCGGCACACGGCCCTCCTGCTGGTGGATGTACAGCAGGGCTTCGACGATCCACGCTGGGGCCTCCGGAACAACCCGGAGGCGGAGGCGCGCATGGCGCGGCTCCTGGCGGCCTGGCGCGACCGGGACCTGCCGGTCATCCATATCCAGCACTGCTCCACCGATCCGGCTTCTCCCCTCCGACCCGATCAGCCCGGCTCGGCCCTGAAGGAGGTCACCGGCCCCAGGCCCGGCGAGCTGGTGATCCAGAAGCGGGTCAACAGTGCCTTCATCGACACGCCCCTGGAGGCCCACCTGGAGCGTCAGGGCATCTCGGCCCTGGTGGTGGTGGGCCTCACCACGGACCACTGCGTCTCCACCACAGTGCGTATGGCGGCAAACCTGGGCTTCACCGTGTTCCTGGTGTCCGATGCCACGGCCACCTTTGATCGGGGCGGCGTAGACGGGCGCTGGTACCCGGCCGAAGCCATTCACCAGATCCACCTCGCCAGCCTGCATGGCGAGTTCTGTACCGTGCTGAGCTCCGCTGAGCTGCTGGCACGGCAGGAACCTCCCCCTCCCTCACCCCGCGGCTTCCACGCCGCACCCTTTGCAAAGGAATTGCCATGAATCGAACCAGCGCTCGGTTGGGTTTCACGGTTTTCGCGCTCGTGGCCGGAGGCACCATGCTGGTGGCCCAGCAGGCCACCGGTGCCCTCAAGGGTCGCGTCACCAGCGACAAAGGCGCCCCCAAGGTGGGCGTCACCGTCACCATCGTCAGCAAGGCCACGGGTCTGACCCGCGCGGCAGTCACCGATGCCGGGGGCCTATTCTCGTTTCTGGCCCTGCCCATCGGCGGGTACACCATCACCTACACCAGTGAGGGCCAGACCTTCAGGGCCTCCCGCAACGCCTCCCTGGGCCAGGAAACGGACGCCTCCTTCCTGAAGTGGCCCACCACCCAGGGAGCGGTGGTCGAGGTAGTCGCCGTTTCGACCCAGGCCTCCCTCATTGACACCGCTTCGGCCCAGGTGGGCATCACGGTCTCATCCGAAGTGCTGGCCAGCCTCCCCATCGTGTCCCGGGACATCAACCAGGCGGCCATCATGGCGCCAGGGGTTTCGATCGTCTCTGGCTCCAATGTGGATCCCACCAAGAAGACCTCGTCCTACATCACCACCGGGGAAGGCATGGGCCGCGGCACCAGCTTCGCGGTGGACGGTGCCGACAACAACTCCACAGACGTGGGCGGCTACGTCCTGCCTGTGCCCATCGACGCCATCCAGGAATTCCAGGTGGTGACCAACCAGTACAAGGCCGAATTCGGCCGCTCCACCGCCGGCTTCTTCAACGTGGTGACCAAGTCGGGCGGCAACGAGGTCGCCGGCATCGTCAGTTCGCAGTACCAGAACGACAGCACGCGGGCCCGGCGCACGGACGAAGGCGTGAAATCCAAGGATTCGCTCGGCATCTACTCGGCCACGGTGTCGGGGCCCATCGTGAAAGACAAAGCCTTCTTCATGGTTTCCGCCGACCGCCAACAGGGCACCGGAGTGGCCTACGATTTCCAGCCCTATGCCGTGGCGCTTTCTCCCGGTCTGGCGGGCATCAAGTCCGAGCTGGTCAAGAAGAATGTCTACGTCAAGCTGGATTGGAATATCGGGAACAGCCTGACCACCTCTTGGAACTATGGCTTCTACCAGGATGAAACCCCCAACCAGGCCTTTCCCCGCACCTCGCTGTTCACCGGCAACGTCAATCCCGTCTCCCTGGGCACGGGCGCGAACAAGACCTGGGCCGCCGGCGGGCGCCTGAGCTGGAACATCAATGCGAACCTGGTCTATGAAAGCCACCTCACCTACTTCGACTACAAGAACGGCATCCATCCCAACGGTGCCGGGCCCGGCAACAACTCCCCCATGGCTCTCATCGATGTCAGCTCGCGCACGGCGGCCTTCCCCGGCTATCGCACGGATACCCAGAACTTCGGCTTTGGCGGCATCGACCCCAATGCCCTGCAGAACACGGGCATCCAGCGCACCCAGTGGAAGAACGAGCTGACCTACATCGAGGGGCCCCACACCTTCAAGGGCGGCATCGAGTATCAGCGCACGGTCTACGCGGATCAGGTGTTGTTCTTCGGGGAAACCGGCATCAGCAGTACCCGAGTGGGGGGCACCATCGGCAACGCCATCGGCGGCCCCCCGGTCAACTACGTGAGCGGCTGGGATCCGGCCATCCAGGCGGATCAGAACGTCCTGCGGGTCGCGTTCGTCGCCAATGGCCTCAACAAGGGCATCAGCTTCAAACAGTACGGGCTCTACCTCCAGGACGACTGGAATCTGAACCCCAACTGGAGCCTCTACGCGGGGGTCCGGCTGGACTGGGATACGCAGCTGGACTACCTGAAGGATCGGTTCGCGGGGATGTATGCGCAGATCCACGCCAACAGTCCCACCTTGGCCGCCATCAATGGCAGCGCTCCCGAAGGCAAGAAGTACGTGGAACCCCGGCTCCAGGCCCTGTACCGCCCCAATGGCGATGACAAGCTGGTCATCAAGTTCGGTCTGGGCCATTTCGTGGCCAACGTCATTGATAACGTCACCGGCTTCAGCCGCGGCATGAGCAACCCGGTCAATGGCCTGCCGGCCGGTGCCCGGAACCTCGCCACCTACGCCAACCTGGGCCTCAGCACCAGCGTGGACCCGGTCCCCAGCTTCCGGGCTGGTACGCAGATTGGCATCGTGAATGGACACCCCATCATCCTTCCGGCGAACCTGACGCCCTACAACTACGCCAACAACGTGGGCGGGTTGCGGGACTACTTCCGCTACACCGTGAACAATTGGCTCACTCCGGCCACGGCTGATACTGATGGGAAATCGCTGCTGGCCAGCAATTTCGAGTACCCCACCACCGATGCGGTGAACCTGGGTGCCTCCTACCGCTTCAACGATCGGCACTCGGCGGACGTGACGTTCATCTACTCCAAGAGCAAGCACCTGTCCACCCTGGGCGGCCTGGATGGATCGGACCCCGCCATCACCGACTTTGATAGCGGTGGCAATCAGCTGGGCGGGGATGTGGTCTTCTACTCGAACCAGACCGCCAGCAGCAAGCAGCTGCAGTTGAAGTACGCCTACAGTGCCCCCGCCACCACGTTCGTCGCGACCCTGGTCATCAAGGACCAGAGGTCCTCCGAGGGTGGTTCGGCGGGTGCATTCGATACGACCAACGCCACCGGCGGCGTGTACGGCGAGGGCGCCGCCCGCCCCTATGTGACCAATCCCGAACGCCGTAGCCCCGGCACGGAGACCTTCGCCGGTTCCTTCCAGTTCGCCCACCGCTTCAGCTTTGGCACCACCGTCTCCACCCTGGCCAGCTGGCACAGCGGCAAGGCCTATGATGTGATCCAGGCCTACAGCAACGACCCCGCCTACGGCCCCGGCGCCGGCGTCGACGTGGCCCATCCGAACGTTGTGCTCGGCCACCAGGAGGGCCGCTGGGCCATGGACCTGAGCCTCAAGGTGGCCCACACCTTCCGGCTCAACCAGAAGCTGGCCATCGAACCCTATGTGGCCATCCAGAACCTGCTGAACAACTACGACTACGGCGCCAATTACAACGGCACCAAGATCAAGAACGACGGCACCTACAACGCGCCCAGCCCCTTGAACCCCGAGACCAGCGGCTTCGGGAATCGCCGGGCCGCCTACCAGGCGAATGCCCCTCGGACCGGCGCCGTGGGCGTGAGAGTGACCTTCTAAGAGGCGGTGACGGTCTTCGCGGAATCCGCGGGTTGGGCTCTGCCTTGGATCAGGAACCAGCAAATCAAGTTTCTGTTATTCCAGACGGACCCAATCTTGGCCACGAAGGGGCACAAGCCATGAGGCTACGGGCATGCTCTCCCGTTCTGCCAAAACGGTGGCGTACCGATGGAGTTGGTCCCGGTAGGTCGCAAGCTCTTCCCCGCAAAAGGCCTTGGAGTGCTTGAAGTCCAGGAGGTGGAGGCAGTCCTCATCCCAGATAACGAGGTCGGCGCGTCCGAGCCCACCGCTGCTGGCTGCGCCGGCGAGGGGCAATTCCGTGCGGCGGCGGAGGTGGCGCCAGCCCATGGCCTCGAACTGCTCCAGGAAGCGCAGGGCATTCTCGCGAGCATGGGCCACAGGCGGTGCGGCATCGAGGCAGGCCTGGACGGCCTCCGGATCCTCCCAGCGCACCAGGAGATCGCGGAGGAAGGCATGCATGGCTTCGCCTTCCTGGCGGGCCTTGCTGCGGGTGTCGCCAGGAAGGTCGGCATGGGCGTCGGCAGGCAGGACGATATCGGCCAGGGCCACTCTTCCAGGCGGTGAGTCCGGCGTGAGGATGACCCGGATCGGCAAGGGCACCGGCGTTGGCGCATCTGTCAGTGCTTTCCAATCCGGGTGGGTGCTGGCCAGGACCTGGCCCCACTTCGCCCAGGTCTTGAACTCGCTGGGGGGTTTCGGATCCTTGGGATCCTTGGGCTCCTGCAGCAGCACACAGAGCCGCCCCTTGGCCCGCGTGAGCGCCACATAAAGCAGGTTGAGTTCGTCCCGCTTCTGTTTGGACTCCACGAGAGGTTTGAGGTCGTCATAGGCGCGCCCAGTGAATTTCCCCAGCTTCCAGGCGAGCAGCAGCTCGCCGGTTTCGGGCGACGTGCGCAGGTCACCCTTTCTGAAGCTGCGCGGGTTCACATTCAGCAAGGGCAGGATGACGTCGTCGTACTCCAGTCCCTTGCTGCCGTGAGCGGTCTGGATGAGCAGGTCGGCGTCTTCCACAGAAGCGGGCAGGTCGCCCCGCTCCAGGCCATTCCGCTCGTCATCCAGCAGGGCGTAGGCCACGGAGGGACTGGCGGGCAGGTCTTGAAGCCGGGCAAGCAGCCCAGCCAGGTTGCGCCGGGCCCGCAGGGGCTCCAGCGCACCATGAACCTTCAGGGCTTCGCTGGCCTGGAGCAGGGCACCATGGCGCAGCAATCGGCCCGCGATGGTCTGGGTGGAGGCCTGCCGCAGGTCCAGGAGGAATCGTGCGCCGTCTCGGTGCGCTTCCGGCAGACATTCGGGATCCAATGGACCCAGACCGGGCAATCCGGGACGGCCTTCGCGGCCCTGGGCCAGGGACGCCAACTCGGCATCGGTCAGGCCCACCACTTGGCGAAGCAGTGCTGCACAGGGGAGGGGCCGCTCGGGGTGCGCCACGGCCTCCAGGGCTGCCAGGATGAGGCGCACGCCGGGGCTGTCCCAGAAACCCTCCTTGGCCACGACGTAGGGCTGGATGCCCTGGGCCTTGAGACGCTGGAGGAGGCCCGGCAGGCGGGTGCGCTGCTTGAGCAGAAGCGCCCGAGTGCGGCTGCCTGTCTTCGTGGGAGTGCCGAGGGATTCGGTCCAGCCGGCCTCCCGGGAGAGGCCCGAGATCCAATCAGCCAGGGCCGGCAGGTCGCCCGAAGTCGATGGCGCAGGCGTGCGGACCAATCCCACCGGAGGTCCCGATGGGGCAACGGGTAACTGGGCCCCGTCGAGATCGCCTACCGTGGGATCCAACTGGGGCCAGACCTGGTCCACATAGGTATTGGCCAGGGTCACGATCTCGGGTGTGCTGCGGAAGTTGGAAGCGAGGCGGAAAGCGCCTTCTCCTGCTGCGGCCAGCCGGTCACGCAGCAGGTCGGGATCGCCCCCACGGAAGCCATAGATGGCCTGCTTCACATCGCCCACGCGCACCATGCGCTCAGCGCCGAGGGCCTCGAGGAAGGCATCCTGCACCTTGGAGGTGTCCTGGTACTCGTCCACCAGAAGCAGCTTGGGCGCGGGGGTCTCCAGCCCATGAGTCTTGAGGCTGTCCAAGGCCTTGCGAACCAGATCGCCGAAAGTGGCCAAACCCTGGGCCTGCTTCTCTGCCTCGAAGCGTTGCAGCGCGTTCACCAGCAGGCAGCGCAGCCAGGCTTCCAGCGCGCTGGCCACCGGCTTGAGGGTCGCCATCGCGTCACAGAAGGCATCGGAGTAGTAGGCAGGGGGTGGATGCGAGACTCGCCCGCTCTGGGCCTGGGCCCAGCGGAGGTTCGTCTGCAGATCGGCGACGGCGATGGGAACCGGAAGGAGATTCTCCTTCTTGAAATTGTGGAGGCCCTTGCCGCTGGGATGCTTGGCCAGCTCGGCATCCGCCGCGAAGGGCGCCAGGGCAGTTCGGGCCTCGGCCAGGGCACGGGTCAATGCGTCGCGGTGGTGGCTGGGGTTTTCACCCTGCAGGTGCCCAAGGGCATCGAGGTGATTGTCGAAGCCCTGGGATAGCGCCTCCCAGTTCTGTTCGGCCCAGGCCAGCAGCAACCGGGCGGACACTTCATCGGGATGGCCCGAGGGCAGGGTCAATGACTCGCGCACCGTCAGCCGCAGCAGCCGCAGCAGGGAGGGATGGCGCACATCGAGGATGGTGTCGTTGCTGCCCTCACCCCTGCTCAGCACGCGCATGGCCAGGCTATGAATGGTGGACACCTGCAGCAGCTCTGCCTCTCGCCGCACGCGGCGCCAGAAGGCGCGGGCCTTGGCGGGTGAGCCGAGCCATGGTGCGCCCGACCAGTGGGCGGCGGCTTGGGCCACCTCCCCGGCGGATTTCTTCACGTGCTGAATGGTGGGCAGATCCTTCAGGATGACTTCGAGGTCCTTGGCGACGGGCGCTTCGAGGTGGGGCAGCAACACCTTCCATGCGGCTTCATCCAGAGCCGACAGCAGGTCCAGGGGGCGGAGCAGCCGCTCGCGAAGGTCTGCCGCTGAGGTCTCACTGAAGGTGGTGGCAAGGATCTCCCAGGGGCGGATGTCGCCACGGCCCAGTCGGGCGGTGACCAACACCGTAAGCGTGAAGGTCTTGCCAGAGCCTGCGCTGGCGCTCACCACCAGCGACTGATCGAGGATGCGGGAATCGCTCAGGTTGAGGGTGCGCATGTCAGTCCCCCTCCCCATCGGTCTCGACGGTCACATCCACGGGGCGCCCACAGAGGGCTGCCAACTGACACTGGCTGCAATGCTCGCCGGGAGTCGGTGGGAAATCCCCCGACTCCAGCCGCGCATCGAAGCGGGCAAGGTTCGTCAACAGCCGCTTGCGCCAGGCTCCGTCGGGTCCGGCCTCGGCAAGGGTACCCAAGTGCTTGGTGAAGGGTTTTGGCCCATCCTCCTTCAGGGGAAAGAGCACCGCCGTGGCCCGTTCGCCCGGGTAGACCTGCTCGGCGAGGAGCATGTAGAGCGGGGTCTGGAGGTGGGACCCGAAGGGCGCGTCGTCCTCGGCGTAGGCCTTGAGGTAGGTCTCTTTCGAGGTCTTGTAGTCCACCACCCGCAGGAAGGAGAGGCTGTCACTGGTCCAGCGCTCAATGCGATCGACATTTCCGCTAACGGCGAGGGTGCGCCCTTCACCCAGATCCATTGCCACCGGGCCCAGGGTTCCCTCAAGGGCCAGAAGCGTCCGGCGCCAGGACTCCGGTGGGGGCGCTGCGACCTTCTTGCCCTTCGGAGCGGACAGACGGCTTGGGTTGAGCAAGGCGAGTTCCCCCTTGTCGGGGGCATCCGCCTGAACATCCCGCAATAAGGCCGCGGCCAGATTCGGCAGCAGGGACTCCAGGCGCAGCACAGCCTGGGGCCACTGCTCCTGCGGGATGTGGCGGTCCAGTTCCTTCAGCCATTGGTCCTGGTGGTCCTGCCAAAGATATTGCAGGTGCGGGATGAGGTCATCGGCGCTGGCCTCGGGTCCAAGCCCCAGTGCCGTCTGGAAGGCGGTAGGCCAACCCTCCACGCCCACGAAGGGGGCCAGGGCCTCTTCCATGATGTGGTGGACGAGGATGCCCACAGCCATGGACATCCGGGTGCGTGCATCGAAGATCTGCAAGCCACAGACTCGCTCAGCGAAAGAACGGAAGGGGCACTTGGCGAGACCTTCCAGCGCCGTAGGGCTGGCGCTGTCCTGCCCCTTGAGCCAGGCGGCGCGGAGTCCCGGTGCGTGGTCGAAGTCGGGCGCTTCCGCCAGCAGCGCCTCGCTGGCCGGGCGGGCTTGCGCGGCGATGGCTCGCGCCTGGTGCTGAGGCGACTGATCGTGGCCTTCCCAGCGCCAGCGCAGGCGGCTATGCGGCGCGGCTTCAGCACGCCACGGGGCCGCACCTTCCAGCGCCGTCCAGAAGGGTCCCTGGGACTTCATGCGGCCATCCTCATCCTGGGCGGGACTGAGCACCACCAGGCGCTCGCGGGTCAGGGCCAGCACCTTGTTGAAGGCGTAGGCCTCCCGCTGGAAAGCGCGGGGAATCTGGTCGCCATGCTCGCTGCGGGGCAGCCAGAACCGCTGCAGGGCAGGGGGGAAGGTCGCTGACGGCTCCGCCTGGCTCCAGGCGAGCAGCGCGCGATTGATGGCGGCCTTGCTATCGCCGTCAAGGTCGGGGTTCTCGGCGGGTCGGCTGGGCCAGGCACCTTCGGACAGGTCGAGGATCAGGGTGGCTCGGGCGCCGCTCCAGTCGTCGAGGATCGTGCTGGGGGTCACGAGGCCCAGGCCCTCGACGGCTCGGGGGATCTCGCTGCTGCGGGCCGCGTCCAGAAAGGCTTCCAGCGCCAGGAGCATGTCGGCGAAGGTCCAGATTTCATTGCCCCAGGCTTCCTTGAGGAGGCCCAAAGGCGAATAGAAGTCATCAGGATCCATGGGCAGCCGTAGCGTCGTCGCCAAGGATTCCAAGCGCTCGGCCCACCGGTGAGCGGTCAGGGTGGTGCCCCGCAATGCGGCCAGTTCCCGCCAGATGCCTTGGGCGTAGTCCTTCACGCGGTCCCGCAGGTGCATGAAGCTACCTTCGAACGCGAGCGTCCCACTCTGATCGGCAAGGGCCAGGGCGTCCGCCCAGTGGCGCAGGTCGTCGCGCTTCGAGGCGCGAAGCCCGGCGGAGACGGCGCAGGGATCCTGACGCTGCACGCCCATGAGCAGGGTCCAGAGGGGACTCCAGGCTTCGCTGGCGAGGAGCGGGAGGAGGCCGCCGCGTACGTGGAGGGCCACGCCTTCTTCTGCCAACAGTGGCGTGAGGAAGGCAGCCACCGTTTGAGGCTCGGGATGGATGAGGGTGATATCACCGGGGGGGATCCCAGCGTCCAGCCAGACACAGACCTGTTCGATGGCATGGCGCAGCAGGTCAAGTGGACCTTCTACAAGACCCCGCTGGAAGGTGTCTGCATGGTCCTTCAGGTCCAGCGGTCCCTCGAACAGGGACTCCAGGGCGGGCGACCAGGGTGCCGATCCCCAGCCCTTCGGCTCAGCCAGGACGAGGTCGTTGGGAAGGCTTCCTCCGTGGGCTTCGAGGCCATCAAGGAACCACGCCACCAAGGGTTGTGCGCTGCCGAAGAGGCCAGAGGCTTCGCCGCCCTTCTGGGCCGCCAGCCTGAACGTGGCACCACCCAGGCCCGGCACGCAGGCCAGGGCCCGCAGACGCGAGGGCACCAGGTCCCGGAGGCCTGCTTCGAGTGGCCCATCGGCTTCGGTCCGCTCGATCCATAGCCCCCGCTTCCCGGCCAGTTCCAGGTCCACGGCCTGCCAGAGGGCCAGGTCCGGCTCCAGATAGCCACCCGCTTCCACCTCCTTGAGATAGGCCTCCAGGTGGGCCAGCACGCTGACCAGGCTGTGGGCGGCCTTGGGGAGCCCCAGATTCAGCCCATGCTTTTGCAGTTTCCGCATGGTTGAAGGCAGGAGGCCCTGCGCCAGCAGTTCCCGGCAGGCCTGAGCTCGTGCCTTCAACGCCTCCAGGCTGGGACCCGCAACGCGCCCCTGGGCCTTGGCCAGCCTCCGAGCCACCCGCAAGTGCAGCATGAGGCTGACGGCACCCGACACAGGCGGTCGGGGGTCGTTCAGCAGCACGCCATCAAAGGGGTCGTAGCTCATGCAGGCATCTCACGGACGGACTTGGTTCCAGATCATCCTGCCACAGCAGTTTGGACAGAAAATGTCCGTGGGTTTCTCCCTGCATCCCAGTCCAGGTAGCGACCGGCCGATGAGGTCAACCTCCGGAAGACGATCGTGGCAGGCGCAGGTTGTTGGATTCACAGTAGAAGCATGGTGAGGCGACGCTTGAGACAGTCGGGCCCTTGAGTCGGCCAGTATGCGAACGCGAGCTGCGATCCGACCGCAATGCTGCATGTTGGATGGGCGGTTTCTTGATCCTGCCGGCCTTTGAAATGGGTCGATTTTCTCTCCCATGGGAGCGTTTTTGGGAGCATTTACATTATTCGTCGGAGTTCGAGCCAAATTTATACAAGTAGAGCCTAGATTTCTCTAGGCTCTTTTGTTTGGTAGGGCTAACGGGATTTGAACCCGTGTTACCGCCGTGAAAGGGCCTAAAAAACCTAGTTCACGGTCGTTGATGGACACCGCTGGAATATCTTAACTCATTGAAAATATTGAAAGAAAGGTATTTCGATTCCTGTTGGTTCCGGTGTCGTCCAGGGATATCATTTTCCCGTGGTTTTCCCGTGGTTTTCCCGTGAGATTGGGCCGGAGGTGGTCACCGTGTCGAGGACAGTTCGAGATTCGAAGACAGACACCCCCTCTTCCCGGGCAAAACTGAAGCCCCACCCGGAACCTTTCTGGGTCCATCTAGCTCCAGGCCAATCGCTTGGATACTTCAAGCCCAAGAAGGGAGCAGGGACCTGGCGAGCTCGCCTCTATTTGCAGACCACCCGAACACTCAAGAAGACGGCCCTCGGTGTAGCCGATGACTTTGAGGCGGCAGACGGGACGAAGGTTCTCTCCTATGCCCAGGCCCAAGATAAGGCCAAGGAATGGATGAAGGCCACGCTGGAGACGATCCGTCTGGAAGACGGCGGGGAGATCGTCCATAAGGGACCATTCACCGTGAACGACGCGTTGGATGCTTACTTTGCTGATGGCGAGCGCCGTGGGGTAAAGGGCTTGCTCCGGGATAGGCAGAGGGCAGGGGCGTGGATTCGCCCGGAGCTGGGATCGCTTGAGGTAGCGGCCATGACCCGCAGCCGAATCGAAAGTTGGTTGGCCAAGATGGCTGAATCACCCAAGCGGGTCAGAACCAAGGCGCCACTGGCTCCGGATGCCCAGCAACCCAAGCCCCGAAATTTCAAGGTTCAAAGGAAACCCAAGGCTGTTCCCGCACCTCCAGCACCACCTGCAAGTGAAAGTGAGAAGCGTGCGAGGAAGGACTCGGCCAATCGAGTCATGACCACACTCAAGTCCGCACTGAACTTCGCAATGGAGCGTCGTATGGTGCGAAATGGTGAAGCATGGCAAAGCGTCAAGCCCTATCGAGGGACCGCAAGTGCCCGGATCCGGTTCTTGAGCAAGGAAGATCAGGTTCGCCTGGTGAATGCCTGCCCAGAGGACTTTGGACAGCTCGTTCGAGGTGCTTTGCTGACAGGTGCCCGATACGGCGAACTGTCCCTGATGCGTGTGCGAGATTTCAACGCTACGGCAGGTACCGTGTTCATCGCTGAGTCGAAAAGCGGAAAGCCCCGCCAGGTCTTTCTCACCGAGGAAGGGAAGAATCTGTTCATAGAGATAACTGCAGGCCGTTCGGCCGAGGAACCCGTGTTCATTCGGGGAGAAGTAAATCGCAGAAATCGGGGTTCCATAGGAAACTCCTGGGGCCACAGTGACCAGTCGCGATTCATCACTGAAGCGTGTAAGACGGCGAAGATTGATCGCGTGATCTTTCACGAGTTGAGGCACAGCTACGCCAGCATATTGGTGAATGCCGGGTGCCCTCTGGCATACGTTGCGGCCCAGCTCGGCCACTCTGACACTCGCATGGTGGAAAAGCACTATGGGCACCTGGCGCCGAGTGCGATGGCCGATGCAATTCGTGCAGCCCTGCCTGCGATGGGACTGGTCAAGGATCCAACGGTACGGCCACTAAAGCTGGGATGACATATCCCTGAGAAATTCAAATTCACGAGAAGTGATAGAGGAATGATTTTGTTAAAAAACGATAATTCGTGACATTGATCACCTGATGATCAGAATATAATAAATGATGAAATGTCGGAGGTTTGATGCTTAACCGAATGGTTGTTATCCTTTGCGCCATAGTCGGAATTGCCTGCGGCGGCGGCGGGGCAGCCTCTGGACCCACGGTACTACCGCCTAGTTCACTGATTTATAGCGTTAATCCCGCCACATACTTTGTCTCTCGTGCCATCACCCCGAATACTCCATCCAGCGGCGGTGGTGCGGTTGACTCCTTTTCTATTTCCCCGGCACTACCCGCAGGCTTGAGCCTCAATGGAACCACGGGAGTGATCCAAGGGACTCCACTGGCGGCAGCACCGATTGCTAATTATTTGATTACAGCGAGTAATAAATCTGGTAGTACAAACATAAATTTAAGTATTATTATTAAATCACCTTCCTTTCTAAGTGTTGGACAACTCAACACAGCAAGGATGCGCCATACAGCTACAATCCTTCCAAATGGGAAAGTTCTAATAGCTGGCGGAAAATCAGGAACTACGCTGTCCACAGCAGAAATTTATGACTCAACTTTGAAGAATTTCACAACAATCACAAGTAATATGACTACACCTAGAATGAATCATGTATCAGTGTTAATGAATGATGGCAGGGTTCTATTAGTCGGTGGGACGAATGAAAACACGGATCTGTCTAGCGCTGAGATATTTGATCCTACAACGGGAATCTTTGCAGCCACCGGGTCCATGAACGTATTCAGAGGCTATGGTCATTCGATAGTTCTTCTATCAAGTGGAAAGATCCTCATTACAGGTGGGAGTAATAATAGTGTCGCCTTTTTGAATGATTCTGAGTTATATGATCCGACGACCGGGAAGTTTACAAGAACACCCGGGGGTCTTATCTTTTCAAAAATCCAGCATACAGCAACACTTCTACAAAATGGGAAGGTCTTAATAGCCGGTGGCCAAGGCATGATTGATCCAGTCAATAGTGACGTAATGACTGCGGCTGAGTTGTTTAATGTTTCAACTGGAAACTATAATTTATTAAGCAAAGGTCTTAATGATAAAAGGCATTATCACACAGCAACAATTCTCATAAACGGTATGGTTCTTATTTCTGGTGGAAGTTCGTTTCCAACTTACCCACCGTTGGCGAGCGCAGAGTTATACGACCCAACATCAGAGACGTTCGTTCGCACGGGATCGATGATCGAGCAACGGGAATGGCATTCCTCGATTTTGTTACCAAATGGCAAGATCTTGGTGACCGGTGGTTTTGGAGCTGGAACTACAGGGAGTGGATCTCTTAATAGCGCGGAACTTTTTGATTACTTGACGGGTAGCTTCGCCTCCACTCCAACCGCAATGCTGACAGCGAGGCAAGGGCACACCATGACCATGCTTCAGGATGGAACTGTACTTATTGTCGGAGGGGAAGCAGCCTCTCCCAGCGGCATCGGCCCAGGCACAGCACTTACTAGTGCCGAGGTCTACCAATAGTGCAGGGCTTTCCCTGCCGGACACCGGTATCAGGGAGTAGATGAACCACCAATTTTGGAAACCGGGCTGGGGCTGCTTGCCCGACTACCTCTTAGACATCGCCAAGACTTCTGCCTTACCCGGCTTCGAGGTGGCGGGTGTGCCTGCCCCTTTATTCTTCCGAGAGCAGCAGACGGACATAGGCCCGCATCGCCTTGGGGATCAGAGCGCTTGAATAGCCGAGGTTGTGACATTGCCGGCAGCCGGGTTGATCCGTTTCGTTTGGGAGGTACATGCCATTGCGTAGGGCTCCGCATTGAGGGCAGAGCAGCCACCACTGTGTCCTGTCCGGGTGCGGGCCTACCCTGCGGTCTCAGACAGAATTATCAAGGAAGCTCGAATTCCGCTCCCACCCCTCCCCGAGCAGCGCCGCATCGCAGCGATCCTGGACCAGGCCGAGGCCCTGCGCACCAAGCGCCGCGCCGCCCTCGCCAAGCTCGACACCCTCGCTCAAAGCATCTTCATTGAATCGTTTGGCGATCCAAGGAAGAAGGATTCCATCGGGGCAGTCCATGTCACCCGGAACCTTCTCGGCAGGTTGACGCGAATTAGAACCGGGAAGTTAGATGCCAATGCTGCCGATGAAAATGGAGCTTACCCCTTCTTTACGTGTGCGGTCGAACCCCTGCGGATCAATAAGGAAGCCTTTGATTGTAAGGCAGTGCTCGTTGCAGGAAATGGCGCTTTGAACGTGAAGTATTACGAGGGCAAGTTCAACGCCTACCAGCGAACATATGTGATCGAGAGCAGTTGTGTCCAGAAGTTTCTGTAAGTCCTCGATGGTAGACGGATCGCAGTGAATGCAGGGGGTCTGCGAAGGGAGGGCGGAGCCCGACCGAAGCAGAACCCCTGCGGCGTGTTGTTCATGCACCCTCCGGTTTCAGCCAGG
>JBBQHW010000023.1:0-40928 GCA_038324335.1 Holophagales bacterium
GCTGAGGGCGGCGCCGGTGTCGCGCAGGCCCTCGATGCGGGCCTTGGTGATGAAGGCCGCGGGGCCCGCCAGGTCCGCCAGCACCGCGCCGTGGTAGGCGGCGAAGGGCTCGGTGAACTCGGGGAACTTGCCGTTCTTCCAATCGAAAGTGCCGCCGTCCACGATGACGCCCGCCACGGAGGTGCCGTGGCCCCCCAGGAACTTCGTCGCGCTGTGCACGACAATGTTGGCGCCCAGGGCCAGGGGGTTCAACAGGTAGGGGCTGGGCAGGGTGTTGTCGACGATGAGGGGGACGCCGGCGGCCTGGGCGATGGCGGCGATGGCCTCGAAGTCCGGCACGTCCAGCTTGGGGTTGCCCAGGGCCTCCAGGTAGATGGCGCGGGTGTTGGGTTTGAGGGCGGCGCGGAAGGCCTCGGGGTTCTTGGAATCCACGAAGGTGGTGTCGATGCCCGTGCGGGGCAGGGTGTGGTGCAGCAGGTTGTAGGTGCCGCCGTAGAGGTTGTCGCCGGCCACGATGTGGTCGCCGCCCCGCAGCAGGGTGGTCAGCGTGAGCGTGATGGCCGCCTGGCCCGAGGCCACGGCCAGGCCCGCGATGCCGCCCTCCAGCTGGGCCACGCGCGTCTCCAGCACCGCCGTGGTGGGGTTCATGATCCGGGTGTAGATGTTCCCGGGCACCGAGAGGTTGAAGAGGTTGGCGCCATGCTCGGCGGAATCGAACACGTAGCTGGTGGTCTGGTAGATGGGCAGGGCGCGGCTCTTGGTATCCGAGTCCGGACTCTGGCCGCCATGAAGGGCGACGGTTTCGAAGTGCGGGGTGCGGGCGGTTTCGGCGCTCATGGCGTCTCCTGGAAAAGGGAATGGAAAAGGCCGAGGCCTCGTCTGTCCATGCAAGTCCAGCAAAGCAAAACGACAACGGGGCCCGATCACTCGGGCCCCGTTGTCGTGGTCGTCAGTTCAACACAACTCGACATCTCTCCGGGATTGATGACTCAATCGCGGCAGGAATTGGCACCTTGCTTTCGCAGGTTGCCAAGGTTTCATAGGGCCCGTCCCTCCACCTTTCTGGATAACTCGCTATGGAACTGACAAGGATCTCAGGTGAAGACGACCCCAAGGGGCCGGTGAAGAAAGGTAGCGTCGACCACTGCGGCTGACAACCCCATTTCGTTGTCTTCACAGAAAGACTTAAGAAACGGAGGGTTGAAGAGGGTCGTCCGGCAGGGTCTGGGGACCCTCCACCCTTCCTGCCCCCGCACCGAGCCAGGGCCGGTGAAGAGGTTGTCTGGCACACTGCTGAGATCACATCCCCACCCCGAACTGGAGAGCATCTCATGCGTTGGTTCCTTGCCGCCCCCATCCTCATGGTCTCCCTCGCCGTCTCCATGGATTGCAAGAAGCCGGATCTGGACATGTCCAAGGTCCGGGTCGGGCTGACCAAGAAAGAGGTCATAGAACGGGTGGGGGGAGCTTCCCGGATCACGGTCGTCAACGACACGGAGCTGCATGAGTACGAGGCCTACGACCGCTACGGCGCCATCAAGATCAACAGCCGCTCCCGGTACATCCGTTTCGTCGGCGGCAAGGTCGAGTCCTTTGGCACCCTGGACGAACTGAAGGCCGCTGTACCCGCCGGTCCATTGGCGGCCACGCCCACACTCGGACCCGCCGACCGCTTGGCCACTGGCAATGCCCCGGCGGCACCGCCCAGTCCTGCGGCTTTCGATTTGAAGAGCGAACTGGAGAAATTGGAAAAGCTGAAGCGGGCTGGACTCATCACCGAGGCAGAATTCCGGGAATTCCGGCAGAAGACCATGGACAAGGCCAGGGCCCTGCTGGCGGATTACCCCCGCGCTCACACAGAGAAGTAGCGCGCCTGCGGATGCCAGGCCACCAGGGCGCTGGTGGTGTATTCGGGATCCATCTGGTGACTGTCGCTGAGGGTCACGCCGATCTCATTGCCTCGCAGCAGCTCCAGGATGGGGCCATTGCCTTCCAGGTCCGGGCAGGCGGGGTAGCCATAGGAGTAGCGGGAGCCCTGGTAGCCCTGGGCGAAGAGGGCGCGGCCTGGCAGGTCCTTGGCGGCGATGCCCAACTCTAGGCGGATGCGGGCATGGACCCGTTCGGCGTAGGCCTCCGTGAGTTCCGTGGCGAGGCCATGGAAGGCGAAGTACTCCGCGTAGCCATCCCCCTGGTAGAGCTTCGCCGCGTGGTCCGCCGCGGCCTGACCCAGGGTGACGAGCTGAAGGGCCAGCACGTCGGTCCCCTCGGCGCGGAAGAAGTCGGGGATGCCGAGGCGGCGGCCCGTGACCTGGCGGGGGAAGGTTAGGCGCGTCAGGGTCTGGGTGGGATTCGCGGGATCGAAGACCTGCAACGCGTCCCCTTCCGCACGCACAGGGAAGTAGCCGTAGCGGGCCCGGGGCTGGAAGAGCGGGTCGGCGGTGAGGCGCTCCCGCCAGCGCGCCAATTGCGGCTCGGCCTTGTCCCGCAACAGGTTGGCGAAGGCCTCGTCCCCCTGGCTGCCCTGACTGAAGCCCCAGCGGTTGCGGATCAACGCGAAGGCGTCCAGGTGCTCGAAGAGGTCCACGGGAGCATCCGCCAACTCGCGGATTCCCCAGAAGGGGGGCTGCGGTGGCGCCTCGTCATGGCGCACCCAGCTGCTCTGACCCAGCGGGGTCAGCGGCACTGAGGATCCGCCCCTACGAAGCACTTTGATATCTCCAGCCGCGTTCGCGGCTGGAGCAGGCGCTGGCGCGCTGGCTTCGCCGGACACAAGTGCCTGCATGTGTCTCAAGCCCTCGAAGGCATCCTCCGCATAGAACACCGCACCCGAGTACGACCGCCGGCAGTCGCCTTCCACATAGTCGCGGGTCAACGCGGCGCCACCGAGGATCACGGGCACTTTGTGGCCCAGTTCCTCCATGAAGTGGAGGTTCTCCTTCATGATCACCGTGGACTTCACCAGCAGGCCTGAAAGGCCGATGGCGTCTGCGGGCCAGGCTGCGAGTTCCTTGAGGATGGCTTCGATGGGCTGTTTGATGCCCAGGTTCTTCACTTCGAAACCGTTGTTGCTGAGGATGATGTCGACCAGGTTCTTGCCGATGTCGTGAACGTCGCCCTTCACCGTGGCCAGCAGGATGCGGCCCTTCTGGTAGTTGGACTCCTTCGGCAGGTGGGGTTCGATGCGCTTGATGGCGGCCTTCATGGCCTCGGCGCTCTCTAGCACGAAGGGCAGTTGCATCTCGCCGGCGCCGAAGCGCTCGCCCACCACCTTCATGGCGCCCAGCAGCACTTCGTTGATGAGCTTCAGGGGATCGTGCTCTAGCAGGGCCTCGTCCACGTCGGCCAGGATGGCCTGCTTCTCACCGTCGAGGATGCCCCGGCGGAGGCGCTCCAGCACGGGCAGATCCTCGCGGTGATCATCGACCACGGCGGCCTTGCGGTCGCTGAAGCGGGCCATGAGCGCCTTCAGCGGATCGTAGCCCTCCCGGCGCCGGTCGTAGAGCAGGTCCTCCACGATCTGCCGATCCTCGGGGTCGATCTTGGCCACGGGGATGACCTTCGAGGCGTTGAAGATGGCCATGTCCAGGCCATGCTTCACGCCGTGGTAGAGCATGAGCGCGTTGAGCACATGGCGGCTGGCGGGGTTCAGGCCGAAGCTCACGTTGCTCACGCCCAGGATCGTCATGACGCCAGGCAGCTCGGCCTTGATGAGCTTCAGGGCCTCCAGTGTCTCGATGGCGGAACCACGGAATTCCTCGTCGCCGCTGCCCAGGGTGAAGGTGAGCGGGTCGATGATGAGGTCGCCGGGAGCGAGGCCGTATTCCCCCACGGCCAGGGCGTAGAGGCGCCTGGCCACTTCCAGCTTCTGCTCGCGGCTCTTGGCCATGCCGCGCTCATCGATGGTGAGGGCCACCACTGCGGCGCCATAGGTCTTGCAGAGCTCGAGGATGGCCCGGGCCTTGGCCTCGCCATCTTCGAAGTTGATGGAGTTGATGACGCATTTGCCGGGAGACCGCTGCAGGGCCCGCTCGATGACCGGGAACTCCGTGCTGTCGATCATGAGCGGAAGGTTGATCTGGGTGATGAGGCGGCTCAGCAGCTCGTCGGCGTCCCGCACCTCGTCGCGGCCCACGTAGGCCACGCACAGATCCAGCAGGTGGGCGCCCTCCCGCTGCTGTTCCTTGGCCAGGGCGATCATGCCGTCCCAGTCTTCCCTGGCCAGCAGGTCGCGGAATTTCTTCGAGCCATTGGCGTTCGTGCGTTCGCCCACGATGAGGGGCGCCGGTTCCTGCCGGAGGGTGACGCTTTGATAGAGGCTGGCGGCGCTGCGCTCCAGGTGCGGGGCGCGCTTGGGCGGATTGAGCTTCTCCACACCCGGCGCCAGGGCGCGGATGTGATCTGGCGTGGTGCCGCAGCAGCCGCCGATGATCGAAAGGCCGAACTCCGCGGCCGCATGCAGCACCTTGGGCGCGAAGGCGGCGGGATCCAGCGGGTAGACCACCTGGCCGCCCACGTTCAGAGGCAGGCCCGCGTTGGGCAGGCAGCTGATTCGGAAGGGGCTCGCCTCGCAGAGGGTCTGCAGGTGCTGGTGCATTTCGTCGGGACCCGTGGCGCAGTTGAGGCCCAGCACGTCGATATCCAGGGGCTCTACGCTGGTGAGCACGGTGGCGATGTCCGAACCCACCAGCAGGGTGCCCGTGGTTTCCACCGTGGCCTGCACCCAGATGGGGAGCCTGCGCTTCTTCGCGGCCATGGCCTCCCGGGCGGCGCGCACAGCCACCTTGATCTGGCCCAGGTCCTGGCAGGTCTCGATGAGGATGGCGTCGGCGCCGCCGTCCAGCAGGCCCTCCATCTGCACCCGGTACGAGGCCAGCAGATCGGCGTAGCTCACGTGCCCCAGGGTGATGAGCTTGGTGCCGGGGCCCACGGAGCCGATGACGAAGCGAGGCCGGTCGAAGCTGCGGGCCACTTCTTTGGCGATGGACGCGGCCTGCACGTTCAGGTCGTAGGCCTTGGCGGAAAGGCCGAAATCGCCCAGCACCAGCGGGTTCGCGCCGAAGGTGTTGGTTTCCACCGCATCGGCGCCCGCGCGGAAGTAGCTTTCGTGGATCTCGCGGATCCACTGGGGCCGGCGCTCCGTCAACAGGTCCACGCAGCCCTCCAAGGCCGCGCTGCCGTAGTCCTCCAGGGTGGGCTGCCGCGCGAAGATCTGCGTCCCCATGCCGCCATCCAGCAGCAGCACTTTTTCCTTAAGGAGGGTTTCGAGCGTCGTCATGGAAAAGCCTTCAATTCGCCACAGATGAACACGGATGGACACAGATGAAAGTGCAATGACCTGATTGGCGTGGGGTGGTGTCTCCTGGCGATTCCTTATCCGAGTTCATCTGTGTTCATCCGTGGCTAAATCCCCAGGTAGTCAATAGAGACATCCCCCTGGACGCTGACCTGGCAGGCCAGGCGCTGGTCCGCCGGGGCCCCTAGGCCATTCAGGAAGTCCCGTTCCTCGGGCCCCATCTCGCTGCACTGAGATAAGCCTTCCGTGACCTGCACCCGGCAGGTGCCGCAGGAGCCGGTACGGCAGCCGAAGGTGATGTCGGCCCCCGCCGCATCCGCGATGCGCTGCAGCGGTGTCCCAGGCGGGGCTTCAACCAGCAGGTCTTCAAGGATGAAGTGGACCTTCACCATGTGGCCTCCGGCTTCGGAAGCAGGGGTGCCACCAGCTCCACCTGGCCGAAGGGGGCGCTGAGTTGCAGGCCGCGGATGCGGGGGCGGATGGCGTCGATGATCTCCTGGGCGATGGCCAGGCCCTCCTTGATCTGATCTTCGGCGGTGGTCCACTTGGCCATGCGGACCAACAGGGCGGGGGGCAGGAAGACGCCGGGCACTTCGTTGGCCATGAACTCCGCGTTGCGCAGGCTCTTGAGGGGCCAAATGCCCGCGATGATGGGGATGCCCCCCTTGCCGTCCAGGGCCTCCGTGAAGTCGAGGAAGCGGAAGAGGCTCTCGGCATCGAAGACGGGCTGGGTGATGGCCCACTGGGCGCCGGCCTCCACCTTGTAGCGGAAGCGCTCCTTCTCTCGCGTCAGATCCGAGGCCACGGGATTGGCGCCCACGCCCACGCTGAACGAGGTGGGCTTGCCGATGCTGCCCCCGCCCAGGTCGAGGCCGGTGTTCAGGCGCTTGAGCATGTTCACGAGGCCGATGGCATCGATGTCGAAAACCGCCGTGGCCTGGGGGTAGGGCCCCAGCTTCGGGGGGTCCCCCGTGACCGCCAGGATGTTGCGCAGGCCCAGCCCCGCGGCGCCCAGCAGGTCGCTCTGCATGCCCAGCAGGTTCCGGTCCCGGCAGGCGTAGTGGAGGATGGTCTCCAGGCCCACCTGCTGCTCGATGATGAGGGCCGTGGCCAGGGCGGACATGCGGGCCATGGCCCGGGGGCCGTCGGGCACGTTGATGGCGTCCACCCCCAGGGCGCGGCACTGGCGGGTCTTGGCCACGAGCTTGTCATACTCCATGCCCTTGGGCGGCACCAACTCCACGGTGTGGACGAACTCGTGCTGCGCCAGCTTGAGGCTGAAGCGGCTGCGGAAGGCGAAGGGCACTTCCGGTTGGGGCTGCTCGTGGGGCTTCAGCTCGAAGCCGCCGCCGCCCTGTACGAAGGCCCGCTCCTGGCGGAAGGCGCCCCGCATGGCCCGGATGTGGGCGGGCGTGGTGCCGCTGCACCCGCCCACGCCACGGGCGCCCGCGGCCAGCGCCCGGCCCGCGAACTCGCCCAGGTATTCGGGGCTGGCGCCGTAGATGAGGCGGCCATCCACCAGGTTTGGCAGGCCTGGATTGGGCAGGAGCACGATGGGCTTGGTAGTGATGGCCTGCAGCCGCGCCAGCAGCCGCAGTTGCGGGGCGGGGCCGTTGCCGCCGATGAGGCCCACCAGCTGCGCGCCCCAAGTGTCGAGCTGCTTGATGAACCAGTCCGGTTCCGCCCCGAAGAGCGCCTGGCCGTCCTCGTTGGGAGTCATCAGGGCCGCGATGGGCAGGGTGCTGAGTTCCTGCACGGCCCGGAGAGCCTGATGGATCTCGTTGAGATCCTCGAAGGCCTCGAGCACGATCAGATCCACTCCCGCATCGAGCAGCGCCGCCGCCTGCTCCCGGAAGAGCAGACGGGCTTCGTCGAAGGAGGTGGGCCCCCAGGGCTCGATGCGCACGCCCAGCGGGCCGATGCAGCCCGCCACCCAGGCGCGGCTGCCCTGCTGTGTGATGGCTTGGCGGGCGAGGCTGACGCCCTCGCGGTTGATGTCGACCAACTGCGCTTCCAGGCCCCGGGCCGCCAGCTTCAGGCGGTTGGCGCCCCAGGTATTGGTGGTGAGCACCTGGGCCCCAGCTGCCAGGAATTCGCCATGGATGGCCAGCAACAGGTCCGGCGCCTTGACGTTGCATTCCTCGAAGCTGCGTTGCAGCGTGATCCCGCGGTCATGCAGGGCCGTGGCGGTGCTGCCGTCGAAGAGGAAGCATTCGCCCGCATCGAGGGCCTGCTGGAAGGTGGGTTGAGTCATGGACCTGCCTGGAAAGGGACAGTCCGTGGATCGGCATCCAGGTCGGTTCGGGTCAGTCTGTGACGGTTCGGTATCTTCCCCCCGGGCACACCGAGGGCAGGAGTTGGCACCTTGCTCGCGCAGGTTGCCAAGGTTTCACAGGGCCTTTCCCTCCACCTTTCTGGATAGCGCTCTAGGACTGCCAAAGATCGAAGGTCAAGGATGAGGGAGCCCGCGGGCGGCGTCAAGTTGAGGAGGCTGACGGAGCCAGTCGCTGCGGACTCCTTGCGCGGTGCCTTCGGGGAACACCACTCAGCGGAACATCCGTCCCACCCGCACACTGCCACCCCAGAGCCGGTAGGCGCCGTTCTTCTGACCCCACTCCAGGCCGGTCTGGAGGGTCCAGGCGTGGGCAAGGGGGAAGAAGCAATCCAGGCCTGCACCGGCCCCCCGGGCAGTGACCGCCTCGTGCAGCAGGAGGTTCTGGTAGGCTTCACCGCCCCAGGTGAGGCGGAAGCTCTGCCAGGCGCGGTAGTCCTGGGCGCCTTGCCGTACTGTGACAGTCGTGCTCGTACTGTCCTGGCTCCCGGGGTTGCTCCGATTCAGGGACAGGCGAACGGTGCTGATGAAATTGCCGAAGTAGAAGGTGGGCCCCAGGGAGAGTTGGTGATTCTCATGAAGATCCCGAACGCGGGTGTAGATGTAGCCCCCGCCCAGCACCAGGCCCGTCATGGGCAGGTCGACATTCAAGTCGCTGACCACCTGGAAGGTGGGCAGGTAATCAGCGCCCTTGCTGGTGGCAACGCCAAGGAAGCCGTACCCGCCCTTGAATTCCTGGTACTTCCCGATGGAGCCCACCACGCCAGAGCCCATGGGCCGATCGGCGCTGATGAGCGAGGCGATGAACTTCCCGTTCTTCCAGGGATCCCACGTGGCATCGAGCACCAGGCCCTGCCAGAGGCCGAAATGGTTGCTCACGGACTGGCTATAGAAGCCCGCGGCCACGGTGGCCAGTGGCGCACCTGGCACCGTGGAGGCTGGCTGACGCTCGCGCGGTGCTTGGGTGGTGGCTGGGTTCGGCAACTCCGGTGCCCCTTGGGCCGCCAGACTCCCCACCAGGACCAGAACGCACCAAGGGGTCAGGGCCATAGCTTCACCTCCAGTTGGTTCCGGCCATCCTTCACCACGATCCAGGTGGCCCCCTCCTCCCGGGTGAGGGTCAGTCCCGAGTCGGCCTGTCCCTGCCAGGAACCCGGCACCTGGAAGGCCATGCCCCGCAGCGGGCCGCGGGCTTGCAGAACCCGGCCCTGGCCCTGGGTGATCACCGACCAGGCCACCTGTTGCCTCCGGTCCTGGAAGTCGGCATAGTCGCCCAGGGTCCAGGAGCGCAATTGGCCCTTCGCGAGGGCCGCATCCACGGTGCGCAGCAACCCGCCAGAGTAGGCCGCCGGCATGTCGCCGAAATCCACAGGATGTCCGTAGACCATGTGGGCTTCCCGCCGCCGGGCGCAGAATCCAGTCAACGCCTGGAACCACGCCTCCACCTGAGCCTCAGACACGCCGCTTTTCTTGAACTCGAAAGTGGCGGCGCTGGCGCCCAGGGCGGTGATCGGAAAAGCCCACATGGTGCCACCGAAGGGGACGCCATCCAGCCAGGCATGGGTCGGAGGACAGCCCCCCTCGCCGGTGTGATAGTAGCCACGCACACCGGCGGCCTCGAGCCAGGGGTTGATGTCGGGGGGATGGAAGCCGGAGGGGCTCGAATAGGTCCGGGGCTGTCCCCAGGGAGCCATGGCCTTGAAGTTTTGGTCAAGCAGGCCGAGACGGCGGGCCAGGGGCATGCGCGGCCCTTCCAGGGCCCAGACATTGTGGATCCAGCCGCCGTGGGACCCCACCTCGCCCAGGGGAGCGAGCCGGTCCACCCACGCGCCCCCGCGGGCGTGGTCCGCGACATTGAATCCCAGGCCGTCCCCCACCTGATTGCAGTCCGGCCCCGCCGTGAAATGAAAGGTGCCCCGGAGGCGGGAGGGCCAGTGGGCGAGAAGCCCGTCGAGGTAGTTCGCCTGAATCCTAGAATCGATGTGGATGTTCACGAGCAGGGCGCCCTTCGCCTCCGGTGTGGGCCAGAGGCGGGGCAGCTGCGCCAGTTCGGCAGCGCGTTCGAGCAGCAGCCTGGCCTGGAAACTGTCGCCCAGCACCGCTTCCGCCGCCAAGGGCAGGCCCACGGTCACCAGGTGGCCGCCGCCTGCAAGCTCCCGTTCCAGCCACCGGGCCTGGCCCTGGCGATCCCGGGCCCACACTGTCCCGTCCGCGGTGATCAGACGCCAGCCCGAAAGCATCTTCGGACCATAGCCATAGGTGAGGGCGGTCCCGTTGGCTGGATCGTAGGTGCCCGGCGGCAGCCGGGTCCACACCGATGGGGACCAGCAGAGCACCGCATCATCCGTTGGGCGTGCCTGGAAGCCCCACGCCGGGGCCAGGGCCACCGCCGCCTGGCCTACGGCCATCAGCGTCCCGCCCTGGCGGGGCAGAGCGGCCAGGGCGCTGCTGTTCAGCAGTTCCGCGCCAGGGCCATCAAAGCAGATGGCGACCTTGACGCCGCGCAGCGTGCTCGGCCGCAGCGAAAGCACCTCGCGATCAGTGATGAAGGAAGCGGAGAGCCCCATTTCCGCAACCAGCTCCTGGACTCGCAGGGCGCGGGCGCCGCCCCCGGGCACCCAGATCAGGAGGGGCGGCAACTCCCGCTCCACGCCGCAACCCATCAGGGCACAGAGCAACAGCGCGATCAGGAATCTCATCGTTCCACCGTAATCCATCCTGCCAGAGCCCGGAGGCGGCCATGTACCCGTCCATTGCCCGCCAGGATGATCCTGTCGCCGACGACCGCCTCGGGCCGATCCGCGCGGCCGATCACCACCTCGTCGCCCAGCCACACCAGGGCATCGCCCCGGAGACAGCCCTGCACCCAGGAGCCTTCCCCCACCAGCAAGCGACCACTGCAACACAGGTTGCCCACCACAGTGGAGCCCTCCACCACCAGATCCCCATGGGCCTTGATGTCGCCGGCGATGAGGGCTCCGCGACGGATGTAGAGGTTACCCCGCACCACCAGCGGGAAGTCCACATCGGCATCCGAATCCAGGATGAGATCGCCGTTCACGAAGGCCGTGCTGCCCGGTCCCCCGCCCTGCCTGGGGATGTCCCAGTTTTTCCCGGTCTCATGGATCCGTCGCCGCTGGATCCACTTCCGGGCGTGGGTGGGGATTTCCACCTGCATGGGCCGATAGGGCCCCTGCCACTCGATGGTGGGCGCCGAAATAAGCTGGGACTGGCAACCAGCTGCCATCCACACCCGTTCCATGGACGTGATGCGGGCCGTGACCTCGCAATCCTCACCCAGGAACACCGCGCCATCCCCGTGGATCCAACGTTGCACCTGGCAGCCCCGCTCCAGGTCGATGGTGCCGTCGCTCACCAGGGCCCGGGCCTGGGCCCCTGGGCCCAGGGTGAGTGCCTTCAGGGCCCAGGCCTCCTCCAGGAGCACCACCCCGGCTCCTGCCGTCAGGGTTTCCGCCAGGATGGGCCGGGCCAGGGTCGTGTCCGCCGCCAGGGTCATGCGGCCATGGCCCATGGCATCGGGATCGTCCCACCAGGGGGCAGCCAGCTGGCGGAAACGATCGGCGAAGACCCCGTCGTGTTTGGCATAGAGCCCATCGATGGGGACCGGCTTCGCATCCTGGGGTCGGAGCCATTCCATCAATCCAGGGAGGATCAAGAGCAGGCCGCCACCGAGGAAGGGGAGCATCAGCAGGACCACCGACAGGGCGGGGTTCACCGGAACCTCGGGGTCTTGTCCCAGGCCACGTGGGACTCCCCCTTCAGGCGGCTCGCCAGGAGGGCGAAGGCCGCCCCCGTCACCGTGAAGAGGCTGGCCATGAAGCCACCAAAGACGAAGGGGAGGAGGCGGAGCCGCTTGGAGTTGCCATCCAGGGCAATGGCAACGCCGATCTCGAAGAAGATGGCGAAATTCCCCACGGTGAAATAGGTGGCGACCCCAATGAAGACGGCGGCGGAGGGTGGAAATAGCGTGGGATCCACCAGCAGGAGGAAGGCCGATACCAGCCAGGCCAGAAGGGTGAGCGGCGGAACGAAGTAGATGGAGAGCAGCAGCACGCCATCCAGTTTTTCCCAGAAACCCAGGTTGGGATTGGCCACGAGGGGGCGCATGTGGCGGAGGCAGGCCTGCATGTGGCCTAGCGCCCAGCGCCGCACCTGCTTGCGCCGGGCCGCCCAGTTCTCCACCACTTCCTCATAGCACTCGGCGCGGTTCACGTAGGCCACCTTCCAGCCCATGGCCAGGAGGCGGAAGGTGAGATCCGTATCTTCCGCCAGCATGTACTGGTCCCAGCCTCCCACGGCCTCCAGGGCGCTGCGGCGCATGCCACCCACGGTGCCACCGAACTGGGGTACCAGCCCCAAGCGCCAGCGGGCCTGCTGATTGGTCTGGTAGCCACCGGAGCGCTCCAGATCCAGCAGGCGGGTGAGCAGGTTCTTGGCGCCATTCTGGGGGACGACGCGGCCCATCACGGCGCCGATTTCCGGGTCACCGAAGGGCGCCACCAGATTCTCCACCAGGCCCACGCCGGGCAGGTAGTCGGCATCGAACAACAGGATCACGTCGCCCTTCACGCGGGGCATCACGTCCAGCAGGGCGGCCGCCTTGCCCCCCAGGCCGCCCTTGCGGTGGAAGGGCTGGCACCAGGCATGGTCCCTGGCGAAGCCGTCCACCAGCTCCCCAGTGCGATCTGTGGAGCGATCGTCCACGGGAATCACCTGGAGGCGCTCCAGGTCGAAGCTGGTGCGGGCCAGCGCCTCCAGCACGCCCAGGCAGACCCGCTCCTCGTTGTGCATGGGCACGAGGATGGTGACCGTGGGCTTGGCCATGCCCGCCCATTCCAGGTAGGCCTCCCGGAAGGGCAGGAACACCCGCGCCAGGGTGAAGATGTAGTGGCGGATCACGTAGAGCACCAGAATGCCCGCCGTCATGACCAGATAGAGTTTCATGAGGAGGAGGACCACCTTCATGCGGGCTCCTCCCATTCCCGCCCCGCCGGCTCCAGCGCCCGACTATAGGCGATGATGAAGACGAAACAGTCCATCAGGGTGCAACCCAGGATGAAGGCGAGAGGCAGCCAGAGCACCCCGGCAGCCCTTGCCAGGGCGAGGAAGCAGGCCAGGCGGATCGCATTCCACAAGGCGAAGGTGGCCCAGGCCCCTGCGCCCCAGATAAAAACCCTTGTTGCCGGCAAGGGCAGGACTCCGATCAGGCCCCCCCACAACCATGGGTAGATGAGGGCCGTGGCCACCGTCACTTTCATCCACAGACCCGCGAAGACCTCCGGCGTGAAGCGCGGGATCGGCCTCAGGCCGAGGACCAGCGTGCAGACCACCAGCAACACGCCCAGCAACGAAATCCAGGCGCTGACGGGAAAAGGGATCTTCGGCATCCGCCACACGACCAGGGCCAGGAACAGCCCAGCACCGAGGTAGGCCAGGGCTCCCGGCAGCACCGCCACGGGGTTGAAGGTCGTGACACTCCAGGAGGGGATGCTTATGAAGCCCAGTTGATCCGGGGTCCCCTGCTCGAAGGGAACGCCCGCCCAGGTGAGCAGTCCTTCCAAGACCCAGCCGTAGGTTCGTGTCAGACCTTGGTTGAAATAGAGTTGCAGGCCCGTGGTGACCACAGCCACGACGAGCCATCCGGCCAGACGCTGGAAAGTGAAGCGAACGTAGCGAACGCTTCGGTGCAAAGGGATTCGACCCCTCCCTGTGTTTTGGCTGAGGGACATGGTCTCCGTTCACGAGCTTTGAATTAAATGGTTCTATCTTGTTTATATTACTATGGTTTGATCGGCACACAACACCAATGGGGGGGATGGAGATGGGACGGATCCTGTGTGTGGTGGGCACCCGTCCTGAAGTCATCAAGATGGCCCCCGTGATCAGCGCCCTGAGGGCCGCCGGCCACGAAGCCCCGCTGCTGGTAACGGCCCAGCACCGCCAGCTCCTGGATCAGATGCTGGCCGTCTTCCAGCTCACGCCGCAGTGGGACCTGGATGTCATGCAGGCCGACCAGCATCTGGCAGCTTTGACAGGCCGCCTGCTCCCCGCGCTGGAAGCCATTTTCTCCGAAGCCAAGCCTGACCTGGTGGTGGCCCAGGGCGACACGGCCACGGTCTTCGCCGCGGCGCTGTCTGCCTTCTACTGCCACATTCCCTTCGCCCACGTGGAGGCGGGTCTGCGGTCAGGGGACATGGCCTCCCCCTTTCCCGAAGAAGGACTTCGGCGCCTCACCGCCCCGATCACGGCCCTTCACTTCGCCCCCACCGAGTTGGCGCGCCAGCACCTCCGGGCCGAGGGTGTGGCGGACGCCACCATCCACGTGGTGGGCAACACGGTCATTGACGCGCTCCTGGCCATGGCCGCCCGCACCGATCTCCCCGAGCTTGGCGCATGGGCCAGCGGCCCCCTTGCCCTCATCACCCTGCATCGCCGGGAAAATTTTGGCGCACCCCTGCTGCAGATTCTGGATGGCCTGCGCCGGTTGGCCCTCGCCCACCCGGAACTCACCCTGGTCTATCCCGTCCACCCCAATCCCAACGTGCTCGGGCCGGCCATGGCCTGCCTGGGCGGCCTGCCCAACGTCCAGCTCCGGGAACCCATGGACTACCCGGAAATGGTGGCCCACCTGCGAGCCTGCCATGCGGTCTACACGGACAGCGGCGGACTCCAGGAGGAAGCGCCGGCCCTTGGTAAACCCGTGCTGGTTTTCCGGGACACCACCGAACGCCCGGAAGCCGTGGCGGCTGGCGGCGTGCGTCTCGTGGGCAGCGACCCGGATCGGTTCCTGGCCGAGGCCGAGGCCCTGCTGAGGGACCCGGTCCACTACGAATGCATGGCCCGCCCCCGGTTTCCCTATGGTGATGGCCACGCTGGCGCCCGCATCCAGGAAGTCATCACGCAAGCGTTGAAGGAATGGCAACGGCCGTGATTTCGCATCCCCCCGCCCAGGTGCAGGTCGTGCCCCGGTCGCCCGTGGCCCGCACGGTGAATGCCATTCTGGCCATGGCTCAGCCCGATGGGGCCATCCCCGATCGGCTCGACGGCACCATCGTCAATGCCGACTCCAATTTCCTCTACCTTCTTACGGGCCTTGCGGAACAGGCCGCCCAGGATCCTTCCCTGTGGGCCACGGTGGAAAAGGGGCTGCGGTGGCTCAGCCTCAGGCATTGGGGCCAGACTGACCCCCTGCCCGGTGCTTTCCCAGATAGCCTGCCCCTGGTGGGTCCCGGCCTGCCCATGGGTTCCCCCCCCACGGCCGCCGTCGGAGCCACTGCGGCCCGGTTCGTCGCCCTGGTCGCCGCCTTGCCACATCCGCCAGCGGATCTGGTCCAGGCCGCGCGGTCCGTCTGGGCTGGGCTGCTCACCTGGAACTGGGTCGAGGGCCAGGGCATGCGCAACGCCTGGCAAAGGAATGCCGATGGCACCTGGCAACCGCGCGAGGTTTGGTACGCCGCCGATCAGGCCGACTACGCCACGGGCCGGAAAGGCGCGCTGGTCTTGGGTTTTGCCCCGTGTCCCGAGGTGCCCTGGCAGCGCTTCAGCCCCAGCCGACTGGCGCTGGATGCCCAGGGCGCCCCCATGCCCCTGAGTGGGCCTGAAGAGGGGGCCGCCCTGGCCATTCTCGCCTTCGATGGCCCCAAGTCCTGGCGTTCCGGCCTCCTCCGCCGCCTGCACCAGGTCGAGCTGCGGTCTCCCGGCTTTATTCTGCCCCTCACCGCGAGGGCCTACCTGGGGGAGGTCCCCGCCCGCCGTCGTCTCCTGGCGCACCTACAGCGGAACCCCTTGCCCCTGGACCGCGAACAGCCGGACTCACCGGTCTACACGCCCGTGGCGGGGTTCGTGCTGAGGCTGTTTGCCGCCCCTGCTGCCAAACGCGGGCAGTGAATGGAGGCCATTCGCTATTGGTGCCTCGGGGTGTGGTAGCTGACTACCAGGCCAGGAGTCGTTCGACTTCCGACCGCACCCGGGCGGCACTCGGCAGGAAGGCCGCCTCCAGGGGCGGGCTCGCGGGCGTGGGGGTGTCCGCCGCGCCTAGGCGCAGCACGGGCGCGTCCAGCCAGGGGAAGCAGGTCTCGCTGATGCGCGCCGCCAACTCGGCACCGGGGCCATAGGTGAGGCTGGCCTCGGTGAGCACCAGCACCCGGTGAGTGCGCCGGGCCAGGGCCTCGATGGCCGCGTCGTCCAGGGGCCAGAGGGTGCGCAGATCCAGCACGGCCACGTCGAGCTCGGCCACGGCCTCCAGGGCCACCTGCTGGGCGGCGCCGTAGGTGATGATGCAGGCGGAGGCACCATCCTTGCGCAGCGCCGCCTCGCCCAGCCGTGCGCTGGGCGCCTCGTCCCACTGGTCCTTGAGGCGGCGGTAGAGGCGCTTGTGTTCGAGGAACAGCACCGGGTCGGGATCGTCGATGGCCGCGCGCAGCAGGGCGTACGCGTCGCGCACGGTGCCCGGGGCCACGACCTTGAGACCGGGGCTGCCCAGGAAGTGGCCCTCGGGGTTCGCGCTGTGGAAGGGGCCGCCGCCGTTGCCGGCCCCTGCTGGGCCGCGGAACACCGCCGGGACGGTGGCACCCCAGCGCCAGTGCGCCTTGGCTGCGAAGTTGATCATGAGATCCGAGGCCAACAGCGCAAAGTCCATGAACTGGAACTCCGCCACGGGCCGCTGCCCCATGAGCGCCGCGCCAATGGCCGCGCCCGCGATGGCCTGCTCGGAGATGGGCGTGTCGATGACGCGGTCCGGACCGAACTGCTCCAGCAGACCCTCCGTGGCCCGAAAGGCGCCGCCGTAGGCGCCGATGTCCTCGCCCAGGCAGCAAACGCGCGAATCGGCCGCCATGGCGTCGAACAGTGCCAGGCGGATGGCGTCGAGGTAGGTGCCCGAAAAAGCGGTCATTCCCCCTGCTCCAGCAGGCCCCGCTCAGACAGCCACGCATCGTTGAAGATGCTGCTGAGGTAGCGGCCCGCGCCATCCGGGAACACGGTCACGATGCGGGCGGGGTGCTGCATGGGCGGCAGGTTCCTCACCACCTGCAGCACTGCCCACAGGGCAGCGCCGCTGGAGCCCCCGCCGAGGATGCCCTCCTCCCGCACGAGCCTGCGAGCGTGGTGGAAAGCCTCCCGGTCACTCACCTGGTACATCTCGTCGATGTGCTCGAACTCCATGGTGGGGATGAGGAATTCGTCCCCGAGACCCTCGACCGCGTAGGGACCTGCCTTCGGATTCTGCTCACCGCGGAAGTGCGGCGAGAACACCGAACCAATGGGATCCACGGCCACCACCTTGATGGCCGGATCCCTCTCCTTCAGGTAGCGCCCCACGCCGCCGATGGTGCCGCCAGTGCCCGCACCGGCCACCAGATAGTCGATGCGTCCCTCCATCTGCTCCCAGATCTCCGGGCCGGTGCCGTGGTAGTGGGCGGCGTTGTTCTCCCGGTTGCCGTGCTGGTCGGGAAAGTAGCAGCCGGGCGTCTCCCGGGCCAGGCGGGGCGTGATGTTGTTGTAGCTGTCCGGATGTTCCGGCGGCAGGCTGGTGTCGGCCTTGTGCACGTCTACGCCGAGGGCCAGCAACTGGTTCAGCTTCTCCTGAGAGATGGTGTCCCGCACCACGACCTTCAGGCGGTAGCCCTTCTGGATGGCCATAAGTGCCAGTCCCATGGCCGTGTTGCCCGAGGAGCTCTCCAGGATCAGGTCGCCCGGCTTCAGACGGCCGTCCCGTTCCGCCACCTCGATCATGTACTTGGCGATGCGATCCTTGCTGCTGCCCATGGGATTCAGGAATTCAAGCTTGGCGAAGACCTCCACCGGCAGCTGTTCGACGACGCGGCGCAGTCGGACCAGGGGCGTGTTGCCGATGGCTTCCAGGACGCTGCCACAGGGCTTCCGATACGGCATGAGGATCCTCCTCGGTCAGTATGACTGGGAGGATCTAGGCTGCGCAGGTGCTGAAAATCCACCCGGAACGCGGACTCACGTGGGAGGAAGGGTTGAGGCAGCGTCCGCTGACCGGGCCTCTTTTCCTATGACGCCGTAGCGTTTGAGTTTGCGGTAGAGGGTTGCGGCACCGATCTGCAGGTGCTTGGCGGTCAAAGTCTGGTTGCCATCGTTCAAGGCGAGAGTGGCGAGGATGTGCTCCTTTTCGATCTCTTCGAGGGGCAGCGCCTGCCCGTTGGGTGCCATGGGTTTGGCCACGGCCATCCGAACTTCTTCGGGCAAGTCTTCGAACTCCACCCGCGTGGTGGTCGGCAGCGCGAAGGCCACTGCGCGCTCCATGGCATTTTCCAACTCGCGCACATTGCCAGGCCAGTTGTAGCGGAGGAGTTGATCCGCAGCCTTCGGCGACACCCCGGAAATTTTGCGTTTCATCCGCAGGGCCGCGTCCGCAAGCAACACCCTGGCCAGGGGCAGGATATCCTCCCGCCGCTCCCGCAGGGCGGGCAGGCGGAGATCCACCACGTTGAGCCGATAGAAAAGGTCCTGACGGAAGGTCCCGTCCGCCACGGCCTTGGCCAGATCCCGATTGGTGGCTGCCAGAATCCGAACGTCCACCTTGCGGTTCTTGGTATCCCCCACGCGCCGGATTTCGCGCTCCTGGATCGCCCGCAGAAGCTTGACCTGCATGCCCGGGGATACATCGCCGATTTCATCCAGGAACAGGGTCCCGGCATGGGCGGCCTCAAAGAGCCCGGCACGGTCGGCGAT
This sequence comes from Holophagales bacterium, assembly GCA_038324335.1. Lineage (GTDB taxonomy): Bacteria > Acidobacteriota > Holophagae > Holophagales > Holophagaceae > Geothrix. The sequence continues at coordinate 18,345 of JBBQHW010000023.1, forward strand.
GGCGCCGGTGAAGGCGCCCCGGGCGTGGCCGAACAGTTCTGTCTCGAGGAGGGTTTCCGTCAGGGCGCCGCAATTGACAGCCACGAAGGGCCTGGCGGCCCGAGTGGATTCGTCGTGGACGAGTCGCGCGATGCGCTCCTTGCCCGATCCGCTTTCACCGAAGATGAGCACCGTGGAATCCACCTTGGCCACGCGGCGGACCAGATCCACCACCTGGCGCATGGGCGAACTCTTGACGACAATTCCCTGCGGTTCATCAAAGTCGTGGGTCACGCGCACCATGGCTTCCTGCAGCGCACTGGCCAGGCGCTCCTGCTCCTTCTGGTCCTCCAGCACCTGATCGTACAAGCGTTTCATGGCCACATGCAGGAGGCGCACCTCGACCATGTTGTAGACACGCATCAGCACTTCGGCAAGGTCCAGCGGCTTGCTGAGAAAATCCTTGGCGCCAGCCTGGAGCGCCCGAAGCTTGTGTCCCGGTTCGGCGGTGATGACGAGGACCGGCAGATAGCTGTCTTTTTCGATCTCCTTGAGGGCTTCCATCACCTGGAAACCATCCATGGTGGGCATGACAAGGTCCAGCAGGATCAGGTCGTAGTGGTTCTTCGCGTGCAGGCCGGCCACCGCCTTGGGATCCTGGCAGGAAGTGATGCCGGTGTAGCCAGCCACCCGCAGGGTGCGTTCCAGCATCCGCGCATTCTCTTCCTGATCATCCACGATGAGGATATTCGCACTATGAATATCGCCTATGCTGATCATGATCGGCTCGCTCCACCCTTCATCCTACCCATGACCGTTCCGGAGAAGCTCAGGGCCTTGTTCAGTGTCTCGGTAAATTCCTTCACGATGATTGGCTTCGTAAGGTACTCGAAGAACCCGGCCTGCAGTCCCCGGGCAATATCATGGGGCATGGCGTTGGCGCTGATGGCGATGACTGGGATGTGCGCCGAGGCGGGCTCGTTGCGGATGGCATGCAAAGCGTCGATCCCATTGATGTCCGGCAGGTTGATGTCCATCAGAATCACTTGTGGTTGGTGCAAGTGGGCCATTTCAATGCCCAGTCTTCCGGTCAACGCGGTCAGCAGGCGAAGCTCCGGTCGACGGGCGATGAGGCGCTCGACGAGCGAGAGATTGGCCGGGTTGTCCTCCACATAGAGCAGGGTCCGCACGGCCGCTTCGCCCTCTACGGGGGCTAGGGTTGGGGTTTCATGGTCGGCGGGAGTGGATTCGAGTTGCGGCTGGACAGCCACCTTCAGCTCAAACCAGAACACCGTGCCCACGCCGAGGGTGCTTTCCACCCCGATGGAGCCGCCCATCATTTCAATCAGCTTCTTGGCCACCACCAGACCGATGCCGGTGCCCTCCTCGCCGCCTGATTCTTGGCCCAGCCGATTGAAGGGCTGAAACAGCTGCTCCAGCATCTCCGGCGGCAGCCCAGCGCCCGTGTCCCGGATTTCGATCCGGATATTTCCATGCGGGGTACAGCTGTGGCTGACTTCCAGAGTCCCCTGGTCACAGTTGTACTTGATGCCATTGGAAAGCAGGTTGATGAAAATCTGCTTCAACCGCGTGCGGTCGGCAACGACGTAACAAGGCTCGTCAAAGGTAGGGAAGGCCAGCTGGATTTCGCGTTTCAGCGCCTGCCCTTCGACCATGCCCTGGCACTCGATCAGCACTTCCCCCAGCGAAACCGGTTCGGGCGACATGGAGAATTTCCCGGACTCGATCTTGGCGAGATCCAGGATTTCATTGATCAGGTTCAGCAGGTGCCAGCCGGCCTGAAGGATCCGGTCGATGCTTTCCTGCTGGCTCGGCGTCGGCTCGGGGGATTCGGTCTCCATCAACTGCGCGAAGCCCAGGATGGCATTAAGGGGAGACCGAAGCTCGTGGCTCATGCTGGAAAGAAAGTCGGATTTGGCGAGATTCGCCTTTTCCGCCAGCACCTTGGCACTCTGAAGCTCGCTGTTCCTCTCCACCAGCACCTGGTCCAGGTGCTTGCTGACCGTGACATCCCGGGCGGCGGCGAACACGCCCTGCAGGCTGCGCTCCCGATCGTAGAAGGTGGTGGCGTTATAGGAAACCACGGTTTCCCTGCCGTCCCAGTTACGGGCCGTCAATTCGTAGTTGGTGACTTTCCCTTCCGCCAATACCTGCTTGATGCCTGCCTCGGCACGGGCCGGGTCGGTGAAGAAGTTCTTGAAGGGGGCGCCGATCAATTCGTCACGACTGCATCCGGTCAGTGCCTCCATCTGCTTGTTGACGTCGGTGATGATGCCCTGCGGGTCGGTGGTCATGATCGCGTCGATGTTGGCCTCGATCAGCGACCGCGTGTAGAACTGCTGGTCCCGGAGGCGCTGGTCGAGCTTCATCCGCTCTTCCTCCACCTGCTTCCGGGCCGTGTTGTCGGTGCCAATCAGCAGGTAGCCGATGATGACGTCCTCGGCGTCGCGCAGGGCGGTGACGGAGACCACCGCGGGAAAACGGGTTTTGTCCTTGCGGATGTAGGTGAGTTCGTAGATGTCTTCAATGCCCCGGGAGGCCTTGAAGACCAGGGCCTCGAAGCCCGGGGAGATGGGGGTGTCCAGTTCGAGGCTGAGGGCGGCGGCCCGGTCGATCACCTCCTGGGGATCGGAAATATCCGCCGGGGTGATCTTGTTCAGGACATCCGCGGCCTCATAGCCCAGCATCCGCTCGGCACCGATGTTGAAGATCTGGATGACCCCCTTGGCGTCCGTGGCGATGCTCGAGAAATTGGCGCTGTTCAAAATAGCGTTCTGCAAGGCACCTGCTTTCAGCAGGGCCTCCTGGGTCTGTCGGTCGTTTTGAATGTCAGCCTCGGGGGCGGTGTGTGGAGCCTCGGAGCGAGGATGGCTGAGCTTGGACATTCGTCAGCTCCGTTTGGCAGAAATCGCGACCTCAACCCGGCACCGTCGGTCCCGGTGGTTCTCGGTCGCACCTCAGATGGTCGCTGGATGGCCGGCAGAGTGTTCGTCATCCAATTCGGGTCCTGTCCTCAAACAAAGAACAATGGTAACCCTGTGTGAGCGTATACCATAATGAATTTAATTTAATTATTTAAATACTTACATAGCTCTATTTCACCCACCAACCAAATCCATAGAAACTCCAAACCGCATACAGCTGCATTGCACCAGTTGGCCACCTTGGGGCCATGGATGTGAAAGGCGCCAGGACACAAAAAGGAAGAAAGGCCGGGTCCACCCCCTCCCATCCTTCTCTCTCCCGGCACCCAACACCCAGCCCACAGCCCACTGCCCACAGCCCCGCTAGACTGTCCCCATGCTCTCGTCCCTGCGCATTCAGAACCTCGCCCTGGTGGAAGACCTGTCCCTGGACTGGGGGCCGGGCTTCACGGTGCTCACGGGGGAAACCGGCGCGGGCAAGTCCCTGCTGGTGGACGCCTTGTCGCTGCTGGTGGGCGCCCGGGGGGATGCGGAACTGGTGCGCCACGGCGCCGAGCGGGCCACGGTGGAGGCCGTGGTGGAGGGCCGCTTCGAGGCCTGGCGCAGCTTCCTCGCCGAGCGGGGCCTGCCCGAGGAGCAGCCGGTCGTGCTGCGCCGCGAGGTAGGTTCCGGCCGTAGTCGCGCATGGATCAATGGCGCCAGCTGTGCCCTGGCGGATCTGCGGGAGGCGGGCCGCCTCTGGATGCGGCTTACCAGCCAGCACGACCACCAGTCGCTGCTGGGGGAGGAGCGCCACCTCATCCTCATCGACGAGGTGCTGGGCCTCGAGCCTTGCCTGGAGATGCAGACCACGGCCGTGAAGGAGGCGCTGGCCGCCCTGAAGGCCCGGCGTCGCAGCGAAGCCGAGCGCGGGCAGCGGCTGGAACAATTGGCCGAGGCCCTGGCGGAGTTGGAGAAGCTGGCCCCCAAGCCCGGCGAGTGGTCCCAGCTCAAGGCGGAGCGGGAACCCCTCCGCCACGCGGTGCATCTGGAGGAGGCCTTTCGGGAGGCCGCAGAGGCCCTGCATGAGGGCCTGCCCAAGGTGGAACTGGCCCACAAGGCCCTGGCCAAGGCGGTCCACCATTGGCCCGATGCGGTGGCCGACCAGGATCGGCTCCGCTCCGCGGTGCTGGAGCTGGAGGATCTGCTGGCCCTGGCCCAGGACCAGGCGATCCGCTGGGGTGCCGCTGGCGCGGATCGCATCGAGGCCATGGAGGCGCGGCTGGCCCTGTATGAGCGGCAGGCCCGGCGCCATCGCTGCGAACCCGAGGAGTTGCCGGCCTGCCTGAAGTCCTTGAAGGAAGAGCAGCACTCCCTCCTGGCGGGAAACGCGCCCCTGAAAGAACTGGAAGCAGCCTTGGCCAAGGCAGCGGAAGCCTACCGCGCCGCTGCCGAGCAGCTGCATGAACGCCGCAGCGCAGCCATTCCCAAGCTGGAAGCGGAGGTGCAGAAGCGCCTGGGCCGGCTCGGCATGAAGGGGGCCCGGATCCAGTTGCGCCTCTCTCTGGCCGAGGAACCCGACAGTCCCGTCCTGCAGAGTGGGCGTCCCGTGCGCGTGGCGGGCCAGGGATTTTCCGCGCTGGCCATCTGGATCGAGCCGAACCCCGGCGAAGGCTTCCGGCCCCTGGCCAAGATCGCTTCGGGTGGGGAACTGAGTCGTCTCATGCTGTCGCTCATCGGGGCTGGGCTGGCCCTCGACCCGGCTTCGGCAGCGGGTGTCCACGATGGACTCACGCTGGTGCTCGACGAGGTGGACGCGGGGCTGGGGGGCGAGACGGCCCTGGCGGTGGGCAAGGCCGTGGCGGAACTCGGCAAGGCTCATCAGGTGCTGGCGGTCACGCACCTGGCCCAGGTGGCCGCGCGCGCGGACCGGCATGGTCGCCTGCACAAGGAGACCGAGGGCGGCCGCACCCGCAGCGCCCTGGGCTGGGTGGCAGGAGAAGCCCGCACTCGGGAATTGGCGCGGTTGCTCTCAGGCCACCCCGACCGCGTCGAGGCCCTGGAGCATGCGAAGGTGTTGCTAGAAGGGTGAGGTGCCGGCAAGGCTCGGCGGCTTGCGCCGCCGAGATAGCGCCCTGCGGGCGCACAAGTAGTCCTTTTGCTTCGCCTGTGGCGCAGCCTCACACAAATCGCAAGGCGATTTGCGCCGGCACCACTGCTACTTCTTGGTGGATTTCTGCCGCACCCGCTTGGGTGGGGCGTACTTCCCCTTGGCGGGCGCCTGCTTGGCGGCGGGCTTGGGGCCTTCTTTCTTCACGGGCCGGGGGCGGGTCTTCACCTTGTCCACGCGTTGGGCCTGGAGGGACTCGTTGCTGCGGGAGGGCTTGAGCCCTTCGCCGGGATCCAGGATGCGCCGCACGGCCGCCACTTCGGCTTCCTCCCCTTCGCCCTTCTGCTTCTTCTGGATGCTGAGCCGCAGGGGTACGCCCGCCAGGCCGAACTTCTCGCGCAGGCGGTTCTCCATGTAGCGCACGTAGCTGAAGTGGAGCCCGCGATCCGTGTTGGCCTTCACCACGAAGCTGGGGGGCCGGATGCCCACCTGGGTCATGAAGTAGAGCTTGGGCAGCTTGCCGTCGATGGCGTGGGGACTCATGGCGTCCACGGTTTCGCGGAGGAACCGGTTCAACTCGCCCGTGGAGATGCGGCGCCGGTGGGCCTCCGCCAGCTCGTCGATCATGCCGAAGAGCTTGGACACACGCTGTCCAGTGAGGGCCGACAGGAAGATCATGGGCGCGTGGTGCAGGAAGCCCAGGCTGCGGCGCAGATCCTCCTCGGCCCCGTAGATGGTGTGCGTGTCCTTCTCGACTAGGTCCCACTTGTTCACCACGAGGATGACGGCGGCCCCGGCCTCCTGGGCATACCCGGCGATGACTGCGTCCTGGTGGGTGGCGCCTTCGACCGCGTCCAGCAGCAGCAGGCTCACGTCGGCCCGGGCCATGGCCTGCTTGGCCTTCAGAATGCTGAGCTTCTCGGCGCCCTCGTGGGTCTTGCCCTTCTTGCGGATGCCTGCAGTATCGATCATCCGATAGACCTGATCATTCACGGTGAAGACCGTGTCCACGGTGTCCCGGGTGGTGCCAGCCACCTCGCTGACGAGGCTGCGCTCGTAGCCCAGCATGCGGTTCGTGAGCGAGGATTTGCCCACGTTGGGCCGGCCGATCATGGCGAAGCGCAGTTCGTCTGACAGGGAGTGGATCTCGGCCTCTGCGGGTGTGCGGTGGAAGGGCAGGCGGGCCCGGATGGCCTCGATCAATTCGGGCACGCCGGCGCCGTGGGCTGCCGAAATGGGGAACACCTCGTCGAAGCCCAGGCCGTAGAAGCCGGCATCGGGGGCGCCGCCCTTCATGCCGTCCAGCTTGTTGATGACCAGGAGGATGGGCTTGCCCTGGCGGCGCAGGCGGGCGGCAATCTCCTCGTCCCCGGCGGTGAGGCCGTCATGGCCATCCACGAGCAGCACGGCCACGTGGGCCTCGCCCAGGGCGGTCTCGGCCATGCGGGTGATGCCCTGGGTGATGACGTCGTCGCCCTCGAAATCCAGGCCGCCGGTGTCCACCAGTTCGAAGACCTCCTCGGCGACACCCTCTTCGTTGAGGCAGGTGACCCGGCCGTAGCTGCGGTCCCGGGTCATGCCCGGCAGGTCGTGGACCAGGGCCGCGCGGCTGCGGGTGAGCCGGTTGAAGAGGGTGGACTTGCCCACATTCGGGCGTCCGCAGAGGGCGATGAGGGGTAGTTTCATGGCTAGGGTCTGGTTCCAGATTGAGCGTGAGCCGCAAAGTTCCAAGCCCTCCAGTCTATCGCGCCGGGGCCTAAAGGGCACGGACGGATTCCGGGGGCTCGGCTAGAGTGGTCCTTCCCCCGTCAGGAGCAGTCATGATCCGAGCTTTGTCCCTCCTGCTGGTCCCTGCGCTGCTGGCAGCCGCACCAACGCCGAAGGTCATGAGCCCTGCGGCCACGGTGCAGAAGCAGCTCGAGGCCTTCAATGCCCACGACCTGGAGGGGTTCCTGGCGCTCTTTGCGGATGATCTGGAGGTGGCCGAAGTGCCCGCCGGGGCCGCTGCGCCCTCGGGCAAGGCCAGGCTCCGGGAACTCTACGCGGCGCGCTTCCTGGCGAACCCCGACCTGCATGCCTCGGCGGAGGCGCAGCTGGTGTCCGGGGAGTTCGTGATCCAAAAGGAAAAGATCAAGGGCCGGGCGGGGAAGGAGGCCCTGGTGGCCGTCACCATCTACCAGGTGAAGGCGGGGAAGATCGTCCGGATGTGGTCGTTGCGGGAGTAGGGGCGCCGTTTCCCGCGCAGTGCTTTCCCGATTCTTGGCCCTGCCTCGCGGGTTTATGCTGTTTGAAGAATCGAAGGGGGTGCCTACATGAAGAGGCTCTTGGTTGTGCTCCTGGTTCTGGGTGGCGCCTTTGTGGGGGGCTCGTATCTCATGACGGGACGGCTCCCTTGGGTGACTCTCTCCGCGGAAGAACGGCAGGTTGCGGACCTCCAGGAGGCCTTCGTCCACGTCCGTCAGCAATGGAAGTCGGCCGGCAGAACCCAGGCTCTGGGCGTGGATGCCTCCAGCCAGGTCGAGGGCCCCTTGGCCAGGCTGGAACAGCTGGAGAAGGACCTGGCGGAACTGACTCCCAAGCTCAGGACTCCCGAGGCGCAGAAGCAAGCCCGGAGCCTGCGCCAGGAGATCGCCATCTTCAAGAGCGAGATGCGCTGAGCGGCGGGTTCGAGCCGCCCCAGCCCCGACGTTCTCCGACGATGGTATCGACCCACCCATCTGGGCTCGAACTGGTCTCTTCGCCCTGCGGGCTCGATCCCCGGTCTTGCTCTTGCGCCACATCTAGTGGCGCCGCCGCAATCCCACTCGACGATGGATCCCCGCAACGCATGCGTTGCGGGGGCGGGTTCGAGCCCCGCCAGCCCCGCGTTCTCCGATGCTGGTGTCGACTCACTCCATCGGGGCTCGAACCGTGTCTCCGTCGCCCTTCGGGCTAGGATCCGCCGGTCTGGCCATCCCTGCTCCGGCCCTCCAGTGGAGGGCCTCTGCGACGGGATGACCAGCCCACTCGACGATAGATCCTGGCCACGCATGCGTGCCCGGGGCGGGCCCGAGCCCCGCCAGCCCCGACGTTCTCCGACGATGGTATCGACCCACCCATCTGGGCTCGAACTGGTCTCTTCGCCCTGCGGGCTCGATCCCCGGTCTTGCTCTGGCGCCACATTTAGTGGCGCCGCCGCAATCCCACTCGCGGGCCCGAGCCCCGCCAGCCCCGCGCATCAGAATGAAAAAGGGTCCCGCATGGGACCCTTTTTCATTCTGGCGGGGCTGACGGGGCTCGAACCCGCGACTTCCAGCGTGACAGGCTGGCACTCTAACCGACTGAGCTACAACCCCTTCGTTTTACTGCACTTCACCAGGTGGCTGGTGGGCGATGACGGGCTCGAACCGCCGACATGCTGCGTGTAAGGCAGCTGCTCTACCGACTGAGCTAATCGCCCATATCGCCAAACACTGATGCTCCCACAGGCACTATGACGGGTCAAGGGCAAAGCTCTGCATTGAGGGAGGGGGGCCGCTCTGGTAAGTTGTTAGGACTCCTATGCCAGCGGTTCGCGCGGACCATAATCGGGTGTGGGAGTGACCTTGGCCGAACGCATCGGCCATGGCCTGGGGATGTTTCTGGAGGGTGGCCTGTGGCGCTGCTGGAACTGGCGAATCTGACGCTCCTGGCACCGGCAGGGGAGGGCCCCCTCGGGCGCATCCTGGCCCAGATGCCGGATCCCATGCGGCCGGACCTGCCGGCGCTCACGTTCATGATCGTGCTGCTCGTGGTGCTGTACTTCTACCTCCGGGTGGTGTTCTTCCAACCCATCACCAAGGTGATGGCCGATCGCGACCGCGATCTCAGCGCCGGGGGGGATGCCAAGGCCCTGGCCGCGGCGCAGCTGGACGCCCGCCAGAAGGACTACCAGGGCCGCCTGAAGGAGCTTCGCGCCAAGGCCTTCGAGTGGCGCAAGGCGCTGGCGGATGCCGCCGGCCAGGAGAAGCAGCGCCTGCTGGATGAAGCCCGCACCCAGGCCCAGGCCGAGCGCCAGGCCGCCGTGGCATCTCTGCAAGCGCAGCAGGCCGAGGCCAGGCAGAGCATGCTGGCCCAGGTGGACGCCCTCGCCGAATCCATGGCCCAGACCCTTCTGAAGCAGGCCTGAGCATGCTGAAGCTGACCCGATTCTCCCTCGCCGCCCTGCTGTCCTGCTGCCCGCTGGCCCTGTCGGCCCAGGCCCACGACGGCCATCCGGCGCCCGCCGCCGAAAAGCACGAGGCCCCCGCCGCTGGCCATGAAGCCAAGCCGGCCACCGAGGAACACGGCACCGCTGCGGCCCATGGCGAGGCTGCCCACGGTGATGCTCTCCCTGGCGAGGCCACCGGTCACGGCGAGGCCCATGATGGCGCCAAGGGGGGTGCCCATCACGGCCCGGCCATGAAGCTGTTCGGCAAGGAATACGGCAACGGCGGGGCCTTCCTCGTTCAGCTGTTGAACTTCGCCATCTGGGGTGCGGGCCTGTTCTTCCTGTTGAAGGGCGCCTTGTCCGCCATGTTCAAGTCCCGCAAGGAGGAGCTGGAAACCCTCCTCGCCCAGGCGGAGCGGGACAAGGCCGAGGGCGAAGCCCAGATGAAGGACATGGAGGCGAAGATGGCCGGGCTCGAGGGTGAGCTGGCCGGCATCCTGGCCAAGGCTGAAACCGATGCCGACGCCGAGAAGCAGCGGGTGCTGGAAGCCGCCCGGGCCGAAGCCATGGTCATCCTCGCCCAGGCCCAGACCGAGATCGGCCACCAGAAGCGCCAGGCCGAGCAGGAACTGCGTGCCCTCGTGGCGGAACTGGCCGTGGAAGGCGCCGGCAAGCGGCTCGAGGCCAAGCTGCAGGGACCCGAGGCCACCAAGGCCGCGGGCACCGTGATGGACCGTGCCATTCAGCAGATCGGAGGCGCCCAGTGAGCAGCCGCCTGACCGCCCGGCGCTACGCCAAGGCCCTCCTCCAGATCGGTGACCAGCAGGGCAACGTGCCCCAGCTCCAGCAGGAACTGGACACCATCGCCGCCGCTGTGGCCGCCAACGCCGACCTCATGCGTCTGGTGGCTTCGCCCCTGGTGCTGCCCAGGAAGAAGGCCGAGGTCTTCGAGACCATCCTCGCCACGGCCAAGGTGAGCGAGACCCTGCGCCACTTCTTCCGGGTGGTGGCCGAGGCGGGCCGCCTGAACCTGCTGCCGGACCTGCGCCGCACCTTCGACGACCTGGTGGACGAACGCGCCGGCATCGTGGAAGCCAAGGTGGCTAGCGCCCAGCCCCTCACGGAGGCCCAGTCGCAGGCCCTGGTCGTGTCCCTGGCCGCCCGCACCGGCAAGACCATCCGTCTCAGCTGGAGCCAGGATGTCACCCTGCTGGGCGGTCTCAAGGTGCAGGTGGGCTCCACGGTGCTGGATGCCTCGCTCCAGGGCCAGCTCCGCCAGCTCAAGACCCAGCTTCTTTCGGCCTAATTTCCCCTTCGCTTTCAACACGCAGGTTTGGAGGACTTCATGGACATCCGCGCGGAAGAGATTTCCCGCATCATCCGCAGCCAGATCGAAGGCTTCGATGCCCAGGTGGACGTGGCCGAGGTCGGCACCGTCATCAGCGTGGGTGACGGCATCGCCCGCGCCTATGGTCTCGAGAAGGCCATGTCCGGCGAACTGCTGGAGCTGCCCCACGGCGTCATGGGCCTGGCCTTCAACCTGGAGGAGGACAACGTCGGCATCATCCTGCTGGGCGATGCCGCGGCCATCAAGGAAGGCGACACCGTCAAGCGCACCGGCAAGATCATGTCCGTGCCCGTGGGCCCCGCCTTCGTGGGCCGCGTGGTGGACGCGCTGGGCAATCCCATCGACGGCAAGGGGCCCATCCAGGCCGCCCAGACCAACCCCATCGAGCAGATCGCCCCCGGCATCGTGGACCGCAAGAGCGTGCATGAGCCCATGCAGACGGGCCTCAAGGCCATCGACAGCCTCATCCCCATCGGCCGGGGCCAGCGCGAGCTGATCATCGGCGACCGCCAGACCGGCAAGACCGCCGTGGCGGTGGACACCATCATCAACCAGCGCGAGACCGGCGTGATCTGCATCTACGTCGCCATCGGCCAGAAGCGCTCCACCATCGCCCAGGTCGTGAAGACGCTCGAAGAATACGACGCCATGAAGCACACCATCGTGGTGGCGGCGTCGGCTTCCGAAGCCGCCCCGCTGCTCTTCCTGGCCCCCATGACCGGCGCGGCCATGGGCGAGTACTTCATGTGGCACGGCAAGGATGGCCAGCCCAGCAGCAAGGAGAACCCCGGCGGCCACGTGCTCTGCATCTACGACGATCTCTCCAAGCAGGCGGTGGCCTACCGCGAGATCTCCCTGCTGGTGCGCCGTCCTCCCGGCCGCGAAGCCTACCCCGGCGACGTGTTCTACCTGCACAGCCGCCTGCTGGAACGGGCCTGCAAGCTGAGCGACGAGCGCGGCGCCGGTTCCATGACCGCCCTGCCCATCATCGAGACCCAGGCCGGTGACGTGTCCGCCTACATTCCCACCAACGTCATCTCCATCACCGACGGCCAGATTTTCCTGGAGAGCGACCTGTTCAACTCGGGCGTGCGGCCCGCCGTGAACGTGGGCATCTCCGTGAGCCGCGTGGGCGGCGCCGCCCAGGTGAAGGCCATGAAGGCGGTGGCCGGCACCATCAAGCTGGACCTCGCCCAGTACCGCGAGCTGGCGGCCTTCTCCCAGTTCGGTTCCGATCTGGACAAGGCCACCCAGGCCCAGTTGCACCGCGGCCAGCGGCTGGTGGAGATCCTCAAGCAGGGCCAGTACAGTCCCATGCCAGTGGAGAAGCAGGTGGTCATCATCTGGGCCGCCACCAACGGCTACACGGATGACCTGCCCATCGCCCAGATCCGCCGTTTCGAGACAGACCTGATGGCCTTCCTCGACGTGAACGCCCCCGAAGTGCTGCGGAGCATCCGCGATACCAAGGCTCTCAGCGACGACGCCAAGGCCCAGCTCAAGATCCAGGTCGCGGCCTGCAAGGAGACCTTCCTGGCCTCCCTGAACCAGCCCGCGGGAGCCTAGTCCGATGGCTGGCCTTCAAGATATTCGTCGACGCATCCGGTCGGTGAAAAATACGCAGCAAGTGACTAAAGCCATGAAGATGATTTCCGCGGTGAAGCTGCGGAAATCCCAGGAGCGCCTGGTGGCCCTGCGGCCCTACGCCAACAAGATGCTGGAAGTGGTCCGCCGCGTGGTGGGCCGCATCAGGGGTGACGCCGAGATCGAGCCGGGACCGGCCGCCCAGGCCTTTCTGGCCCCTCGCGACGAGAAGCACATCCGCGTGATCCTCGTGGCCTCGGACAAGGGCCTCTGCGGCGGCTTCAACGCCAACGTGCTCAAGGCGGCCAGTGCCTTCCTCACCGACTGCCATTCCGAGATCGTGCAAGTGGACGTCATCGGCAAACGGGCCGCGGAGTGGGTCCGGAAGCGGCAGCTGATCCCGGGCGCGGAGTTCCTCGGCCTCCCCCTGGCGGGCTTCCAGCGGGCCGTCACCGAGATCGCCCAGGGCGCCGCGCACCAGTACCACGAAGGCGAGATCGACGCGCTCTACATGATCTACAACTACTTCAACAGTCCCATGTCCCAGACGCCCACCGTGGTGCGGGTCTTCCCCATGGAAATCGATCGCCGCGACGAAAGCCGCTATGCCCTCGAGGTGCCGCACCTCCTCGAACCCGATCCCAACTCGGTGCTGGAAACCCTGCTGCCCCGCTTCGTGGAGACGGAACTGCTCCGCAACCTGCTGGAGAGCAGCGCCTCCGAGCACGGCGCGCGCATGGCGGCCATGGACAAGGCCAGCAGCAACGCCGGCGACATGATCGCCAGGCTGACCCTCACCATGAACAAGATCCGCCAGGCCAGCATCACCAACCAGATCATCGAGATCGTCAGTGGCGCCAACGCCTGATACCAATTCTTCGCGGTTACTTCTTTTCCGAGGTCCCCATGTCCAACCAACTTCAAGGCCGCGTGATCGCCGTCGTCGGCCCCGCCGTGGACGTCGAGTTCGAGAGCCACCTGCCCTCGATCATGAACGCCCTGCTCACGGACATCACCAATGCCCAGGGCGTCACGGCGTCGGTGACGCTGGAGGTGCAGCAGCACCTCGGTGAGAACCGCGTGCGCTGCGTCTCCATGCAGCCCACGGAGGGCATGGTCCGGGGCCAGATCGTGACGGATACCGGCCAGCCCATCAACGTGCCCGTGGGCCCCGAGACCCTGGGCCGCATCATCAACGTGGTGGGCCTTCCCGTGGACGAGCGCGGCCCGCTGAACCACAAGATGACCCTCCCCATCCACCGTGAAGCGCCGAAATACGAAGACCTCAACACTTCCTCCGAGATGTTCGAAACGGGCATCAAAGTCATCGATCTGCTGGAACCCTACGCGAAGGGCGGCAAGACGGGCCTCTTCGGCGGCGCCGGCGTTGGCAAGACCGTGCTGATCATGGAGCTCATCAACAACATCGCCAAGGGCCACGGCGGCTACTCGGTGTTCGCCGGCGTGGGCGAGCGCACCCGCGAGGGCAACGACCTCTGGCACGAGATGATGGATTCCGGCGTCATCAACAAGGAGGATCTCTCCAAGAGCAAGGTGGCCTTGATCTACGGCCAGATGACCGAGCCCCCCGGAGCCCGGGCCCGGGTGGCGCTCACGGGCCTAACTGTGGCGGAGTACTTCCGCGACGTGGAGGGCAAGGACGTGCTGCTCTTCATCGACAACATCTTCCGCTTCACCCAGGCCGGCGCCGAAGTGTCCGCGCTGCTGGGCCGCATGCCCTCCGCCGTGGGCTACCAGCCCACCCTGGCCACGGAGATGGGCGAGTTGCAGGAGCGCATCACCTCCACCAAGAAGGGCTCCATCACTTCGGTGCAGGCGGTGTACGTGCCCGCTGACGACTACACGGATCCCGCGCCCGCCACCACTTTCGCCCACCTGGACGCCACCACCAACCTCTCGCGCGAGATCGCGGCCCTGGGCATCTACCCCGCGGTGGATCCCCTGGCCTCCACCTCTAGGTTGCTGGATCCCCGCATCCTGGGCGACCACCACTACAACACCGCCATGCGCGTGAAGGCGATCCTGCAGAAGTACAAGGAGCTGCAGGACATCATCGCCATCCTCGGCATGGACGAGTTGAGCGACGACGACAAGCTGGTGGTGGCCCGCGCCCGCAAGATCCAGCGCTTCCTCAGCCAGCCCTTCTTCGTGGCCGAGCAGTTCACGGGCATGACGGGCAAGTACGTGAAGCTCGAGGACAGCATCAAGGGCTTCAGCGAGATCTGCGAAGGCAAGTGGGACCACCTGCCCGAGCAGGCCTTCTACCTCGTCGGCACCATCGAGGAAGCCGTAGAAAAGGCCGAGAAATTGGCGGCAGTCTAATTTGGCTTTTCCCATCTCGGAAGCCGCGCATGCGGATTCGGAGCCCTCCCAAAGGCCCGCCATGTCCCAAACCATCAAACTGGAAGTCCTCACACCGGAACGGCCGGTCTTTTCGGCCGAGGTGTCCGAGGTGCAGTTCCCCACGGCTGCCCGCGGCTACTACGGCATCCTGCCGGGCCATACGCCGCTGATGACTGAGGTGGGCGACGGCCTGCTCTACTACGTCCTGGATGGTCAGAAGCACTGGCTCACGGTCTTCGGCGGCTTTGCGGAAGTGGGTCCGGATCGCGTCACCATCCTGGCCCGCGAAAGCGAGACCATGGACATGATCGACCTGGAGCGGGCCGAGGCCTCGCGCCAGCGCGCCCTGAAGCTCCTGAAGGAAGCCCAGACCGAGAATGACATGGAGAACGCCCAGGCCAAGCTGAACGCCAGCCTCATCCGCCTCCAGGCTGCGGGCCATCCTTCCGGCCACGGGTTCTGATCCGTCCGACCGCCCAAAGCAGGGGCCGCATCAGCGGCCCCTGCTTTTGCTAAGGGAGAACGCTACCAGGTCAGCCGCTCATCCTGGGCCAACAGGCTGACCCGGGGATCGCCGATGGCCTGGAGCTGGGGCAGCATGGTGGCCCGATCGCCGGGGGTCAGGTGGTAGATGCGCACCGGGAGGTCGCGCTTGAATTTCTTGAGCTCGGCGCCCAGTTTGGCGGGTGTGAGGTGCTTGGAGGCTTCCGCCAGCCAGGCCTGCTCATTGGGGAAGCTGGCTTCGGTGATGACCAGCCGCAGGTTCGGGGTGGCATTGGCCACCTCCCAGATGCGGTCGGTCTCGGCGGTGTCGCTGGTGAAGATGAAGGCGTCCTTGCCGTCATCCACCTTGTAGCCCACGCAGGGCACCAGGTGGTTCACGCGGATGGGCGTGATGCGCAGGCCGCATACGGCGTAGACCTGTTCGGGTTCGATTTCGGTGTAGCGGATGGTGGGATCGTTGGGGCTGGGGATCACGCTGAAGTCGGGCCAGAGCTCGTCGTTGAAGAGGTGGCGCCGCAGCGCGTCCAGGGTTTCGGGCAGGGCGTGGATCTCCACGGCCTCGTGGGTGTGCCCGAAGATGTTTTTGGTGAAAAAGGGCAGGGTGCAGATGTGGTCCAGGTGGGAGTGGCTGAGGAAGACGTGCTGGATCTTCACCTGCTCGTCCACGGTGAGGGCCGCCGTGATGGAGCCCGCGTCGATGGCCACGCAGCCGTTCACCAGCAGCCCCGTCAGGCGCTCGCCATCAACCTCGCCGCCGCTGCAGCCCATGATCCGGAGTTCCATCGTGCCTCTGGGAATGAGCTTCCATCATACGGAAAAGGGGCACCCGAAGGTGCCCCTTTCGCATGGTGAGGACGATGCCTAGAGGTGCCTAGAAGCGGATGCCGCCGTAAATGCCAACCTGCACCTGGGGCGCCAGGGCCTCGGTGAAGTCCTTGGGCGTGGAGGTGGACGAGTTCTTGGAGAGGGGAGCGGCCACTTCGAGGAGGAAGAAGGGGCTCACGATGGGGGTGGGAATGCTGAAACCCACGTTGACCCGCGCCCAGGGGCGGCCCTGGGTGCTGTCGGCGCCCGGGGTCATGGCAGGCTGGTAGTTGCGCCAGACCAGCTTCTCGGAACGGTATTCGACGCCAGCGCCCACGTTGACCAGGAGCTTCCAGTTCACCATGGCCCCGGCGGCCCAGTACTGGTTGTCGAATTCGCCGCGCTTCACGCCGCCGATGGTGAGATCGCTGGTGGTCTTGTTGTGCCAGGTGCCGTTCAGCTGCAGGGCGGCGACCTTCAGGTCCAGGACATCAAACCCGAGCCGAACGCCGAGGCCCGTGGGACTGATGGATTCGTAGCTGACATTGCTCCCGACGAAGGTCGAGGCCTGGGCCTTGCTGTACTGTTTGTCCAGCAGGAGACCCAATTCCACGTCGCCCGCGAGTACAGGTAGCGCAGCCAATACGGGGACGAGCAGCAGCATCTTGCGCATGGGGGACTCCAATCCGATTGAATCCCCATGATCGAACTTTCAAGGGGGGCGGTCAACCTCCTTTGGGACTAGAACTTTGCTAATCTCAGCGAGAGCTCATGACAAAACCCGACGATGCCGCGATGAAGCCAGCCGGGATGCACCGCAAGGAAGGGCCCGCAGGGCAACGTGGTTCGTTGTTCAAGGGCCCTGACGCCGCGGGGCGCCCGGCTGGCTTCATCCCTTCGGGCGATGGGTGGCGGGCGTCGCGAGGCAGTGTCAGGCTCGTCGCGCGTAGTACCTGCTACGCTTAACTCGCCTTCCTCGCCTCGCTCGCCCGGCACCCGTCGCGCGGCGCCGTGGGGTTTTGTCATGAGCTCTTATGCGGGCCCACCTGCGCTACCTGATCCTGGACGATTTCGACCCCGACACCGGGGAACTGATCCTGCGGGTGGCCTTCCAGCCAGGGGAGGAACCGGGTCTGGAGCTGATCCGGCTGCGGTTGCACCTGGGACGGGCGGGCAACCCGCTGGATCCCCTCAGCCGCGCTCTCAGGACTCACGTGCAGATGCCCGTGCCCCCCAGTTGGGAGCATGGCCTCAAGACCATTGTCCATGCCATCGAGGACGAACTGGTGGGCCCGGAGGGGCGCAGCTCTCTGCGCTACCTGTGGGTGCGCACCCAGCTCCTGCATCCCGCAGACCCGGCCCGCTCCACCCCCAACCATCCGGTGGCCCGCCAGGTGGAGATCCTCCGGGACTGGGCCCATCGTCTGGACCAGGAGGGCCAGTCCCTGCGCGCCGCCGAGATCCTGGACCGATTGCTGCTGCTGGCGCCCAAGGACGTGACCACCCTGGCCTACCTGGCCAGTTTCTTCCGGGATCAGGGCATGGCCGAGGAGATGGCCACGGTGGCGGAGCGGTGGATCAAGGCCGAGCCCGGGCGGATCGAGGCGCGCCTGCGCCACGGCGAGGCCCTGCTCCGGCTGGGGCGCACCCAGGAGGCCCGCGGGGCCTTCGAGGCAGTGCTGAAAGTGCATCCCGTCCACCTGCTGGCCCACCTGGGCATGGCCCAGGCGCTGGGACTCATGGGCGGCAATCCCTACCCGCACCTGGATGCGGCCCAGGAACTGGATCCCGCCGCCACCGCCTCGGTGCTGCGGGAGAGCTATGACTTCCATCTGATGGCTCCCCCACCGGGGGATCGGCTTCATGGCCAGGAGGAATTGCCGGCCCTGCTGGGCGTTTCCGGCGCCGAGGTGCAGGACTACCTCGAATACCTGGGACTGCCCCAGGGTGGGCCCGGGGGGAGCGTGCGCGAGGCGGAGCTGGCCCGCTGGGTGGGCATCATGAATCGCTATGCCCTGTTGCCCGGCGGACTGAACTGGTCCGCGCCCACGCCACGCCAACTCCCAGGGTTGTCCTGACAGGGGATGTCTCTGCGATGATGGACGCTTTCCGGAGCCGATCATGTCTGTCCTGCTGAGCACTGACCTGCCCTTTCCCATTTTCCGCCGGGGCAAGGTGCGGGATGTGTACGACCTGGAGAAGCAGCTGCTGATCGTCGCCACGGACCGCATCAGCGCCTTCGACTGCGTGATGCCCGAGGGCATTCCCGACAAGGGCCACATCCTCACGGCCGTGGCCGCCTACTGGTTCCAGGCCACCGAGGATCTGGTGCCCAACCACTTCCGCGGCAGGCTTTCCTGGCCCCTGGCCCTGGAGCCCTACCGCGCGGCCCTGGCGGCCCGGGCCGTCATGGTGGAGAAGACCCGGCCCCTGCCCGTGGAATGCGTCGTCCGCGGCTACCTGGCGGGCAGTGGCTGGAAGGAATACCAGGCCAGTGGCGCCGTCTGCGGCATCCCCCTGCCCACGGGGTTGAGGCTTGCGGACCGGCTGCCAGAGCCGATCTTCACCCCCGCCACCAAGGCCGACGAGGGCCACGACGAGAACATCTCCTTCGAGCAGATGGCAGAAATCGTGGGGGCCCCTCTGGCGGCGAAACTCCGGGACTTGAGCCAGGCACTGTACCGACGGGGGGCCGAACTCGCGGCCACCCGCGGCATCCTGCTGGCTGATACGAAATTCGAATTCGGGTTGAGCGATGAAGGGGAACTCATCCTTATCGACGAGGCCCTGACGCCGGACAGCAGCCGCTACTGGCTGGCGGACAGCTGGGCGCCCGGCAAGAACCCGCCGAGCCTCGACAAGCAGTTCCTGCGGGACTACCTGGAGACGCTGGACGGCTGGGACAAGCAGCCACCCGCACCGCACCTGCCTGCCGAGGTCATCGAGGGCATCCGGGCCAGGTACCTGGATCTGGCCGCGCGGTTCGGCGTGGAGATCTGAGCCGCCACCGAGAACGAATCAGGGTTTGGGGCGGAGGTCTGGATCCGCAGGCAGCGCCTTCAGCGCCTCGGCATCGCCCACGGCGCCGATGCGGACGCGCGCTGGTTCTAGCCAGCGGCGCAGGGCCGTGGTCAGGTCCATGGGGGTGAGCGCGTGGAGGCGGGGCGCCTGCACGTGCCTCCCTTCGACTTCGGCAAAGGCCGCGTCCATCCTCAGGCCCGGGTCCAGGGATTCCAGCGCACGCCCCGCGGTCCAGGCTGCGCGGGCATGGTCCAGGTCGGCCTGGGTGAAGGTGCGTTGACGCAGCGCCCCAAGTCGCTCCTCGAGCAGGGACCCGTCCCCGCTGCCAGCGTCCAGGGTGGCCACCAGGCTCCGAGCGTCCACGGTGACCTGGACCCGGGCCAGGGCCGGATCCTGGGTAACCAGGAGACCCAGCAAGGCGGCTGCTTCTGGAGTGACATCATCGGGCCGATCCGCGGCGGCCTGGAGCCTCAAGGGGGCCCCTGGCACCGGAAGCCGCAGGAGGGCCTCTGGGGTTACCTGCTGACTCGAAGTGGCCATGGGCAGCGAACGATAGGGCGGAATGGGTTCCTTGGCGGTCCACGACCCCAGGCTCAGGAGCACCAGCCGCTTGGCCTGCTCCAAGCCAAGGTCACCGTGCAGGACAAGCACGGCCCGCTCGGGACGGAACACCCGGGCGTGAAAGACGAGCAGATCCTCCAGGCTAATGGCACCCAGGCCGGTCGGGGTGGGCCGAGAGCCCGGTTCCGAGACCAGGGCGCGGCGCAGGCGGGCGTCCGGGGAGGCCCCGTGGCCTTCTTCTTCGTGCCAGCAGGCCAGTCTTTGCAGTTCCAGGATCGCGGGATCGAAGACGGTCCGCAGCAGGCGGTCCGCCAGCAGGCCGAAGGCCCGGTCCTGATCCCGGCTGCGGGTCAGCAGCCGCCATTCCAGTCCACCAGACGTCGACGAAGCGGTGAGCTGAATCCCAGCCTCCTCCACGAACCGGTCGAACACATCCGCCTTCAGCCCGGCGGCGTCGGAATGGTCGACCATGCGCAGGGCCAATGGGGCCAGCCCCTGGCGCCCAGGGGGCGTATCGTCGGCAGCGACGAGCAGATGCAGCCGCGCCCGCACCAGGGGGCGTTCATGGTCTTCCAGGTGCACCACTCGCAGGCCATTGGGCAGGGTGAAGTGCTGGAGCCGTGGCTGCGCAGCCAACTGGGCGGGCAGCGTCAGGGCGGCCAGACCCGCCAGCAGGAGGGCTCTCATCGTTTCTCCGGCGGCAGCTGGGCCGTCAATAATTTCAAAGTGCGACGGCGCTCCTCGGTGCCCAGCATGCGCAGCTGGCGGAGCCCCTCGAAGACGAGCTGTTCGCGCTGGGCGAGATCCTCGATGCGGGTGGCGGCCAGGACTTTGAGCACCCGGGCCAACTCTGCTTCGAGGGGATCCAGGCTGGCGGCGAGGGTGGGCTCCAGTAGCACGGTGGTGCGATGGCTGGGCTTCAGCCAGGTGCGCGCCGCGGCCTGGACGGCTTCCTGGGGCAGGATGCGCAGGCGCTGAAGATCCAGCTCGGTGAGGCGCCAATCGCCCCCTTCCGCCCAGGACCGGGCCAGTGTTTGGGCCAGCGCAGCGGGTTCGTCCCACGCCCGCAGATGTTCAAGTTCAAGCTGGGCCAGGGCCCGCTGCCATTCGTCCTGGAGGATCGGCTCCTGCTGGAGGCGGAGGATCTCGCTGGTCAGGGCGCTCTCTATTTCCGCCAGGCTGGCGCCGTCGGCGGGGTTCACATCCACCACCAGCAGGCTGGGCAGGCGGCCACCCGGCACATCGAGGCTGAGCCCCACCTGCCGTGCCAGGAGCTTCAGACGGATGAGCTGGGTCGGCAGGCGGCTGGCCTGGCCGCCGGCCAGCAGTTGGGCGGCCATGCGTAAGGCCAGGTGGTCCGGATGCTGACGGGGTGGGATGCGCCAGCCTGCCAACAGCCGCGGCGTGCCGCCCAGGAGGGCCTGGACGCGGCGGTCGCCGAGGTCTGCGGGAATCTCGGGCAGCACCGCATCCTCCAGGTCCGGCGGCACCGGCAGGGAACCCAGATGGCGCTCCACCAGGGGCAGGGCGCTTTCCAGGCTCAGCCCACCCACCAGGATGATGGTGAGCCGTTCCGGACTCAGGGCCCGGTGGGCGTAGGTCCTCAGGTCGGACCAGCGGAGGGCCTCCAGGGCGGGCAGCAGGTCCGAGAGATCCCGGCCGTAGGGATGGCCCGGCAGCGCCGCACCGCGGAGCAGGGCCAGGCCCTGGTCGCCCTGGTGTTTGAGATCCGTCTCCAGGGCCTTGCGGGCATGGGAGAAGTGGCTTAGTTGGAGGGTCCTGAGGCGGAGGCTCTCGGTGCGGCACCAGAATTCGAAGGCCTCCAGGGGGAGTTCGGTTCCAGCCAGCAGCGCATCTGCCGTGGCCTCGGCGCGCTGCCGACCACCGCGGGCGGCATAGAGGTCTGCCAGTGGCGACGATGAAAACTGTGCCTTCAGGCGGGACTGGATGGCATCCAGGCTGGCCTCCAGCGAAGGCAGGGACGCGGCAGTGCTGGCGCCGCGGCGGTGGTGGAGCCGTTCCAGCCGGAGCGCCTCCAGCAGGCCCTCCTCCTGCTTGAGCAGCGCGTCCAGCACGGACTGCCCCTTGGCGGCTTCGAGATCCTCGGGCCAGGTGGCGCCGAACAGGGCCCGGGCCAGCAGGTCCGTGGCGCCGGCGGCCGCGGTGGGCTCCTCCGCCCGTCCCCCGCGAAAGACCAGGGTCGCGTGGAAGGCGGTCGCGCCCCGCCGTTCCACCAGCAGCAGCCGGGCACCATTGGCCAGGCGCCGTTCCTGCACATCCGTCAGGCGGGGGACCTGGGCCTGCAGGCCCAGGGCGGTGGTGATCAGGATGGCAACCAGCAGGCGCATGGCCCCCAGGTTACTACCCGATTCCTAGACTTCACTGGCCTACTTCACCCGGATGCTGCCGTTGGTGGTTTCGAGGCGGATCGGCTGGGTCCGGCCCGGCACCTTCAGGTGGGCGCTATGCTTGGTCAGCTCGATCACCTGGGCGCCGGCGACCTTGATGTCCATGGAACCGTTGCTGTTCTCGGCCACCAGATCACCCGTGGCCCGGCCCAGATCGACGTCGATGGTGCCGTTGGTGGATTCGAGACGGATGCCCTCGCCCCAGCCGTCCAAGTTGCGGGCGCGGATCGTTCCGTTGGTGGTCTCCAGGCGGACGCCGCCCTCGACGTCCTCCAGGATGATGCGGCCATTGGTGGTGCTGCCCTTGATGCGGGCGTTCAGGCTGCGGGCCTCGATGGGGCCATTGGTAGTGTCGACGTGGACCTCGCCGCGGATGTGATTCACCAGGATGCTGCCGTTCGTGGCCTCGCAGCGGGCGTAGCCGTCCAGGTTCTCGGCGGCGACGGTGCCGTTGGTGGTGCGGAAGTGGCCCTGGAGCCTGCGGGGCACCTGCAGGATCAGCTCGCAGCGGGGGCTGACGTAGACGCCGAAGCTCCAGCTGGGCTGCTGGAAGACCGCCTCGATGTCCAGGTCCGGGCCCTTGTGTTGGAGCACCAGTTCCACCCGGCGCCGTTCGCTGTCTCGGATCTGGGCCGTGAGAACGACCTCGTCCCGGTCCCAGCCGGTGACCCGGATGTCGCCATTCCGGTTCCTCACCCACAGTTTCGAACCCTGGGCCAGCCGCTCCGTGCGGCGCTCCGTCCGGGAGCCCGTGGGCATGTCCACCCCGATCGTGGGGGCGGGCGGCGCGGGAGGGGCCGGGGGTGGCG
>JBBQHW010000024.1:0-38821 GCA_038324335.1 Holophagales bacterium
CGCTGGGCCAGGGGATCCAGGTTGAGGACCTTGGCGGTGACCTCGTCGCCCTTCTTCACGATCTCGCCGGGGTGCTTGATCTTCTTGGTCCAGCTGAAGTCGGACACGTGGATGAGGCCGTCGATGCCCTCTTCCAGTTCGACGAAGGCGCCGAACTCCGTGATGTTGCGCACGGTGCCCGTGACGATCATGCCGGGCTGGTACTTCTCGGCAATGGCCATCCAGGGGTTGGGGGTGATCTGCTTCATGCCGAGGCTGATGCGGCGGTTCTCGCTGTCCACCTGCAGGATGAGCGCGTCCACCTGGTCGCCCAGGTTGACCATGCCCTTGGCGGATTTGACCTTCTTGGTCCAGCTCATCTCGGAGACGTGGACGAGGCCTTCGATGCCGGGCTCCAGTTCCACGAATGCGCCGTAGTCAGTGATGGAGACGACCTTGCCCTTGACCGAAGCCTGGATGGGATAGCGCTCCTCGACGGAGAGCCAGGGATCCGGGAACTTCTGCTTGTAGCCGAGGGAGACGCGTTCGGTCTCCTTGTCGTACTTGAGCACGGCCACTTCGACCTTGTCGCCCACCTGGAACATCTCGCTGGGATGGTTGAGCCGGCCCCAGGACATGTCGGTGATGTGCAGCAGGCCATCCACGCCGCCGAGGTCGACGAAGGCGCCGTACTCGGTGATGTTCTTGATGGCGCCCTCGACCAGCTTGCCTTCCTCGAGGCCCGACAGGGTCTCTTCCTTCAGGCTGGCGTTGATGGTTTCGAGGAACAGCTTGCGGGACAGCACGATGTTGCCGCGGCGGCGATTGACCTTGATGACCTTCATGTCGAAGGACTTGCCGAGGTAGGGATCCAGGTTGCGGACGGGCTTCATGTCCACCTGGCTGCCGGGCAGGAAGGCGCGGATGCCGATGTCCACGGCCAGGCCGCCTTTGACCTTCTCGAGCACGGTGCCGTGCACGGTCATGTTGGAACGGAAGGCCTTTTCGACCTCGTCCCAGATCTTCATCTTCTCGGCGCGCTCGCGGCTGAGGCGCACGTTGCCGTTGGCATCCTCCAGCATCTCGAGGAGCACTTCGACCACGTCGCCCACCTGGACGCCCTGGGTGCCGTCGGGGTTGTTGAACTCGTCCAGGATGACGGTGCCCGAGCCCTTGTAGCCGATGTCGATGATGACGTCCTTGCCGCGGATCTCCACGACGACGCCACGCACGACTTCTTCTTCACGCAGGCCACGGGTCTCACCCTGCAGGGCGGCCATGAACTCCTGGCCTTCCGCAGTGTCGTCCTCCACGTACCCCGAATCGAGTACGGTGATGCGGCCCATCTGTTTGGAGCCAAGGCCCTTGATGATAGATTCTAACTTGGACATGTAAGTCCACCTCGTTTGGTTGCGCCCACGCTCTGGTGGTGCGCTGGAATCCCGGCACATGCGTCCGGCAGAACGCCCAGGTTATCCCAGAATTCCCCCGGTTGCGAGGAAATGTAACGGAGGGACCGGGGCAGAATGGGGAGATGTGCATCATCGCCTTCCACTGGCACCCGGACGGCCCGGTCCCCCTGGTCCTCGCGGCGAACCGGGACGAGTTCTACGAACGGCCCACGGCCCCCCTGGCCTGGTGGGAAGGGGGGCGCATCCTGGCGGGCCGGGATCTGCGGGCCGGCGGCACCTGGCTGGGCGTGACCGTGGATGGCCGGCTGGCGGCCATCACCAATCACCGGGACCCGGCGCAGTCGCAGCCGGACCGGCCCTCCCGGGGGCTGCTCCCCGTGGGCTTCCTGGAGGGGGGCGGGAGCGCCCGGGCCTTCCTGGACGAGCTAAGCACCCAGGCGGACCGCTATAATCCTTTCAACCTGCTCCTGTTCGATGGCCAGGAGTTGCTGGGCTACGAGAGCCGGCACGCTGGGGTCGTCCCGTTCAGCGCAGGCATCCATGCGGTCTCCAACGGGGATTTCGACGAGCCCTGGCCCAAGGTGGAAGGGCTCAAGCTGGGCCTGGCCGCGGGCCTGGAGGATGACGAAGCCCTGCTGACCCGGCTCGCGGAGGCGGAGCCCTTCGAGGATGGCCGCTTGCCGCACACCGGCGTTCCCCTCGCCTGGGAGCGGGCCCTGTCGCCGGCCTTCGTCCGGACGCCCACCTACGGCACCCGGGCCTCCACGCTCCTACGCCTGGGGCTTGAATCCGTGGCCATCCTCGAGCAGTGCTATTCGGCAGCAGGCCCCGAATGGCGGAGCGGGTTCCAGTTCCAGCGGGCCCAAGGCTCTCGGCCTACTTGGCCGTGAACTGGAACTTCCCCTTGTGGCATTCGAGGCACTTCACCACCGGGGGCAGGTGCTGGCGATGGCATTCCGTGCAGGGGATCTGTCCGAGGTGGGAATCGTGGGGGTTCACGGGCAGGTGCTTGGTCACGGCCTTCATGGCGGGGTAGTCGCCATGGCAGGTCATGCAGGATTCGGAAGCCACGGCCTTCTTGGTGGGCTTCTCCTCCTGGTGGCAGTCGTAGCAGTGAACTCCCGACTTTGAATGGTGTTCGGGCAGCTTGTGGGCCGAGTCCTGGGCCTGGGCCGGGAGGCTGGCGAGGAGCAGACCAAGCAGGGCGGGGTGAATGCGGGCTGAAGGCATGGCGGGGTCCCTTGGGATCTGACGGCGCCTCGGCGGGTGGTTGATTGTTAGACCGAGATCACCACGATCTCAGGATCCACTTCCTTTTGCAGCATTCCTTCGATGGCCACCAGGGTCCCCGTGAGGCTGGCGGGGCAGGAGCCACAGGCGCCCCCTTTACGAGTATTCATCCGGATCAGGACCTGCTTCTCGTGCCGGCCCACCAGTTCGAGGCCGCCACCGTCCGCCGCCAGGGCCGGGAGGCTCGCGAGAGCAGGCCGAGCAGGGCGGTGGAACGGCGGGCTGAAGGCATGGCGTTCCCTTGGAATTCTGGCGGCGCAGTGGAGGGTGGATGAAGGCTAGACCGAGATCACCACGATCTCAGGATCCACTTCCTTTTGCAGCATTCCTTCGATGGCCACCAGGGTCCCCGTGAGGCTGGCGGGGCAGGAGCCACAGGCGCCCATGTACCGGATCATGACCTGCTTCTCGTGCCGGCCCACCAGTTCGAGGCCGCCACCGTCCGCCGCCAGCGCCGGCAGGATGGCGCTTTCCAGCACCATGCGGATGTCCCGCAGCATGGGGTCGTTCTCGTCCTCGATCCTGCTGAACACCTTGGCGGGCATGGAAGCGCCCGGGGTCTGGCCGCCCGCACCCGCGGCAGCGCGGATGGGCGCCGCCAGCAGGGGCAGCATCTCGGGCCAGCCCTTGTCGTCGGTCTTGGTGACCGTGAGGAACTTGTCCTGCATGAAGACCGAGGTGACGTTGCCCACGGCGAAGAGGCCCTTGGCCAGCTCGTCGTGTTCGGCGGTCTCCGCGTTGGGGAAGGACTTCGGAAAGCCCACCGCAACGGCTTCCTTCAGCACGAATTTCACGGCGTTGGGGTTGGGGGTGTACTCGATCTCGGCGATTTTGGGCATTTTCAAAAGCCTTTTTTGTCCACAGATTCCAAAGATTCACACAGATTCTTTTTAATCTGTGGAATCTGTGGGATCTGTGGATAGGTTCTCATTCTGTGGATGCCTCTTCTTCGCCCTTGAGTGCGGCGTGGAGGGTGGCCCAGGGGAGGACGGCGCACTTCACGCGGCTGGGGAGGTCCTTGACGCCGCTGAAGAGCGTGAGCTTGCCCAGCAGGGGCGTCTGCGTGCCGGGCTCCAACTCGCCGCGCACCATGCCGCGGAACTGCTCGGCCATGGCTTCGGCCTCGGCCACGGGCTTGCCCTTGACCGCACCGGTCATGAGGCTGGCGCTGGCCACGTCGATGGCGCAGCCGCTGCCTTGGAACTTGATGTCCACGACGAGTCCATTCTCGATGACGAGGGTGAGGTCCAGCTCATCGCCGCAGAGGGGGTTGTGCCCCTCTGCATGGTGCGTGCAGGCCTCCAGCTTCCCGAAGTTCCGGGGCTTCCGGTTGTGCTCCAGGATCACCTGCTGGTACAGCTCGCGGGGGTCGCTCATTTGAACAGCTCGATCGCCTTGATGACGGCGGAAACCAGGATGTCGACTTCTTCGCGGGTGTTGAAGTAGGCGAAGGAGGCGCGGGTGGTGGCGGGGACGTGGAAGCGGGCCATGACGGGCTGGGCGCAGTGGTGGCCAGCACGGACGACGACGCCTTCACCATCCAGCAGGCTGCCCATGTCATGGGGGTGGATGCCCGCCACCACGAAGGAGATGACGCTGGCCTTGGCCCGGGCGTTCCCGAGGATGCGCAGGCCGGGAAGGGTCCTGAGGCGCTCCGTGGCATAGACCAGCAGGTCGTGCTCGTGGGCGGCGATGCGGTCCAGGCCCAGGGCGGCCAGGTAGTCGAGGGCCACGCCCAGGCCGATGGCGGCGGCGATGGGCGGCGTGCCCGCCTCGAACTTGCCTGGCGCCGGGAGGTACGTGGTCTTCTCCCAGGTGACGGAGCGGATCATGCTTCCGCCGCCGTGCCAGGGGGGCATGGCCTCAAGGAGGGCCAGCTTGCCGTAGAGCACGCCGATGCCCGTGGGACCCGAGAGCTTGTGGCCGCTGAACACATAGAAATCGGCGTCCAGGTCCACCACGTCCACGCGCAGGTGCGGCACGCCCTGGGCCCCGTCCACCAGCACGGGGACTCCTTTGGCGTGGGCCCGGGCGATGATCTCCTTCACCGGGTTCACGGTGCCGAGCACGTTGCTGACGTGCACCACGCCCACGATCCGCGTGCGGTCGGTGATGAGTTCGTCCAGCGACTCCAGGATCAGTTCCCCGTCATCGTTCATGGGGATGACCTTGATGGTGGCGCCCTTCTCCTGGGCCAGCATCTGCCAGGGCACGATGTTGGCGTGGTGCTCCATGGCGGACAGCAGGATCTCGTCGCCCTCCTTCACCATCATGCGGCCGTAGGTCTGGGCCACCAGGTTGATGGCTTCGGTGGTGCCCCGAGTCCAGACGATCTCCTTGATGGAACCAGCCCCAATGAACTTGCGGACCTTTTCCCGCGCGGCCTCGAAATGATCGGTGGCTTCCTGGCTGAGGGTGCTCACGCCCCGGTGGACGTTGGTGTGCTCGTCCCGCTCATACTTGGCCATGCGCTCGATGACTTGGCGGGGCATCTGGCCGCTCACGGCGCTGTCGAGGTAAACCACGGGCTTGCCGTTCAGGACCCGGGATAATAGCCCGAAGTCCTTCCTGATCTCGGTGACGTCGAGGGGCAGTAGGGTGGTGGTCATGAGAGGCGCGGTGGCAGGGCTTTGCCCTGGCATCGCGCGGGGGGTCCCGGGGGGGACATCGCGAGTGTTAGCGAGCAGGCGGTCCCCCTCGGTCATGATAGGTCCCCCAGCGAATCGGCCTGGGTGCGGGCCATGACCAGGCGGCGCAGGGCCCGGCTCAGGCTGGCCACGGGGACGCGGGTGAGCACGTCCGCGGCAAAGCCGTAGGTGAGCAGGTTCCGGGCGTCGTCGGCGTTAAGGCCACGGCTCTGCAGGTAGAACAGCTCTTCGGGATCGAGCTGCCCCACGGTGGCGCCATGGCTGCACTTCACATCGTCGGCGTAGATCTCCAGCTGGGGCTTGGTGTCCACCCGGGCGGCTTCGGAGAGGAGCAGGTTACGGCTCTGCTGCTTCGCGTCCGTGCCTTGCGCATGGGGGGCCACGAGGATCTGGCCGTTAAAGATGGCCCGGGCCCTGCCGTCCACGATGCACTTGTGCAGCTGGTGGCTGGTGCCGTGGGGTCCGGCGTGGCACAGGAAACTGTGGGTGTCGGCCACCTGCTGGCCGTCCAGCAGGGCCAGGCCGTCGAGGGTGGCTTCCGCGCCCTCGCCGAGCTGCACCCAGGGCTGCTGTCGCGACAGCCGCGCCCCGAAACTCAGTGTGCGGCTGTGGTACTGGCCGCCCTTGGCCACCTCGGCCCACAGGGTGCCCAGATGAAAAGCCTCCAGATCCTCGCGCTGCACGCGCTCGTGGCGGAGGATGGCCCCTTCGGCCACGCGGATCTCCACCACGGGGCAGCTCAGGTAGGTGCCCTCGCCGAGGTGCTCTTCCACCAGCTCCAGTTCGGCGCCGCGTTCGAGGATCACCAGCAGGCGCGGGAAGACTGCCACGGGGGTATCCGCCTTGGTGATGAAGAGCAGGTGCAGGGGCAGGGCCACCTTCATGTTCTTGGGCACCAGGAGCACGGCGCCATCCTGGAAGCGGGCGGAGTTCAGGTCCTCGAAGAGGCTCTTCGGCGCGTCCTGGCCCAGCGTTCCCAGGCCATGGCAGGCCTCGCTGGCGGTAGCCAGGGGCAGGAACCGTACGCCCGCGGGCAGGGCCGCCGTGCAGCTGGCGTGGGGGGCGTGGCGCCCGTTCACGAAGACCTGGCGGGTGCCCACCATCTCCGGGAGCAAGTGGGCGCTGATGTCCACGGTGGCCTTGGGCGCGGGCCCGAAGCTGATCCCGGCGAGGGCCTTCAGGTCCGTGTATTTCCAATCCTCCTCCGTGGTCGTGGGCAGCTCGCGCCCCGCCAACCGCAGTTCCGCCGCTTCGCGCAGCGCAGCCCACTCGGCGGGCCTCGGCCCGCCCAGCAGGTCAGCAACCAGGTTGGAACCGGCCGCCACCAAAGTCATCGGGCGCCCCCGGCGGCGGCCTCTTCCAGCACCCAGTCGTAGCCGCGCTCTTCGAGTTCGAGGGCCAGCTCCGGGCCGGCGCTCTTGAGGATGCGGCCGCCGGAGAGTACGTGCACGAACTGGGGCTGGATGATCTCCAGGATGCGGGGGAAGTGGGTGATGATGAGCAGGCCCCGATCCGGTCGCTGCAATTGGTTCACGGCGTCGCCCAATACGCGCAGCGCGTCGATGTCCAGGCCGCTGTCCAGCTCGTCGAGGATGGCCAGCTTGGGTTCCAGCACGGCCAACTGGAGGATCTCGTTGCGCTTCTTCTCGCCACCGGAAAAGCCCTCGTTGAGGCTGCGGTCCAGGAATTCCTCCTTCATGGCCACGAGCTTGATCTTCTCGTGGATGAAGTCGTCGAACTCCAGGGGATCCAGCTCGTCACGACCCTCGGCCTCGGCCTTCTTGTTGTAGGCCAGGCGCAGGAAGGCGGCATTGCTCACGCCTGGTACCTCGATGGGATGCTGGAAGCCCATGAAGATGCCGGCCCGGGCCCGGGCATCGGGGTCCAGCTCGAAGAGGTTCTTCCCCTCGAAGAGCACTTCGCCGCCGGTCACTTCGTAGGCCGGATGGCCCACCAGCACTTTGCCCAGGGTGGACTTGCCGGAACCGTTGGGCCCCATGATCGCGTGGATCTCCCCCGCCTGCAGCTCCAGGTCGATGCCCTTCAGCACCGGCGTGCCGTTGATCGATGCGGTGAGGTTGTTAATGGACAACATGAAAGAACTCCTAGCCACAGATGAACACCGATGAACACAGATGAAATGGAATCACAGTTCTTAACCGTGTTGATCCGTGTTCA
Organism: Holophagales bacterium; assembly: GCA_038324335.1. Classification (GTDB taxonomy): domain Bacteria; phylum Acidobacteriota; class Holophagae; order Holophagales; family Holophagaceae; genus Geothrix. Next base: position 7,508 of record JBBQHW010000024.1, read on the forward strand.
TCCGTGGCAAATCTCATCCCACACTTCCTTCGAGCTTGAGGGAGAGCAGCTTGGTGGCTTCGACGGCGAACTCCATGGGGAGTTCGCGGAAGACGTCCTTGCAGAAGCCGTTGATGATCATGCTGATGGCTTCCTCGGTGGGGATGCCGCGTTGCTGGAAGTAGAAGAGCTGCTCTTCGCCGATCTTGCTGGTGGTGGCTTCGTGCTCCACCCGCGCGCTGCGGTTCTGCACCTCGATGTAGGGGAAGGTGCTGGCGCTGCAGGTCTGGCCGATGAGCATGGAATCGCACTGGCTGAAGTTGCGGGCGCCCTCGGCCTTGGACATGACCTTCACCAGGCCGCGGTAGCTGTTGGAGCTGTCCCCGGCGCTAATGCCCTTGCTGATGATGGTGCTGCGCGTGTTGCGGCCGATGTGCACCATCTTGGTGCCGGTGTCCGCCTGCTGCTTGTGGTTGGTGAGGGCCACGCTGTAGAACTCGCCCACGCTCTCGTCGCCCACCAGCAGGCAGCTGGGATACTTCCACGTTATGGCGCTGCCGGTCTCCACCTGGGTCCAGCTGATGTGGGAGGCCTTGCCCTTGCAGAGCCCGCGCTTGGTCACGAAGTTGAAGATGCCGCCCAGGCCGTTCTTGTCGCCGGCGTACCAGTTCTGCACGGTGCTGTACTTGATGGAGGCGTGGTCCAGAGCCACCAGTTCCACCACCGCCGCGTGCAGCTGATTGGTGTCGAACTGGGGCGCGGTGCAGCCCTCCAGGTAGCTCACACTGGCGCCGTCCTCGGCCACGATGAGGGTGCGCTCGAACTGGCCGGATTCCTTGTTGTTGATGCGGAAGTAGGTGCTCAGGTCCATGGGGCAGGTGACGCCCTTGGGGATGAACACGAAGCTGCCGTCCGTGAACACGGCGCTGTTGAGGGCCGCGTAGAAATTGTCCGAAGAGGGCACGACGCTGCCCAGGTATTTCTTCACCAGCTCGGGATGCTCCCGCACGGCCTCGCTGAAGCTGCAGAAGATGACCCCCACCGTGGCCAGCTTCTCCTTGTAGGTGGTGGTCACGCTGACGGAGTCGAAGACCACGTCCACGGCCACGCCGGCCAGGGCCGCCTGCTCGTTGATGGGCACGCCCAGCTTTTCGAAGGTGCGCTTCAACTCGGGATCCACCTCGTCCATGGAGGCGTACTTGGCTACTTTGGCCTTGGGGGCGCTGTAGTAGACGATCTTCTGGAAGTCGGGCCTGGCGTAGTGCACGTTGGCCCAGTCGGGCTCGGTCATGGTCAGCCAGTGGCGGTAGGCCTTCAGGCGGAATTCGAGCAGCCACTCGGGCTCGCCCTTCTTGGCCGAGATGAAGCGGATGACATCCTCGTTCAGCCCGGGCGCGACACTATCCGACTCGATGTCCGTCACGAAACCGTACTTGTATTCCTGGCTGGTGACCACGTTCAAGGTGGTGCTCATCGCCGTCTCCCGATTCCCTCTATTTTGCAATCTCGACCAAATTTGTCAACTTAATAGACTGGGGCCTGGATCACGGACCCTCAAGCCTGGATTCCCTCTTCCAACTCCTTCACCAGGGCCCGGATCTGACTCTTCACCCCCTTGGCCTGGGTGTCGTTGAGGTCGCCGGGATCGGCGTCCAGGCCCGCCTTGAGTAGTACCTTCGCGTCCTCCTGGGCGCCCAGGCCCGCCAGGGCGGCGCCGATCTGGAAGTGGTTGATGAGGGTGGGTTCCTTCTCCAGCAGGGGGTCCAGCAGGTCCAGCACGTCCTGGTGGTGCTTGAGGGCGAGGAGGTACTGGCCCAGCAGGGTCCGGGCGCGGGGTTCCAGGCCGGGCAGGGGGTGGGCGTGGAGGCGGCGCACCTCGACCAGGTCCTGCTCGGTGATCTGCCCGTTCAGGAGGCGGTAGGCCAGGCGCATGAGGGCCGCCTCCCAGGCGCCGGTGCTCTTGGGATGGCACTTGAGGTAGGCGTCCAGGGCCAGGGTGATCTCGGGCTCCCGCTTCTGCTCCATGAGGTGCTCAAGCACCAGGCGGAGGGCCAGGAAGCAGAGGCGGGGATGCCGGTCCGAGCACGCGAAGGTGAGGGCAGCCTTGAGTTGTTTCTCGGGGTCATTCAGGAAGGCCAGGCGCAGGTCGAGCCACTCCGAGCGTTGGCTGCGGCCCTTGCGCCGCACCCGCTTGAGCAGCACTTCGGCGCCCTCGGTCTGGCCCTCTTCCAGCAGGGCCTCGGCCTCGTCCAGCATGATCTGGGTGCCGGTCTTGCCGTCCCGGGCCTCCCGCAACTGGGCGTGGTTCTCGGCGTCCAGCATGAGGAGAAGGTGCGGATCTCCTGGGTTCTGCATGAGCAGTTCCTGGAGGATGGCGAAGGCCTTGGGACGCTCGTCCTGCTGCAGGTAGGCCTCGGCCAGGGCCTCGCGCACGTGGAGATCGCCGGGCAGGTAGACGCTGGCGTCCTTGAGCACGGGCACGGCCAGGGCACTTTCCCCCCGGGCCAATAGGACCTGGCCCAGGAGCAGCAGGGTTTCGCCATCCTTGCGCCTGGCCACGGCTTCCTGGGCGGCCTCCAGGGCCCCCTGCAGGTCGTCCTGATCCAGCAGCAGCTCCGCCAGCATCATGCGGGGCTCGGGGTCCTCGGGACGCAGGTCCGCCGCCTGGTGCAGGGCCTCGATGGCCTGGTCCGCCTGCTCGGGCAGTTCCTGGAGGAGTTTGGCCAGCAGCATCCACCCCTCGAAGTGCCGGGGGCTCAGGCCCACGGCCTTGCGCGCCAGGGATTCGGCCTCTTCGAAGTTCTGGGCCGCCTCGTGGAGCGAAGCCGCCGTGAAGATCAATTCGTAATTCTTGGGATCCAGGGGCACGGCCTGGCCCAGCCGCTGGGCGGCACCCAGCAGGTCGGCGGCTTCCAGCAGGGCCGTGGTCTCCAGCAGGGCCCGCTTGAGCTGGGACATGGACTTGGGCCGGGCGATGGGCAGGATGCGGGCTCGGTAGCGGGTGAAGAGCTCCCGGGCACTGATGAGGTGCAGGTTCTCCTCCACCAGCTGTTCCCAGCGTTCGGAGAAGGCATGGGCATCCAGCTGGCGCTTCTGTTCCATCTCCTGCACCAGGGCCATGAGGCCGTTGCGGAGCATCACTTCGCTGCGCTCCAACTTGCCCAACTGGTCGGACACGGTCTCCAGGTAGGTCTCCACCCGGCGCATGGTCTCCTCGAGCCCCGTAATGCGTTCCAGCAGGTGCTCTTCCAGATCCTCGCCGCCGTCGGTGTCCTCCGGCTCGTCCTCCCAGGTCTGGTCCCCCGCGAGGATCAGCAGTCGAGTCCCGCACTTCTGACAGGTTTCCCGCTCCCCGGGATTCCAGGAGAGGCAATTCTGACAGAAGGAACCGGGCAGATCGTTGGCCATGGCTCCAGAATAGAGGCTAAGGTGGCCCTTGGTTGCTGAAGGTTTATCCTGGGACCAGCAAGGAAGGACCGATGAGCGACGAGCAGGACCGGAAAGACAAGCGGCAGGAAGCCATGGAGTGGGTCGGCAAGGCCTACCAGCTCCACATGAAGAACGAGGTGGACAAGGCCATCGCCCTCTACACCAAGTCCATCGAGATCTGCCCCACGGCCGAGGCCTACACCTTCCGCGGCTGGGCCCGTTCCTTCGAGAAGGACTATGCGGCGGCCATCGAGGATTGCCACCTCGCCATCGACCTGGATCCCGAATTCGGCAATCCCTACAACGACATCGGAGCCTATTACGTGGAGCAGGGTGAGCCGGACGAGGCGATCCCCTGGCTGCGGATGGCGCTCAAGGCCAAGCGGTACGAAAGCTACTGCTTCCCCCACTTCAACCTGGGCCGGGTCTTCGAGGCCAAGGGCCAGCTGGACAAGGCCCTGGAGCACTACCACCTTTCCCTGGAGGCAAACCCCCGCTACGCCCTGGCGGCCAAGGCCGTGGAGCGAGTGAAGTCCAAGCTCGCCGTGCGCAAACCCGAGGCCATCAGCTAGACAGAACGCTCAGGGGCATTCCGCTCAGAGGCGACGCCGGGCCTCCTTCCTCAGGGCTGCAGGCGTCCTCAAAGGCGCACTGCAGGTGCCCCTGCCGCAGAGAAAGGCAGCGGGTTCGCCCAGCACGGGGAAACTCAGCTCGGGATTGAGGGGCGTGGCGCGGGCGGGATCATGCCGGAGCAGGACGGTGCCCGGAAGCCACGCACTGCGTGCCGCCTCCACCAGCGCCCGGGTCCGTTCATCCTGGGGGGCGCCCACCACCACGAGGTGAGCGGCCTCCTCCTTCAGCTCCGCGAGGAGGAGGATGGCATCCCCCAGCCAGCGTCCCTGGCCCTCCAAGCCAGCCCTGGTGCAGAGCTGGTCGGCGATGCCCTGGGCCCGCTCGCGCCAGACCGCTACCCCCGTGATGGCCTCCAGGCGCAGGAAACTGCGCGCCAGGGCCAGGTTGTCGTCCACGGGGCGGCGGCTGGCCCCGGGCAGCTCCCCCGCATCGGCGCGCAGCAGGTAGAGGCCATCCGGGGCCTTGAACCGGGCATCCAGGAAGGTGGCCAGCTGCTGCGCCCGTTGCAACAGGGCCTCGTCCCCGGTGGCCTCGAAAAGGCTCAGCAGGCCTTTCAACATGGCGGCCTGGTCCTGCAGGTAGAGACCCTCCTGGCCTTCCGCGTGGCGGTAGCCTTCCCCGCTGCGCAGTCTCGTCTCTGCGTAGGCCAAGGCGTTGCGAGCCTCCGGCAACAACCGGGGATCTTCCAGGCTGCCGCTGAGGCGGGCGCAGGCCGCGATGAGGAGACCCTGCACCTGTGCATATCGCCGCGTGTCCGTCCTCGGCAGCCCCTGGTCGAGCCGGGCCTGGGAGCCGAGGGCGTAGTAGTCCTCGCCCAGGAGGCGGGGCTTGACGGCTCCATGGCCACCCAGGTCCGCGTCCACGGTGGCGGACCAGCCGCCGTTCGCGTGGGCCATGAAGCGGCGGAGGAACCCGAGCACCTGCCTGGCATCCCGGCGCCAATCCCCGTCCCCGGTCGCGCGGGAGGCATCGGCGAGGTTCTCCAGGTAGCCCGCCTGGAGGGTGGCCAGCTTCTCGAAGTGCACCGCATGCCAATCGGGGCCGGCGCTGTACTGGAACAGGCCCCCCCAGATCGGATCTGTGATGGACCGTTGCTGGGACAGGGTATAGAGGGCCCGGAACCGGGCCCCTTCGCCGCCCCTGCGGAGGAGTTCCTCGAGGTTCATGGCGATGGGGTACTTCTGCTCCCCCCAGCCCCCGAAGTCATCATCGAAGGTGTCATCCACCGTCACGCGGGCGAACTTGAGCAGATCCCCGGTGGCAGTCGTTTCGCTCGAGCTGGTTGGCTCCTCCTGCCAGGGGGTCAGCACCCCCGCCTTGGCCTCCTGGGCCACCCGGCGCAGGACCGGGAGGAAGTCCTCCTTCGGCACATAGCCGCGATGCCGCCAAAGCACCCTGCCATCGGGCGCATAGAGCGTCGTCCCCGGCCAGCCGATGTCCGAATAGAGCTCCTGGGCGTCCGGGTGGCGGTCGATGTCGGCCTTGATGGCGACGAAGGCGCCATTGATGAGCCCCGCCACTTCCGGGTCCCCGTAGGTCTTGGCCTCCATGACGTGGCACCAATGGCACCAGGTGGCCTCGGCATCCACGAGCACGGGCCGGCCCTGGCGCCTGGCCTCGGCGAAGGGGCCTTGGCCCCACTCTTTCCAGGCGACGGGGCTCTGGGCCAGACCCTGCCCAACCCAGAGCAAACCCAACAGAAGACCAGCAGCAAGTCGGCGCATCATGCCCCCGCGGCCATGGGATGCCCCTGGGCGACTTTTTGTTGGGCGGGAGTCGGGAGTTCCTCATCCACCTGCCCGCTCCGCCCGGTCGATAATCAGTGGCAGCTGAACTGCTGGTACCGAGGAGCCCCATGAACGAACCAGCCACGACGACAGCGCAGGAGTGCCGCTTCTGTACTGCCATGGCGAGCCGCGTGATCGCCTCCAATGCCCTGGCCTTCGCCATCCGGGATGCCTTCCCCGTGACGGCCCTGCATGCCCTGGTGATCCCCCTGCGCCACGTGGCGGATTTCTTTGGCCTGACTCCAGAGGAACGGGAGGCCTGCGCGGAGTTGATCCATCAGCTGCGCCGGGACATCCTGCGGTCGGATCCCCAGGTCGAAGGATTCAACATCGGGATGAATGTGGGAGAGGTGGCCGGGCAGACCATCTTCCACTGTCACACCCACCTCATTCCGAGGCGCAGCGGCGACGTGCCGAATCCGCGGGGCGGCGTGCGGATGGTGATCCCGCACAAGGGACATCAGCTGCAGGACGTGTGCCCGTTCGGTCCGGAAGGCTGACTAGCCGACGGGGACAGGCACCTTCACGTAGGGGATGGTGAGGGGCCCGTAGGGCAGGACCGCCACGCGGACCTTGGGGCCCTGGCGCCCGATGAGCTCACTCATGGTCTTCGCCAGATCGGCGATGGGCGTGAACTTCGCCTTGCGGACTGTGTCCGCGTCCAGCAGGGAGTAGAGGAGACATTCGGCCTTGAGTTGGATGATGGCCTGCACCTGCACCTGCCACTGGTCGAACATGCTGAAGGAGCGGTCATTGATCATGTCCAGCAGTTCCTGGGGCGTATCGCGCATCTGAAGGATCTTGGCGTAATTGCCGTGGTTGGGCACGCCGTCGCAGCATTCCGAAGTGCTGACGATGACGCCGCCCTGCTTGACGATGAGGGCTGCGGCGCTCATGCCCTTCACCGTCTGGTAGAGGTTCTGGTCCAGCGGGTAGCCGGAGTTGGTGGTGACCACGATATCGAAGGGCTCGTCGACGGCGTACATCGCGCTTTCCCGGACGAAGTCGCAGCCGATGCGGTGGGCCTTGATCACGTCCCCGGCGAAGACGTTCGTGATGTCCTTTTCCCCGTTCAGCGTCACGTTCAGCAGGAAGTCCGGCTTGGCCATGAGGCAGTTCTGCGTGGCCGAGTCCTGCAGGATGTTGCCCTCGATGAGCCCCCAGGTGCTGTTCGGATGGCCGATCATTTCGGCGTTGTGGAAGTCCAGGATGGTCTTGATGCCCGCGATGCCGGGCATGATGCCCTTGGGGCCGCCGGAAAAGCCCGCGAAGAAATGGGGCTCGATGAAGCCCGTGACGATCTTGAAGTCCGACTCGACGTAGGTCTTGTTGAAGTACACCTCGGAGCCGTAAGTGTTGCGCCCCACGTGGAGCAGCTTGCTGTCGTCGAACGCATCATGGTTCTCGATGGCGATGGTGTCGACGATCTCCTGGCCCAACATCTGGATGAGCTCGTCCCGGGTGTTGGCGCGGTGGCTGCCCAGCCCGTTGATGATCACGAACCGTTCCTTCGGCACGTGGGCCAGTTCCTGCAGGAGCCAGGGCACCAACTTGTGGTTGGGCGTGGGCCGCGTGATGTCCGAAATGACGATGGAGACCCGGTCTGTGGCCTTCACCATCTCCCGCAGAGGCGACGTGCCGATGGGGTTCCGCAGGGCGGCCACCACCGCGCCCTGCTCGTCGGCCAGTCCGGCCAGATGCCGCGGTTCGATGACATGCGCGTCGTCGGGCACCGACATGCTCAAACCCGTCTTGCCATAGGCCAGCTGGACCGTCTTCATGGTTGTTCCCCTTCTAGATGACTTGGAGCGTGCGGAATCTGCGTTCCTGGAGGAGGGACCAGGCGGCCTCCAGCTCATGGGTATCTGCCAGCAGTTCCTCGGTGGCGCAGGCGATCTGGTCCACCAGTTCATCGCAACTGTAATGGATGTCGCAACGTTCGAGGATCGGAATGGCTCGACGGCTGAGCAACTGCGAGTGGAGTTCCGGGATGCGGAGCCGGGCCATCAGGAAGGCCGCCGCCCGGCCAGTGATACGGTCCACCAGTCGGGTCCGGGCAGGATCCTGGCCGCTCTGCGCGAAAAAGGCATCCAGGTCGAAGAGCGGATGCAGCCAGTGCCGGTCGCTGGAGAAGATCACCTCGTCTCCGGCATAGAGCCGCAGCGTCAGGGGCGCCGGCAGGGACGACCCCGAACCCGGGAGGAGCTCATCCTTCACGGGGGGCCGGGGTTGGGGGCGACAGGCGTCCCAGTAACCAGAGCAGGGCGAAGCCGCCGAGGATTTGCAGGAGGATGGCCGGCAGCCGCAGTTCGAAGGTGGCGAAGGCGGGTCGCAGGCCGGCCTGCAGCAGCTGGGGAAGCAGGATCAGCGCCTGATGCAGCAGCACCACCAGGGCGAGGAGCGGCAGGGTCAACTGGCGGCTGCGCGAGGCGATCAGTGCGGCCAGGAGGCCCAGCAGGGCGGACTGCAGCATGAGGGCCTGGAGGATCGGGGCCGGGGGCATGCCCGTGAGGACATGGTTGACCAACGGGGAAAGCACTCCCGTGAGGAGGCCCGCCTTGGCCCCGAAGCGCCACCCGGCGATGAGGGTGAAGAAGAGGATCGGCAGGAAGGTCCGACCCGCATCGGGAATCTGGTGCAGGGCATAGGGCAACAGGAGGTTGCCCAGGACCAGGAGGGAGGTGGCGAGGTAGAACCTCGCATCCCCCAGGCTGAGAGGCTGCGGGACGGCCAATGGATTCGCGCCGGGCTGGGTCACAAGAACTCCCTCTGAGGAAGGCACTGGAACCAGACGATCCTAGCATCCGCTTTCGGTCTAGAGCTCGGTGATTTGGCAGCCGTACCAGGACCAGTAGCCGCGTCCGGGAATGCTGCCCCGGATGGCGATGTAGGACTCCTGCGGTTTGGCCGTTCCCGGGAAGACGATGAGCAGGCGGCCCGAATTGGGCATGATCTGCTGGAAGGCGCTGCTGTTGTCCACGTGGACATAGATGTAGTAGGTTCCGGCGGTCCCGTACATCCCCGCATCGATGAGGTACTTCTTGTTGGGGAGGGGCTTGAACTGGAGTTCCAGGGTCGGATCGTTCCCGGTGCCGTTGTACATGGTGGTCGAATTGCCGAAGGAGGCCACCCCGGTGCCATAGAAGTCCGAATACACGTACATCGGAGCGAGGTAGTACATGGCGGCATAGACGCCGTTCACGGTCTGCACGTGGTTCTGGACCGTAAGGTTGATGGTCGTCACGGGGCTGCCGCCCGTTCCGGAGTAGAGATTCATCGCCTTCAGGGCGACCACCTTCTCGTTCCAGCTCAGGAATTTCGGGCCCGCCTGCAATTCAGAGTTCCTCCGCAAGGCCTGGACCGCGGGAACGTTCTTTGCAGCAGCAGGGTGGATCACCTGAAGGGCCTGAGGCGCGAGCTTCAGGGTGGTCGCGGGGACCTGGAAGGCCGCGAGGGCTGCCAGGGGAAGGAGGGGGATCAGGAAGAACGGGATGCGGGACATGGGTGCCCTTCGGGTGAAGATGACCTCGTTCGGCCATCGGGGCTCAGGATTAGGTGGTCAGGGTAGCTGGCTTGGATAAATCCATTATCTCACGGTGTGCCCAGGATCGGCGCAGGGGGGTTCCTTCTGAAGAGAGATGCTTTGTTGCCGTCCGCTCAATGGAGGTTCAAGTCGTTTAATGACAAAAATTAAAATACCGGCAAGGCCAATGACTGATTGTTGACTCGTGGGTTGATTACGCCGAACATGGGGGCGTCCGGGTCTGTGTTCCCTTTTCCAGACCGAATTCCAGGCACTCGCTCCATGCGTGCGTTCAGCTGAGGTGGCATCCAGGTTCTTATTGCGGGACAAGGTCGCGCATCGAATAGGTCGCTCCTTCCCGCCCTTCCGAAGGAGGGTCCATGAACACCTGCAGCGTGTGTTCCTGCGGCGGCGCGGTCAGCGAGGCTGATCTGCTCGTTCGGTTGGACGAGACCATCGGGCAGTACCAGACCGTGCCTGGGGGCCTCATCCCGGTGCTCCAGATCGCCCAGGGCATCTACGGCCACCTGCCGGAACCCGCCCTGCAGCGCATCTGCGCGGGCCTGGGCAAGTCCTACAGCGAAGTGGCCGGCGTGGTGGGTTTCTACAGTTTCTTCTCCACGGTGCCCCGGGGGCGCCACACGATCCGGGTCTGCCTGGGCACCGCCTGCTACGTGCGGGGCGGCAAGCGCGTGCTGGAGGGCTTCAAGCAGTCCCTGGGGATCGAGGTGGGCCAGACCACGCCCAACCTCCAGTTCACGCTGGAAGTGGCGCGCTGTCTCGGCGCCTGCGGCATCGCACCGGCGTGCCTGGTGGACAGCGACGTCCATCAGAGCATCAAGCCCACTCAGATCGCCTCGATTCTTCTGCCGTACGAGTGACCTCGGAGTCTGCCATGACCCGGATCCACGCCCTTCATCTCTGTTCTGGCGCTGGCTGCGTGGCGGCCGGTGCCGTGCCCGTGGGCGCGGCCCTGCGTGAAGCCATGGCCCGGCGTGGCCTCGCCGTCCGGCTCGTGGAGACCGGCTGCCTCGGCCCCTGCGCGGGCGGGCCGGTGCTGCTCTGCGAGCCCGAGGGCATCCTGTACCAGAAAATCGCCCTGGCCGACGTGGACGAGATCATCGAACGCACCGTGGAGAGGGGCGAAGTCATCGAGCGGCTGGTGTGCCACAAGCCGGACAGTGGCGAGCCCATGCCCCGGCTGGAGGACAATCCCTTCTTCCACCGCCAGGTTAAGATCGCGCTTCGGAATTGCGGGGTCATCGATCCCTTGAGCATCGACGACGCCATCGCCCACCAGGGCTATGAAGCCCTGAAGAAGGTGCTGGGTACGATGACCAGCGAGGAGGTCATCGCCGAGATCAAGGCCTCGGGCCTCCGGGGCAGGGGCGGCGCGGGGTTCTCCACGGGCCAGAAGTGGGCTCTGTGCCGCCGTTCCCCGGGCGAAGTCAAATACGTGCTGTGCAACGGCGACGAGGGGGATCCCGGCGCCTTCATGGATCGCAGCCTGCTGGAGGGCGATCCCCACAGCGTCATCGAGGCCATGGTCATCGCCGGCTACGCCATCGGCGCGAGCCAAGGCTACGCCTACGTGCGCGCCGAGTACCCGCTGGCCGTGGAGCGCCTGGGCATCGCCATCGCGCAGGCGCGGGAGCGGGGCTTCCTGGGCTCTGACATCCTGGGCAGCGGCTTCAGCTTCGACCTGGAGATCCGCATGGGCTCCGGCGCCTTCGTCTGCGGCGAGGAAACGGCCCTCATGACCTCCATCGAGGGCAAGCGCGGCGAGCCGCGTCCGCGGCCGCCCTTCCCGGCCCAGGCGGGGCTTTGGGGCAAGCCGAGCATGCTGAACAACGTGGAGACCTACGCCAACATCCCCGCCATCATCCTGCGGGGCGCGGCCTGGTACGCGAGCTACGGCACGGAGCACTCGAAGGGGACCAAGGTCTTCGCCCTGGCGGGCACCGTGCGGAACACGGGCCTGGTGGAGATCCCCATCGGCACGCCCCTGGGCGACATCATCTACGACCTGGGCGGGGGCATCCCCGGCGGCAAGAAGTTCAAGGCCGCGCAGCTTGGCGGGCCCTCGGGCGGCTGCATACCGGTGCAGCACCTGAGCGTGCCCGTGGACTACGAGTCCCTGCAGGAACTGGGCGCCATCATGGGTTCCGGCGTCCTCATCGTCATGGATGAGGAAACCTGCAAGGTGGACATGGCGAGTTTCTTCCTGGACTTCGTGCAGGACGAATCCTGCGGCAAGTGCCCGCCCTGCCGCATCGGCTCCAAGCGCATGCTGGAGATCGTGGACCGCATCTGCGCCGGCAAGGGCGAGGAAGGCGACATCGAGAAGCTGGAGGAACTGGGCCGCATCATCCGCGAGACCTCCCTCTGCGGTTTGGGCCAGACGGCGCCGAACCCAGTGCTGTCCACCATCCGCCACTTCCGCGCCGAGTACGAGGCCCATATCCGCGAGAAGCGCTGCGTCGCGGGCGTGTGCCCCGACCTGGTGCGGGCGCCCTGCCAGAGCGCCTGCCCAGCCAACGTGGACGTGCCGGGCTTCATTGCTCTCGTCGGTCAGAACCGCATTGCCGAGGCCCTCCGGCTGCACCGCGAGCGCAACCCCTTCGCGGCGGTCTGCGCCCGGGTCTGCTTCCACACCTGCGAGGACAAGTGCCGGCGCGGCCTGGTGGACGAGGCCCTCTCCATCCGCGGCATCAAGCGCTTCATGGTGGACACCGAAGCCACCATGCAGCACCCGGAGGTGCGGGCCAGCGAGGCCAACGCCAAGCGCAAGGTCGCCATCATCGGTGCCGGCCCCGCCGGGCTCTCCTGCGCCTACTTCCTGGCCCGCCTGGGCTACCGGCCCGAGGTCTTCGAGGCGGAATCCCGGCCCGGCGGCATGCCGGTCCAGACCATTCCCGCCTACCGGTTGCCGCGCGAGATCCTCTCCCTCGAGGTGCGCATGATCGAGCGCATGGGCGTACGCATCGAGACCCACCGCCGCCTGGGCCGGGATTACAGCCTGCAGGAGCTCCGCAATAAGGGCTACGAGGCCGTCTTCCTGGGCGTGGGCGCGCCCCTGGGCCAGCACCTGGGCGTGCCCGGCGAGGATGCCGCGGGCGTGGAGGATGCCATCCACTTCCTGCGCCAGTACAACATCCGCGGCTCCGTGCCAGTGGGCCAGCAGGTCGTGGTCATCGGTGGCGGCAATGCCGCCATCGACACGGCCCGCACGGCCATCCGCCTGGGCGCCGAGTCCGTGACCGTGCTCTACCGGCGCACCCGGGAGGAGATGCCCGCCTACGCCGAGGAGATCGAGGAAGCCGAGAACGAGGGCGTGAAGATCCGGGTGCTGACGGCGCCCCTGGAGATCCTCAACTGGGAGGGCCTGGTGACGGGCGTGTCGTGCCAGGCCATGACGCTGGGTGAGTTCGACCGCAGCGGCCGGCGGCGTCCGGTCGCCACTGGCGAGCCGCCCTTCGTGATCCAGGCCGACCAGGTCATCACGGCCATCGGGCAGCGGCTGGAACCCGCCAAGCTCCTCGGGGACTTGACGGTGGCCCTCAACCGCGACGGCTTCATCGCCGCCGATCCCCACACCGGCCGCACCTCCCTCGAATGGCTCTACAGCGGCGGCGACGCCGTGACGGGGCCCTCCTCGGTTGTGGAGGCCGTGGCCGGCGGCGAAAGGGCCGCCGTGGCCATCGACGCCCAGTTCACCGGTGCCGAGCATGCCTTCTGGCAGCGGGAACGGGCCTGCACCGTGCCCTTCGACCCCGCGGCGGAGCCCGTGCACATGGCCCGCGCCCACATGGAACTGCTGCCCGTGGCGCGCCGCCGCGAGAACTTCAACGAGGTGGAGCAGTCCTGGACCGAACAGGTGGCCGTCTGCGAAGCCCGTCGCTGCCTGCGCTGCGATTTCCGGGAAACGGAGGACTGATGGTTGCCGCCCTGTTCCGCCGATCTCCCCGCGCCATCCCCATTCCATCCCGTACCAGGGGGCTTCGATGATCAAGCTCACCATCGATCAAAGCGAAGTGGTGGTGCCCGAGGGCACCTCCGTGCTCAATGCGGCCATCCAGGCCGGCATCCGCATCCCTTCCCTCTGCCACCTCGAAGGGGTGCATGTGTCGGGCGGCTGCCGGGTGTGCCTGGTGGAGGTGGAAGGGGCCAAGGCCCTGCAGGCCTCCTGCTACATGCCGGTGGCGGAGGGCCTCAAGATCCGCACCAATACCCCCAAGGTGCGCGCCGCCCGGCGCACGGTGATGGAGCTGCTGCTTTCGGATCACGAGGGGGACTGCCAGACCTGCGCCCGGTCCCACGACTGTGAGTTCCTGGCTGTGGCCCGGGATCTGGACATCCGCGAATTGCACTTCACGGGCGCCAAGCACCACCAGATCATGGACGAGAGCACGCCGGCCCTGGTGCGCGATTCGGCCAAGTGCATCATGTGCCGCCGCTGCATCACGGTCTGCAGCGATATCCAGGCCACCGGCGCCCTGTGGGCCCAGGATCGCGGCTTCGAGTGCGTGGCGGCCCCGGCCTTCGGCCAGATGCTGGATCGCGTGGCCTGCGTCCAGTGCGGCCAGTGCGCGGCGGTCTGCCCCACGGCGGCCATCACCGAGAAGGACCACATCGAACGGGTCTGGGCGGCCCTCAGCGATCCAAGCAAGCACGTCATCGTGCAGACGGCGCCCGCCATCCGCGCGGGCCTGGGCGAGTGCTTCGGCCTGCCGCCGGGCACCCGGGTCACGGGCAGGATGTCCGCGGCCCTGCATCGCCTGGGCTTCAATGCGGTCTTCGACACCAACTTCGCGGCGGACCTCACCATCTTGGAGGAGGGCAGCGAGCTGCTCATGCGGCTCAAGGCGACCCTGGTGGACCAGAAGGCCGTGGACCTGCCGCAGTTCACCAGCTGCTGTCCGGGCTGGATCAAGTACGCGGAATACTTCCATCCGGAGCTGCTGCCGAACCTGTCCACCGCCAAGTCGCCCCAGCAGATGTTCGGGGCCCTGGCCAAGACCTACTACGCCAGGGTAATCAACCGCCGTCCCGAGGACATCTACGTGGTGTCCGTGATGCCCTGCACCGCCAAGAAGTTCGAGGCCCAGCGCCCGGAGATGAATGCCAGTGGCTACCAGGACGTGGACGCGGTGCTCACCACCCGGGAGCTGGGACGCATGATCACGCAGTCGGGCCTGGATTTCGTGGCCCTGGCGGACGAGCCGATGGATCAGCCCATGGGCACCAGCAGTGGCGCGGCGGACATTTTCGCCAACACCGGCGGCGTCATGGAGGCCGCCCTGCGCACGGTCTGGAGCCTGGTCACGGGCCTGCCCTTCCCCTTCGAGCAGCTACACGTGGCGCCCATCGAGGGCCTGGAAGGCGTCAAGGAGGTCTCCATCACCATCCCCAGCGCCATCCCTGCGTGGGCCTTCCTGGAGGGGCAGACCCTGAAGCTGGCCGTGGCCCATGGGCTGGCGAACGCCGAAAAGCTGATCCAACAGGTGCAGTCCGGGGAGAAGGCCTACCACTTCATCGAGGTGATGACATGTCCGGGTGGTTGCATCGGCGGGGGCGGCCAGCCGCGCTTCACCACCAACGAGGTGCGCCGGGAGCGCATCAAGGCCATCTTCGCCGAGGACGAGGGCAAGGCCGTCCGCATGTCCCACGAGAACCCAGCCATCACGGCCCTCTACCGCGACTACCTGGGCGCCCCCCTGGGTGAGCAGTCCCATCACCTGCTGCACACCCACTATCAGGCCCGGGCGGTGCACCACTGACGAGGCACCTTTCCTCCAGAATCTGTGCTGAACTGGAGGGGAGGTCCGCCATGACGTTCACCATCGCCCACAGCCCCGATTCCGACGACGCCTACATGATGACGCCCCTGGCCCTGGGGTGGCTGGATCCCGACGGCTTCGAGATCGAGTTCATCCGCAAGGACATCGAGACCCTCAATGCCGAAGCCACCGAGAGCCGCTACGACGTCACGGCCATCAGCTTTGGCGCCTACCCCGAGCTGCGGGACCGCTATGACCTGCTGACGGCGGGCTCCAGCATCCAGGAGGGCACGGGTCCCCTGGTCGTGAGCCGCACACCGCTGGAACCGGCGGCGTTGAAGGGCCTCACCGTCGCCATCCCGGGCCGCCGCACCAGTGCCTACCTGGCCATGCGGAAGTGGTGCGCCGAACACGGTTTCGAGCCCGCCGTGGAATTGCTCCCCTTCGACCAGATCCTGCCCGCGGTGCTGGCGGGCCGTTTCGAGGCGGGCCTGCTCATCCACGAAAGCCAGCTCATGTACCGGGAGGCGGGGCTCCGCCTGGTGGTGGATCTCGGGGCCTGGTGGAAGCACGCCTACGACCTGCCCCTGCCCATGGGCGGCAACGCCATCCGCCAGGATCTGCCCGCGGACGTGAAGCAGCGTTTCGCCGGGCTCATGCGCCGGAGCGTCGAGCTGGCCCGCGAGCGGCACTGGGAGAGCGTGGATTACAGCCAGTCCTTCGGCCGCGGCATGGACCGCGAGATGATCGGCCGCTACGTGAACGCCTGGGTGAACGACTTCACCGTGGACCCCGGGCCGAGGGGCCGCGAGGCCGTGCGGAAACTGCTGGGAATTGAGCCTGTGTGGATCCAGGGCTGATCAGTTCCGGGCTGCCTCCAGCTTGAGCGCCACGCGCAGCTTCCGCCCTTCCCGTTGGATCGACAGTTCTGCGGCGCTGCCCATGGGCAGGGCCTCCAGGGCATCCAGCAGGTTGTCCCAGTCCCCGATGGTGCGGCCGTTCACGGCCTGGATGAGATCGCCCGCCAAGGCATTCCGGCCTTCCACGATCACGCCCTTGAGCCCGGCCCGGGCCGCGGCTCCTCCGCGGGTGAGCCTGCCGACCATGACGCCCCGCTGGGGTCCGAAGGCCCGCTCCACCAGCCGCGGTTCCACGGGCTCGAAGCCCAGGTCCGGACGTTCCAGTTTCCCGCGGGCAATGAGCTGGGGCACCACGCGGTTGACGGTATCCACCGGCACGGCGAAGCCGATGCCGGCGCTGGCTCCGCTGGGACTCTGAATGGCGGTGTTCACGCCCACGAGGCGGCCAGCGCTGTCCAGCAGCGGTCCGCCGCTGTTGCCGGGGTTGATGGCCGCGTCTGTCTGGATGACGCCGTGGATGCGCCGCCGGGTGGCGCTCTGGATCTCGCGCCCCAGGGCGGACACCACGCCGGTGGTGAGGGTCTGGTCCAGTCCGAAGGGATTGCCGATGGCCAGCACCGCCTGGCCCACCTGCAGGTCCGCGCTGCTGCCCAGGGGGATGGGGCGCAGTTTGGGCGGCGTCTTCGCCAGCAGCAGCACCGCCAGATCCTTGTCCGGGGCGCCCCCCACGTAGGCGGCCTCATGCCGGCTGCCATCCGCCAGGGTGATGTAGGCCCGCGCGGCGCCCTGGATCACGTGGAAGTTGGTCACCACGTGGCCTTCGGCATCCCAGATGAAACCCGTGCCGGAGCCCGCGGGGACCTCCACCACGTCAAGGCCGAAGAAGTCCCGGCTGCGCTGTTCGGTGGTGGTGATGTAGACCACGCTGGGCGCGGCCTCCTTGAAACGCCGGATGGGCACCTGTTCCCAGTCGGGCAGGGGACCGCGCGGCTCCACCATGCGGGGGCGGGCCAGATTGGGCGTGAGGGCATGGCCGCACCACCCGGCCAGTAGGCCCGTCAACAACAAACCGACGGTAAAGATGCTTCGGCGCACGGCAACCTCCCAGCGGCCCCAATCTATCCAGTCAAAGAAATGTGTCAAGAGATGTAATGCAAGAGGTTAATGATTTTTTTATATTCCTCTTGACACATGACTACTGAACACTAAGATTTTATTCGAAATTAACGGCATGGCATCAGACCCATGTCTCCACCCAATTCCCTTCCTGAAAGGAGGACCCCATGAGCATTCTTCGCACCCGTACCCCCCAGGCCGTTCCGGCTACGGCCGCGACCCTGGAGCCCTTCCGTCTCATGCGCGACTTCATGCGCTGGGACCCCCTCCGGGACTATGACCTCGGCACGCCGGTCGCCTTCATGCCCAGCTTCGACGTGAGGGAGACCCCGGACGCCTACCAGTTCAAGGCCGACCTTCCGGGCATCCTCGAGGCCGACATGGAGATCAGCCTCGAAGGGACCCGTCTCACCGTGGCCGGAAGGCGTGAGGAGGAGGCCCTGAAGGAAGGCGAGCGCAGCCATCTGGCGGAGCGCAGCCATGGCCGCTTCAGCCGCACCTTCACCCTGCCCGAGGATGTGGAAGGCGAACAGGTGGTGGCCGAACTCCGCAACGGAGTCCTCACCCTCATGGTGCCCAAGCGCCCCGAAGTTCGGCCCCGCAAGATCAACGTCAGCCTGGGATAAGGCTGGCCTGAGCTCCGTTCCTCAGGCGAAATGGCCCCGGAATTCCGGGGCCATTTCGCGTCAGTTATAAAAGAAGTTCGGGGAACCGAAGGTGCCTGGGGTGGTGGGGCTGTTGAAGCGCACGACGATGTCGCCGTCGGCCAGCACCAGGTCCGGGCGCCCGTCGCCGTCCATGTCGGCGATGGCCACCCCCATGGGGCCATAGACGCCGCCGTAGTTCACGGCGGGCAGGAGGACGCCGGCCCCGGCCGGAGCCTGGAGGAGGACGGAGACGCTGCCGGGATCACCCGGCAGGCCCGAGTTGGTCACCACCACGTCCCGCTTGCCGTCAGCGTTCAGATCCCCCACGGCCAGGGCAGTGGAGCGATAGCCCGTCGCATAGTGGACCGGGGCCAGGAAGGTTCCCGGGGTGGTCCCCTGGAGCAGCACGCTCAGGCCCCCCGTGCCGGGAGTGGTGGCCGCACCGTAGTTGGCGGTGAGCAGATCGAGCTTGCCGTCCCCGTTGAGGTCCGCCGCCTTGAGGGCCACCGGCTGCACGCCGGTGGCGTAGTCCACGGTCGGTGCAAAGACGCCCGCCGCGGTCTGGAGCAGCACGGAGACCGTGTTGGCGGTGGTGGCGACGGCGATGTCGGCCCGGCCGTTGCCGTCCAGATCCGCCACGGTGACGGCCTGGGGATCGCCGCCCACGGTGTAGGTCGTTGGTGCATTGAAGGTGCCGGAGGCGGTCTGAGTGAAGATGAGCACGTTGTTGGCGCCGCTGGTGGCCACCACGACATCCAGCCGGCCATCCGCGTGGCCACTGAGGTTGCCCACGGCCACGTCCAGCGGGGTGCGGCCCGGTGTGGCCAGGACGATCGCGGGCAGGAAGTAGCCGGGCTTGGCGGAGTCCGCGAAACGGACGGTGACCGTCTGGTCATCGGCGTTGGCCACGATCAGATCGGGGCGGCCATCGCCGTTGATATCCGTCACCACCAGGTTGGCTGGGCCGGTGCCCACGCCGAAGCGGGTGGGCAGGACGAAGGCGCCGGCCGAGGACTGGAGGCGGGTCGACACGTAGCCCTGGGTGGAGGTATTTCCGTAAGCGGTGGACACCAGGCCGAGGATGTCGGGCAGGCCATTGGCGTCGATGTCCGCCACGGCGATGGCGTTCACCAGGTAGCTGGAAGTGTTGTAGTCGTGGTGGTCGGAGCTGTAGCAGCCCAGCAGAGCGAGGATGCCGACCGAACCGATGACGAGGCGGGCGTGGATGGCCATGGGGACTCCTTGAACCTGTTGTAACAAGGGTGGCGACTGGGAAGGTGACCCGCAAGGGTGCAAGAGTTGGACCCAGTGACCAGGCACCCGGTTTAGACCTCTTCGACGGTCACGGCCCAGGTGACCAGCTCCCGGGGGAGCAGGGCGGGCCAGTAGGCCACGATTTCCTGGGCCTTGGGCCGGCCCCCGGCAAAGCCCGTGACGCCCGCCGGTCCCGCCGTGACCAGGGGGGCGAGCTCGCGGCCAAAGCGCTCGACCTTGGCCCGATCCGGATCTTTCACGCTGAGCCTCAGCACGATCTCGGCGGGGTCCGCCGGGGCGGGTGCCATGCCCGCGTGGACTGTGCTGGCGCCCAGGAACTCCGCATCGGTGTGCTCGTATTCGAACCCCGCGGCCTGCAGGCGCCGCCAGACGATGTCGGCGCACAAGCGAGCCTTCTCCAGGGCCCGGGGCCCGCTGATGACCAGCTGGCCCGTGGCCTTGTAGCCCTTGAGGTAGGCCCCGCTCACCTTGAGGAAGGGGGTGCGGGGCTGGCCGCGGACGCCACTGACGCGCACCCGGTTGGGCCCGGCCTGCTCGAGCTTGATGCTCGTGAAATCCGCCACCACGTCCGGCGTGAGGTAGTGCTCCGGGTCGCCCATCTCGTAGACCAGCTGCTCGCTCACGGTCGCCACGGTGACCAGGCCGCCGGTGCCGGCAGGCTTGGTGATGACGAAGGTGCCATCCTCCGCGCACTCGGCGATGGGGTAGCCCACGTTCCAGAGGTCCGGCACCTCCCACCAGCGGGTGAAGTTGCCGCCGGTGGCCTGGGCGCCGCACTCCAGGATGTGGCCGGCGATGGTGCCCGCGGCCAGGCGGTTCCAGTCATCGGCGGCCCACCTGAATTCGTGGATGAGGGGCGCCAGCGTGAGGCCCGGATCCGTGCAGCGCCCGGTCAGCACGATGTCGGCGCCGGTATCCAGGGCCTCCACCATGGCCTGGGTCTGGAGGTAGACGTTGGCGCTGAGAATCTCCCGGGGCGCGTCGAAGAGGCCTTCACCCGTGTCCATGTTGGCCAAGCTAAGGCCCTGGGCATGGAATTCGGGCAGTCGCGCCAGCACATCGTCGCCGGTCACCGTGGCGATCTTCAGGCCCGTGATGCCGAGTTGCCGCGCCACCGCCAGCACCGCCGCGCGGCAGGCCTCCGGGTTCACGCCCCCGGCGTTGGCCACCACGCGGATGCGCTTGGCCTGGAGCTGGGGCAATACGCGGCGCATCAGGTCCACAAAGTCCGTGGCATAGCCCAGGCGCGGATCCTTCCGGCGCTGCTTCTGCATGATGGACAGCGTCACCTCCGCCAGGTAGTCCAGCGTCAGGTAGTCGATGCCGCCGGCCTCCACCAGGCGCACCGGGGCATCAATGCTGTCTCCCCAGAAGCCCTGGCCATTGGCGATGCGGACGAGCTTGGACATGGGGACTCCGGTGGGACGGTCCACCAGTCTAGTGGGTCCGGGGCCCGCCCATGAGGTGGGCGATGCCATTGGCGTAATAGTCCAGCAGGGGCGCCTTGTGGGCGCGGAGGACCAGGCGCCCCTCCTCCAGCACAAGGATGCGCCGCAGCAGCAGAACCCGCAGGCCCACGTCGAAGGCCCGCTGGTACGAGCCCCGGGGCAGGTAGAGGGGCAATCCCCGCTCCTGGGCGTGGCCGAGAATCTCCAGCATGCGGTCCCGCAGTTGGGCTCGGCCCGGTGCTGATTCTCCCAGCTCCCGGTAGAGCCAGGCCACGGCCGCCACGGGCGTGATGGGCACCTCCGTGCCCACGGCGCGGACGAGAGTATCGGCGAAAGCCTCCAGAAGAGGCCGCCGGGCCTCCCAATCCAGGTCCCGGAGATCGGCCCCTTCGAGGGCGGCCCGGGCGAAAATGGGCTGGCCGAAGTTAGCCACCGCGTAGCCGAACCGGTGGAAACGCCGGGTGGCCCCCCGCCAAACCAGGCCCAGCAGCCAGAGGGCCGTGCGCCGCAGGAGGGCCAGGGGGCTGCGCCGCGGTTTCCCGAGCGCTTCGCGCACGAGGTTGCTGTCTTCCACCACCCGGTCGTAGTTGATCCCCACGGGGATGAAGACCAGATCCTTCGCCCCGGCCCGAAGCATGTAGTCCAACAGGCCGAGCTTGGGGGCCTGCAGGCGCCCGTCGCGGCTGAGACCCCCCTCGATGAAGATGCCCTGCGTGATGCCCTGGGCCACGGCCCGCTGCACGTAGCGCTCCAGCACCGCGTGGTAGAGCGGATCGCGGAAGCGCCGCCGCACGAAGAAGGAGCCGAAGCTGCGGAACAGGCCCTCCAGAGGCCAGACACGCGCCCATTCGCCGACGGCGTACGAAATGGAAACCCGGTTGGCCAGGAGGAAGGCCACCAGCAGGTAGTCCGCGTTGCTTCGGTGGTTCATCACGTAGACCACCGAGGCGCCGCGGGGAATGCGGTTCAGGGCCGCTTCCGCGCTGCGGCCGATGCGCACGCGGTAGCAGGTGCGCAGCAGCCAGCCCGCCAGGCGCTTGCCGAAGGTGTAGGTGGTGATGAGGTTGAAATTGGGAATGATCTCGTCGAGGTAGAGACTGACGTCCGCGAGCAGGCTGGCCTCGTCCCGATCAGTCTCCGTGGCCAGGGCCGTGATCCGGGCGCGGAGTTCGGGATCCGCCAGCAGGTCCAGTTTCAGCCGCTGCTTCCGGGTGACCGTCACTGGATTGAGGCGGAATCCCAACTCCCGCCGCGTCCGCAGGGCATGGCGCCAGACCAGGCGCCGGAAGGCGCGCCGGAGGGTCCGCCGGAGGCTGACCAACAACAGAAGCCCCGCCAAGGCGAGGACCCACCACCAGGTTCGGGGAAGCATGGAGGGAGTATGACCCGGTCCTGGAGGGACGCGTCAACCCTGCCCCGGAAACCCGCGGGCAGGGTTGGGCTATTTTGCCCCGAGGACGCGCATCCCGATGCTGAGGAGCAGGGGCACCAGCACGCCGATGAGGGCGCCGATGGTCTTCATGCGCAGCAGGTACCGCAGCGCCAGGTAGGCCAGCACGGCCTCCGCGAAGTAGAACAGGTCCAGGCTGTAGTAGAAGGCCTGGAGCTTGAAGCTCTCCACGTGGAGGAAGAAGCCCAGGGAGGTCGGCGCGATCTTGTCGGGCGTGAGGCCACCGATGGGACGCACCAGGCAGATCACGATGAGCAGCAGCGTGAAGGGCAGCTTGACGAGGCCGGGCACCACGGCCGCGCTGAGGGCCTGGGGATAACTGGGTGCCTCCGCCTCGCTCAGGCCCTTGCCAACCAGCCAGTAGAAGAGGCCCACCAGCGCCATCACGAATGCCGGACCACAGAGGGCCGCGAGCACGCTGAAGGGGAGGATGAACTTCTTCTGCATCTCGATGATGGTGTCGATCTGCGCGGACTGGATCTGGGGGTTGCGCTCCAGGATGGGTCGCAGCATGTCGTCCACGTCCACCTTCAGCCCCCAGATGACGGTGACGAGCACCGCTGCGACAGTTGCCACACCCAGGGCCCAGGCCCAACTGGGGGCCTTGTTCAACCGCTGGAAGAGGTCCACCGGACTGGTGAAGACGCCGACGATCTGATCAATGAGGCCAGGGGCCTTGAGTTTCGGACTTTCGGGCTGGTCGCCGTACAGGGAGATGGGCTGCTCGGTCATGGGGGCTCCGGGAGGTCCAGGATAGGGGGAATGGAGCTCATTGTGGCAGCCCGCCTGCGGGCGGGCTGATGCCGATACCGGGAACGGGCCCAACCTTCGAGGGACGGTCCCTGACAAATCGTCAAGGAATTCTTGAGAAACCTGACAATCAAACCCCACAGGACTAGACTTCTCGCTTCGAGCTCCTTGTCCACTCCCACGCCATCCTTTTCGGAGGTTCCATGGCCACCCTCGCCGCCAAGTCCGAAGCCCTCATCGCGCAGGAGAACCAGTTCGGCGCCCACAACTACCATCCTCTCGACGTGGTCTGCACCAAGGGTGAGGGCGTCTTCCTCACGGATGTGGACGGCAAGCAGTACATGGATTTCCTGGCGGCCTACTCCGCCGTGAACCAGGGCCACAACCACCCGAAGATCGGCGCGGCCATGATCAATCAGATCAAGACGCTGGCCCTCACCAGCCGCGCCTTCCGCAATGACCAGTTCCCCCCGCTGCTGGAGAAGCTCTGCAAGCTCACCGGCTTCCAGAAGGCCCTGCTCATGAACAGCGGCGCTGAAGCTGTGGAAACTGCATTGAAGGCCATGCGCAAGTGGGGCTACGACAAGAAGGGCATCGAGTACGGGAAGGCCGAGATCATCGTGGCCGATGGCAACTTCCACGGCCGCACCACCACCATCGTGGGTTTCAGCACCGATCCCGACAGCACCAGCAAGTTCGGTCCTTTCACGCCGGGCTTCGTGATCGTGCCCTACGGTGATCTCGCGGCGGTGAAGCAGGCCATCAACAAGAACACCTGCGCCATCTTCATGGAGCCCATCCAGGGCGAGGGCGGCGTGGTGATCCCGCCCAAGGGCTTCCTCAAGGGCCTGCGCGATCTGGCTACCTCCAACAATTGCCTGCTGGTGCTGGACGAGATCCAATCCGGCCTGGGCCGCACCGGCAAGCTCTTCGCGTTCGAACACGAGGGCATCCGCCCGGACGGCATCACCATCGGCAAGGCCCTCAGTGGAGGCTACTACCCCGTGAGCGCCTTCCTGGCCAACGACGAAGTCATGGATGTCTTCACCCCCGGCATCCACGGCAGCACCTACGGCGGCAATCCGCTGGCCTGCGCAGTGGCCAGCGCCGCCCTGGACGTGCTGGTGAACGAGCAGCTGGTCGAAAAGACCGCCGAGCTGGGCGTCTACTTCAAGGCTCGGCTGGAAGGCCTGAAGACCGACAAGGTCAAGGAGGTCCGCTGCATTGGCCTCTGGGCCGGTGTGGAGTTGAAGCCCGAGGCCGGCGGCGCCCGCAAGTACTGCTACGCCCTCAAGGACCGCGGGATGCTCTGCAAGGACACCCACGAGAACACCATCCGCCTGGCGCCGCCCCTCGTCATCACCAAGGCGCAGATCGACTGGGCCATCGAGCAGCTGGAAGCCGTGCTGGGATAGATTTTCTCCGGGGGCCCGGTCTGCGACCTACACCCCCGGACCCCCGCGAAGAAGCCAGGCAAAGCCTGGCTTCTTCGTTTGCCATCGGCCACGCGCCTAGCTCTTGGCGGGGTAGAGCCGTTCGAACTCGGGCTCATCCTGGAGGATGGCCAGGTCCGGGTCCCGCCGCACCCAGTCGGTGTCGCGGAAGCCGGCCCGCCAGGCCTTCGTCAGCGCTTCGAGGGCTTCGCCCTTCTGGTTCATGAGGCAGAAGGTGCAGGCGGCGTTGTAGAGGATCGAGGATTCGTTCGGGCGCAGCGTCATGGCCATGATCGCCTCTCGCCGGGCATCCTCGGTGCGCCCCACCTCGGCGTAGTAGGAGGCCAGGAGGCTGCGCGCCCGGGCATCCTCGGGCACCTCCCGCAGGTGGGCCTCGAAGGCCTGGACCGCCCGGAGCAGGATGTTGCTCTGCAGCTCCTTCTTGGCCAGGGCGCCGAGGGAATTCAGGATGGGGACGTAGACGTTGTAGTCGGAGCCGGCGGCCTCGATGGCCTCCTCGGCCAGGCCCGCGACCTCCTGGTACTCGCCGGAGGCGAAGAGGCAGCGCAGGAGCAGGTAGAAGGCCCCCTCGCAATCCCGCTTCCGGGACAACACCGCGCGGAGGATGCGCGCTGCATCCGAGTATTCGCCCCGGGAATAGAGGATCCAAGCCTGCGCCACCATGACCTCGGGCACCTCGGGCCGGAGGGCCACGGCCTTCTCCGAGGCCGCCCGGGCGCGGTCGATCCAGCCTGGTTCGCGGTCGTACTGCCAGAAGAACTGCGCACAGACGTTCGCGATGGCGGCGTGGGCCAGGGCGAAGTCGGGATCCTGCGTCACCGCGTCGTTGAACATCTGGAGGGCGAATTCCAGGTCCTGGCGGGTCTGCCGGCGGGCATAGCTGCGGCCCCGCAGGTAGTGGTCGTAGGCCTGCATGTTCTCCGTGGGCTTGGCCGCGAGCGCTTCCCGTTCCTGGGTGGTGAGCTTGATGCGGAGCGCCTGGGCGATCTTCCGGGCGATCTCGTCCTGCACCTCGAACACGTCCTGCATCTCCCGGTCGAAGCGTTCCGACCAGAGCGGGAAATCGGTATGGGTGTCGATGAGCTGGGCCGTGATGCGCAGCCGGTTGCCGGAGCGGCGGACGCTGCCGGTGAGCACGAAGGAGGCCCGCAGCTGCTGGCCAATCTCCGCAGGGGTCACGGGCCGGTCGCGGTAGGCCAGCACCGTGGGCCGCGAGTAGACGTGCATGCCCTGGATCTTCGAGAGCTCGGTGATGATGTCCTCGGTGACGCCATCCCGGAAGTACTCGTCCTCCTTCACCCCGGAGAGGTTCTCGAAGTAGAGGACGGCGACCGAGCGTGCCGCCGTTCCCTCGGGCTTCCCCTTCGAATCCGCCAGTTCCTCCTGGCGCCGGGCGCCTGAGTCGAGGTCCCGCTTCAGCCGCAGCAGGTCGGTCTTCAGTTCCGTCGCGGTCTGGCAGCGGAGAATGCGGTCCTTCTCGAGGGTCTTCTCCAGGATCCGGCCCAGGGCTGCGGGCATCGCCGGATTGGCCTCGGTGAGCGGGGCGGGATCGCGGTTGAGGATGGCGTCGAACACCACGGCTTGTGTATCGCCTTGGAAGGGCAGCGACCCGGTGGCCATCTGATAGAGCACCGTGCCCAGGGAGAAGAGGTCGGTCCGCGCATCGGTGTGCTGGCCGCGCGCCTGCTCCGGGGACATGTAGTGCACGGTGCCCAGCACCATGCCGGCCACGGTGAGATCGGCCCGGTCCAGTGAGGTCTCGAAGCGGGAATCCGGGGAGGCGTCGCTGGCGAAGCTGGTCAGGGCGCCGATCTTGGCCAGACCGAAATCCAGGATCTTGATCTGGCCCCGGGTGTTGACGATCATGTTCACCGGCTTCAGGTCGCGGTGGACGATGCCCTTCGCATGGGCCGATTCGAGGGCATCGGCGATCTGGATGCCGAGGTCGAGGATCTCCGCGAGCTCCAGCGGCTGGCGGCCGATGCGCTTGGCGAGGGTCTGACCCTCCAGCAGTTCCATGACGATGAAGTGCTGCCCATCGTGCTGCTCGATTGCGTGCACCGTGCAGATGCCCGGATGGTTCAGGGCCGAGGCCGCGCGGGCCTCGCGCTGGAACCGCTCCAGGACGGACGGATCGCTCTGCATCTCGTCGGACAGCACCTTCACTGCCACGTGGCGCCCGAGCCGGGTGTCCTCTGCCTCGTAGACCACGCCCATCCCCCCGGAGCCGAGCAGGCTCGTGATCCGGTAGTGCGAGACGGTCGCGCCGACCAGTGACTCCTTTGCCATCCCAGCCCTCCACTCGCGCCCCATTCACGGCAGGGGCAGCCGCACTTCGGTACCTGGCCCGGGTCACGGCCGTTCTGGAGGTTCAGAACGAGCCGAAGGAGGGCTGATCGGATGTGCCACGGGGATTTCTTGTCTGTACATACGCTTCGCGCCCCCCCACGGTCAAGCGATTGGAAGTCGGGCTGGCCTGGACCGGGCGGAATGCCTCACCATGGTCGCTGGGTGGATGGGCTGCCCGTCCAAACCTGCAGAACTGAAAGGGGAAAGCCATGTCCCAGGGGCGCGTCGAAGCCATCCATATCACGGACGCCGCCGAGGCCGCCATGCGCGGCGTGGCCGAGGTCACAGCCATCGCGGGCGTGGGCCTGGAGGGCGACCGCTATGCCACCAGGAAGGGCAGCTTCTCGGCGAAGGACAAGCCGGGCCGTCAGATCACCCTGGTCGAGGCCGAGGCCATCGAGGCGCTGGAGCGCGAATTGGGCCTGGTGCTGGCTGCGGGCGAGACCCGCCGCAACATCATCACCCGGGGCGTGGCCCTGAATCACCTGGTGGGTCGCGACTTCAGCGTGGGTGGCGCGCGCCTGCGCGGCCACGAGCTTTGCGAGCCCTGCGGTGACCTGGCCCGCATGACCGGCAAGCCCTCCATTCTGGCGGGACTCGTCCACCGGGGCGGCCTGCGGGCCGAGATCCTCCAAGGCGGCCAGATCCACGTGGGGGATGAGGTCCGTTCCTAGCACTGGGCCAAACCTACGGCCCGAAGTTCCCTTTTGCATGTATCCCGCTGCATTGCTAGGTTGGAACTGAGCGTCTCAGGAGGAATCCATGCCCGTCGTCAATCCCGCCCAATACGTCAAGATGCTGGACAAGGCCCGGGCGGAGAAGTTTGCCTACCCGGCCTTCAACGTCACGTCCACGGAAACGGCCAACGCCGTGCTGCTGGGCCTCAAGACCGCGGGCGCGGATGGCATCATCCAGGTCTCCACGGGTGGCGCCGAGTTCATGAGCGGCCTGGGCGTGAAGAGCATGGCCAGGGGCGCCATCGCCCTGGCCGACTACGTCCACTACATGGCCCAGGCCTATGACGTGAACGTGGCCCTGCACACGGACCACTGTCATCCGAAGTACCTCGAGGGCTTCGTGCTGCCGCTGATCGCGGAGACCGAAGCCCGGCGCGCCGCCGGCCGGCCCAACCTGTTCAACGCCCACATGTTCGACGGCTCCGAGCTGGCCCTCGCCGAAAACATTACCCGGTCCTCCGAGCTGCTCAAGCGCTGCGCCGCCAGCGAACTCATCCTGGAAGTGGAGATCGGCGTGGTGGGCGGCGAGGAGGATGGTCACGACACCAGCAGCGTGGGCAAGGAGAAGCTCTACACCACGCCCGAGGACATGGTGGCCACGCACACTGCCCTCGCCCCTCTGGGCCGCTACATGCTGGCGGCCACCTTCGGCAACGTGCATGGCGTCTACAAGCCGGGCAACGTGGTGCTGAAGCCCAGCATCCTCCGCGACGGCCAGGCGGCCATCGCCAGGGCCTGTGGCGGGGCCCAGTCCCTGCTGGTGTTCCACGGCGGCTCGGGGTCGAGCCTCCAGGAGATCCACGAGACGCTCGACTACGGCGTCGTCAAGATGAACATCGATACGGACACCCAGTACGCCTTCACCCGCGCCATCGCCGAGCACCTGTTCAAGAACTACGACGGCGTGCTGAAGGTGGACGGCGAAGTGGGCAACAAGAAGGTCTACGATCCGCGCTCCTACATGAAGAAGGCCGAGCAGAGCATGGCCGACCGCGTGATCCGCGCCTGCACGGACCTGCGCTGCGCGGGCAAGAGCATGGGCAAGCTCTGAGTCGCGATCAAGCCCCTTCGAGCGGATCCCCTCCTCGGGGCATCGTCGAGGCTTTGTTAGGCACTCTGAACCTCATCAGCAGCAGCCCCGCGCCGCCGGCGATGAAAAAGGTGGAACACCACATGACCCGCGGCCCCAGCTGGGCGTAGGCCAGCACGCCCAGCCAGGGCCCCAGGGCCAACCCTCCCGCGAAGGCCAGGGAGAGCAGGCCCATGTACTCGCCGCGGCGGTCCGGGGGCGCCAGGGTGGCCACGGCATCGCTCACGGCGGGAAAGAGGATCATCTCGCCAAAGGTCCAGATCACCGTGGTGAGGATCAACATGATGTGGCCCGTGGCCCAGGCCATGAGGCCGAAGCCCACGGCCAGACAGAGAGAACCTAAGAGCAGCAGCCAACGGTGGGGCCAGTGGGCCATGGCGAGGTTCAGGGGCACTTCCAGCACGACGATCACGAGTGTGTTGACCGTGAACAAGAGGCCGAAGAAGCGGCTGCCGAGGCCCAGGTCGCGCACCACCCAGAGGGGGAGCGTGCCCTCGATCTGGAAGAACACCATCAGCACCGGGATGAAGGGCAGCAGCAGGTAGGCCAGATGCCGGTCCCGCCAGGGGCTCTGGCCGGCCACGTGATCATGGGGGAGGACGGTCGCCGGTGGGGCCTTCAGGAACAGGCTCAGCAGCAGCGCTCCGGTCAGGGTGCTGAGGCCATCGGTCCAAAACACCCATTGGTAGCTGTGGTGGGCGATGAAACCGCCCATGGCCGGGCCCACGGCCATGCCCAGGTTGGCGGCGAGGCGATGCAGGGCGAAGACCCCCTTGCGCTGCTCGGGCTTGGCGAGTCCCGTGAGCAGGGCCATGGCACTGGGCCAGAAGGCCTGGGTGAGGCCCGCCCACAGGAAGATGAGGGCGAAGAGCAGCGGTCTGATTGTGGCGAAGGGCAGCAGCAGCAGCAGGGCGCCAGAGGACCACAGGCTGGCCTTCAGCACCGGGACGTGGCCCAGGCGATCCGCCAGGCGGCCGGTGAAGGGGCCCGCTGTCAGGGCGCCCGCGCCGTAGACCAGCATGCCGTAGCCGGCTTCGGCGGGGGTCCAGCGGCGCCCTTCCGTGAGGTACAGCACGAGAAAGGGCAGGGCCATGGTGCCCAGGCGGTTGATCAGCGTGCTGGCGCAGACCAGCCACACTTCGCGGGGGAGGCCCCGGAGGCCACGCCAGGGGTTCAAACAGGGCCCTTCGAGTTGAGAGCCATCTCCCGTCCGCTGCGGCACCACTCGCTCCAGCTGCCCACGTAGAGCGCCGCGCCGGGGAGGCCGGCGACCTCCAGGGCCAGCAGGGTATGGCAGGCGGTGACGCCGCTGCCGCAGTGGACCGTGAGGCGATCCGGGGGCGTGTCAGCCAGCAGCGATTCATACTGGGTACGCAAGTCCTCCGGCGTCTTGAAGCGGCCCTCAGGGCCCAGGTTCTCGTTCCAGGCAAGGTTCAGGGAGCCGGGAATGTGGCCGGCCACGGGATCGAAGGGCTCCTCGTCCCCCCGCCAGCGCACGGCGGACCGGACGTCCAGCAGCTTCCGGGCACGATCGCCGCGCAGGTCTTCCACCCCATCCGCGTCCATCATCGGCAACTGCCACCTATCAGCGGGATACGGGGAAGTGCCCTCGATGGTGGGCATCTCCGATGTCAGTTGTAACCCGGCCCCAAGCGCAACTTGGAGCCCCCCGTCCAGCACGAAGACCCGCGCATGCCCCAGGGCCCGCAGCATCCACCAGAGCCGGGCCGCCGCATTGCTGCCGCCCGTGGCGTCGTAGGCAACCACCTCGGTGTCGGGACCGATGCCCCAGGCCCCCAATTGGGCGGCGAAGGTCGCCACGGTTGGCAGCGGGTGCCGTCCCCCACGGGCCGGGTCGTGGCCGGGCCCGGTGGCGGTGCTCAGCTGCCGGTTCAGATCGGCGTGCAGCGCCCCAGGCAGATGCCCGGCGGCATGGTCCGCGGGATCCGGCCGCACATCCAGCAGGCGGACCGAGGACAGACGGGCGGGGAGAGAGTGGGCAGAGATCAGGCTCATTCCCCCAGTATGAAGCGACCCGCTGGGGCATTACCCTGAAGACTGACCCTAGACCCCGGGCGACGCCCGCGTTGCTCGGGGAGGACCGAACACTGGAGCCTGCCATGTCCGAGACCTACGTTCCCGAATCCCGCTGGCGAATGATGGCCGCGGCCGCGCTGGTCGGGGGCGGTCTGCTGCTGGGAGGCGTGGTGCTGGTCCGGGGAATGTTCGGTGGCGGCTCGGAAGGGGCCTCCAGTGGCACGGACGTGAGCCGCGTGGCCTTCCGCGATGCGGAGGGGAACCATCGCACCCTGGCGGAATTCAAGGGCAAGGTGGTACTGGTGGACGTATGGGCCACCTGGTGCCCCCCCTGCCGGAAGTCGCTGCCGGAGGTGGCCGAGCTGCAGAAGGCTGGTGGTGACAGCTACGTGGTGCTGCCCATCTCCGTGGACCGGGGCGGCTGGGCGGACGTGCAGCCCTTCCTGGCCCACAACCCCCAACTCGGTCTCAAGGCCTATCTGCCGGACGGAGCCAAGGCCCTGGATGCCTTCGGCGAGATCCGGGGCATTCCCACCACGCTCATCATCGACCGCCAGGGCCGCCTGGTGAAGCGCTGGTCCGGCTATGGCGAAGGCATGGCCCGGCGGGCTTTGGACGAGGCCTTGAAAGCCCGTTGATGCGAGGACCAGGAGCACCCGTGCCGCTGGGAGGCTGGCGGATCTGGGGCTGGCCCATGTTCGGGCTGTTCCTGATCCTGCTGGGCCCCTTCGCCCTGTTTGGGACTCCCCTGCATTTCCTGGCCATGACCTGGGCCGTACTTCTGGTTCTGGCGCTCTGGACCTTCCTGATATCGGCCTGGATCGGCGCCATGGCCGGGACCGCCACCACGGGGCTCAGCTGGCTCGAGGGTCGCCTGCGGCTCTGGGTAGCCCGGTTCGCCCCGGATCCTGAAGCGCTCTGGCTGCAATGGGCCAGGCAGGCCCACCGCCCGGCCACGGCCCGCTGGTGC
>JBBQHW010000025.1:0-36932 GCA_038324335.1 Holophagales bacterium
TGTATGGGCGATCGCCTTCGATGATGGCCAGGGTCCTTCCGATTCCAGCCCTGAGGCGTGAGGGCATCCGGGGGTCGTTTGAATCACTGCTCAGCCTCTCCGGCCGAGGTCCTTCCGTTTGGCTCGCCATGGTTCAACCTACTTTGGGCAGGGAGGCGAGCCAGATCCGGAAGTCCTCATCGAGGATAAGGGTCCTTCGGCGCATCTTGACGGTGACCAGGTGGCCAGCGGCGATCTCGCGCCGGATCCCCGCATAGCTCAGCCCGGTGGACGCGGCCACTTCAGCGACTGACCAGGCCTTGCGTGGGACGCTTTGGAGCCTCTGGGCCTTGGCTTGTTCCTTGATCGTCACTGGAGCACCTCATCCAACCTGGTCACGCGTTTGGCCGTTTGCAGGGACTGCCACCAGGCTTCAGCGGCCTCGACGGGGATCAGGATGCGGCGGCCGATGCGAACGCGCTGGAGGCGACCGGCCTTCATGTCTTCGAAGGCTCGCGTCCTGGTCACCTGGTAGCGCGTGAGGAACTCAGGCAGAGACCACGCAGCGCGTGGGGTGGTTGTGGGGTCCATTGCGTCTCCTGTGAAGTTGCGGGATCCTTCCGGATCTCTTCGCACTTCACAGGCTCGCCCTCACAGGGATGCCTCGAAAGGTGACCAGCCTTGCAGGACGTGCAAGCGTCTCCCCCCATTAGGGCCGTTTCGCCCGTTCCCAGGACGCATCGATGTAGGCCCCGCCGAGGAATTCCCCATTGGTGTCTTTCGTGGCCCAACGATGGATGGATTGAGCGATTGGAAGCACGTGCTCCTTCTTGCCACCAAGATCCCGTCTGACGATCGTGGCCACGACATTGACCAGGCGCTGCGTCAAGGGGAATGCCTCCGGCTTGGCGCTCGTTCGCATGGTGCTGATGGCCCCTTCCATCTCTCTCAGCTCTTTCCATCGAACCGGGCCCCATTCGGACATGTCGATCTCAGCCTCGGAGAGTGCTCCTCGGATTGAGCTGGATTGATTTTCGAGCGCTTTGGCAAGGTCGCGGAACGCATGCTCGAGAGCGCTGAGTTTCCTGTCCAGGTGCGTTGGAGCTGGTTTCCCATCAGGCTTGGGGAGGGCCTCCTGGTAAGCCTGTGAATACCAGGCGGCGAAATAGATGAGATGATCTCCCCGCATTGCCAGCCAGCTTGAAATCGTGGCCTTCGGATTCTTCGGCAGGGTCTCGAATTCCTGCAGTAATCGTTTCACATGCACCCCCCTCGGTGCCCCTTTTAGGAGGCGCGGCAACCAGGAGGGGACCTGGCTTTTCGGGAGCTACCCTAGCCGCGCCTGTCTCAGTCTAGGCGGTCTTCTCGAGCCTTCGGGTCGTTACATCCACGCCATGATAGAAACCGTGGATCTGGTGGGCCATTCGTTCGGACGGTTGGCGAAGACGATCGCTGCTGTGGGCATGGGCCCGTAAACCACCACGGCGCCATACTCCCAGGCCAGGTCTTCCATCTCCTGAATAGTCATGGTCAGAAGCCGAGTGCGGCATTGATGGGCCCGGCGGTCTGCTCGGAGGCCTGGAGCCGGGGATCGGTGGCGAAGTGGCTATACCGCTGGGTCATGATCGGCGTGACGTGGCCCAAGAGGTCGCCCGTCTTCGGGAGGCTCAGGCCGCTCATCACGGCCCAGGCGCCGAAGGTGTGGCGAAGGTCATGGAGGTGGACGTCGGTCAGGTCCACGGCCCCGCTAGCGGCCAGGCCGGCCGCGCGCCGGATCCTCTCCCAGCAGTATTGCAAGCTGACCAGGTGCCCGCCATGGGTATGCCCCTGGATGACGTATTCGTTCCGGAGGCCCCGCGTGGGGAGCTTCTCGACTTCTGCCAGGATCGCGGCCACGGCGCTGTTGATCGGGAGCTCCTTCACCCCCATGGATCCGTCCGTCTTGTGGTTCTCGATCACGACTACGCCCCGCACCTTGTCCACCTGGGCCCACTTGAGGGTCAGGATCTCGTTCCGGCGCGCCCCGGTGGCCAGCAGCAGCCGAATGGCCGCGGTGGCGTAGGGTGACGGGACTTCGAGCTTGGTCGGCTTGGCATAGTGGTCCTCTGGGAGGTCCGCGTCCTGCCAGTGGGGGGCGTCCTTGAGCGCCTGGCCCAGCCAGTGAAGTTCCAGCTCTGTGAGAAAGCGTTTCCGGCCCTTGCTCTCCTTGAACTTGTTCTTCTTGCCCAGGCGGCAAGGGTTCTTTCCGGGATAGATTTCCTTCTCGATCGCCACCTGGAATAGGCGCCCCAGGTTGGCCAGCATGCGATTGGCCGCGATAGGGGTGGGCCCAGTCGGGGCAGGGCGCTTCCGCTTCCCGGGTGTGGGCACCACCTCCGGTCGCCAGCCCTTGGCCACCTTCTTGTAGAGTTCCTCGACATGGAACCGCTGGACGTCAGGGATCCGGAGCTTGCCCAGGGCGGGGACGACCAGGTTGTTGAGGATGGCTTCCACCGTCACATAAGATGAGGCCTTGAGGTGGCTCTTCTGCTCCTCCAGGAAGGTGACGACGAACTTCTCCACCGTGGGAATCTCGTCCGCCAGCTTCTTTTCGTTGCGGGGATTCTTCCCGTCCTGGACCAGCTGCCGGAACTTAGCTGCCTTGTCCCGGGCCAGGTCGAGGGGGCTCTTGTAGGCTTTCCTCGCCTTCTCGTCCTCAGGCAGGGCAGGGGCCGCGTAGTCCCCCAGGGGCATCCAGGCCTGCTCACCCGTCGGGGCGGTGAACTTGAAGGCCAGCGTCTTGGTGCCCTGGGCCGTGATCCGGCAGCCGAAGCCGCGGACCTTCGAATCCCATAGGTAGGACATGACAGCCAGCCCGGTCTCCGGGTGCTTCTTGATGGCCGCCCGCTGGATCCGCGTGTCGGTCAACTGCGTGGTGCTGATCCTCGGCATGTGCGTCCTCCTGATGCACAACCAATGTATATCAGAGCGAAGATTCAGCAAGTGCCAGTTCGAGTCAGAAGCACTAAATACACTCAATTCAATACTGCTGATCGGTCCTGATCCACCCTGAAACATAACATCACACGACTGCAAATCCCGTATGCATCGGTTCGACTCCGATCGGCGCCTCCAGTCGAGCCCCCGCAAGGGGGCTTTTTGCGCTCTTGACCCGCACCTTTTCGGAAGCATCACCCATGGGCTCATTGACTTGACGGCAGTAACCGAGTTCAAGGTGTCGATGAACGACTTGAAAATCATCGCGGATATTGACCGGGAAAACTCAAAAGTCCTTCAGCGGGCTTGGGTTGCGATCGCAGCCCCAGAGGATCTCATGTTCGGCATGTCGAGGATGTATGCCGGGTTGATGCATACCCAAGGATGGATCATCGAGGTGTTCCGAACCATGGACAAAGCCAGTGCCTGGCTTTATTCCCAACTTCCCCCTACGGAATCGGCTCGCTAGCGGCGCGTGGCGGCCAGGCCCAGGATGAGGCCCAGGGCCAGGGACCAGAGGGCGGCCAGACCGATCTGGTAATCAGCGGGCAGGCTGAAGGTGATCGTGTGGGCGGGGATCCAGAACCACACGAGGGTGCGCAGGGCCGGCCCCATGCCATCGAAGCCCCGCTGCCGGAGGATGAGGTTGTCCTCCAGGCGATGGAACAGCATCATCTGCGGTCCAAAAAAGACGTTCGTCAGCACGGAAAGGGCCAGGGCCCAGCCAAACCCTGAGGACAAGACACCTGGCAGGAGGTGCTGGTCGAGGAGGGCCCGGGTGAAGCCCTTCATGCCCACGAAGCCGGCCTTGATGACCAGCCCAAGCAGAGCCCAGGCCAGGACCTTGGCCAGCAGTTGGGGAACGGTGCAGGGCAGGGAGGGCCGGCGGGACTTCAGGCTGGCTGCCACCATTTCGCCCAGGGTGCCCAGGAGGCCAAATTGCAGTGCGGCAGAGAGAAAGGGATGGGCCAGAACCCAGAGACGGTAGCTATCCATGCTTGCAGGCTAACGGAGGGACGGGCCGGTAGGGATCACAGGCCGCTGCCATCGATCCAGCCGCCACCCAGCACTTCGCCCTCCCGGTAGAAGACCACCGCCTGGCCGGGGGCAATGGCCCGCTGGGGATCCGCGAAGGCGACTTTGGCGCGGCCATCCACCAGGGGGATGACCAGGGCCTCCGCCTCGGGGGAGCGGCTCCGGATCCGGGCCTCGCAGGCCAGGGGGTCCGTGGGAACGCCCTGAATCCAGTTGATTTCCCGTGCGGTGAGAGCCCGACCCAACAGGTCGCCCTCGGCCCCGACCCAGACGGTATTGGTAGCCGGTTCGATCCTCACCACGTAGAGCGGCGAAGCATGGGCCACGCCCAGGCCCCGCCGCTGGCCGACGGTATGGCGCCAGTAGCCCTGGTGGCGACCCAGGAGCCGGCCATCCAGATGCCGGATCTCGCCCTCGCCCACGCCGGGGTCCCGGCCCTCGGCTTCAATGAAGCTGTCATAGCGATCCTGGGTGACAAAGCAGATCTCCTGGCTTTCCGCCTTGTCCGCCAGGTGTAGACCCAACTCCGCACCAAGTTGCCGGACCTCCGGCTTGGTGAGGTGAGCCAGGGGGAAGAGGGTCCGAGCTAAAGTGGCCTGAGTGTGGTGAAAGAGAAAATAGCTCTGGTCCTTGGCGGGGTCGAAAGCCTTGTGCAGGTGCCAGCGCCCTTCGGAATGCGAGATGGTCGAATAATGGCCCGTCGCAACGAAGCGAGCGGCCAGGGCGTCGGCTCGTTCCAGCAAGGAGGAGAACTTGAGGTGCTGATTGCATCGAATGCAAGGACTAGGAGTTTCTCCGTCCAGATAACCCTGGATGAACCCCTCGATCACGGTCTCTCGGAAATGGGCCTCGAAATCCATGACGTAATGGGCGAAGCCACACTCGAAGGCGACCCTTCTGGCATCCTGGAAATCATCCAAGGTGCAACATTTCCCGTCCGAACCTTGAGTGGTCTGTTTGTCGAAGAGCTGCATCGAAATGCCGATCACTTCATGTCCGGCCCGGTGGAGCAAGGCGGCCATGACTGAACTGTCCACGCCGCCGGACATGGCGGCCAGGACCCTGCTCCCGGGGGAGAGGGTGGGGTGGGCTCGAAGGGACCCGATGGCCTGGTCGAGGAGCGAGGTCACGGATCAGGTCCTCAACCGGTGGAGTCTCAGCAGCGAAACGGAGACAAGCAGCAGGATGGGAGTGAGGACGCCCCAATAGGCGGGGATCTCCGCCGCCCGGGCCGCACCCCCAAAGAGCGTCTGCAAGCCGAGAAACACAAGGCCCGCCACGAGTCCTGCGCCGAGGGCCTGCCCACGGCCCTGCCGGGGACCAGGGAAGGCGAAGGACAACATGGCCAGCACGAGGCAGGGCCCGGCCAGACACCCCAGGAGGCGTCCCCACAGCATGTAGGCACGCTCAGGATCCGGTGCCCACTTCTGCCAATGTACGAGGTCGATGGTGCTGGTTTCTTCGGCGCTGGCATTCTCCCGGAGGGCCCGTTCCGGAAACAGCCGTTCAGCGCTGGGCCCCTGGACTAGACGAAGTCCGCCCCAGACAAGGGCCTCGGAATTGGGCGCTCCAAGGCGCCAGCGAAGGAGGATGGGAGCCTCGCCGGGTGCCTTCAGGGGGAAGCCCCAGCGCTGATCCGCCTGCAAGTGCCAGAGGACACCGGTGGACCCCAGATACAACCAAGGATGGGCCGTGACCTGTAGTTCTGACCGATTGAGAATTCGACGGTAAAGCTGGTTGGCACGAACCATAGCCTTCGGGGCTATACCCATCTGAAGGAGAAGGGTGAGCAGGGTCACCATGCCCCAGGCCCACCGGCTGCTCCAGATCCAGCGAACCAGGCTGACCCCGCCTGCCCGAAGCGCCAGCCACTCCCGGGACTGGGCGGCTTCTGAAAGGGTGAGCAGGGTTCCCAGGAGGAACGCCATGGGCAACGCTATGACCAGGAATGGGGTGAGATTCCAGAACCAATAATCAATGAATACAATAAAATTAATACCATTCTTCGACAGGTCTGCGCCAAGACTGGCATATTCAATCAGCACATTGAGCACCAATAGACTGCCCAGGACAGAGGCCCAGTTGCGCCACCAGGCCAAGGTGGCCCAGTGGCGCAGAATGCCGCGCTGGGTGCCCTTGCCATGAATCCAGGACAGCAAGGCCGTCTGGGTGCGCCCGATTCGATCCAGTGCCGGGACGATATAGGACTTGAAAGGGTACAGGAGCGGGGTCATGCCCTCCCAGACCCGTCCAGATTGGTGGGGTTTCAGCCGGTGGCGGAGCAGCAACCATCCACTCAGAAGGAATGGGAGGGGCACGAGCAGAAGCGGGTAGATCGTTGTAAGCTTCCCGCCCATCCACATGTTTTCAAAGTATTTCATGACGAGATAGTAGAGCATGATGACGCCCAGGCTCTTGATCATCGCCCCGCCCCGGTAGAAACGGGGATGGCCGAAGCCCAGAGCGATGCCCAGCAAAAGGAGCGCGGCTGCGGCAAGGGGCAGGGTGGTGCGCCGGCAGAACTCCATGGCGGCCTGGACCAGGGTGTCCTTGTTCCTGGGTGAACGCAGTATATGCAGCAGAGCAGTCGAGCTTTCATACCGAAGGGGCGTCGGCGGGAGGAGGCGGGCTCCTCCCGGGATTTCGAAACGCAGGACCTGTTTCTCCTGATTGAGGTGAATGACGCTCCCGGAGCCGGCGGTCTGGAACAGGGCACCCTGCAGGCCGGTCAGATGCAGCTGCAGTTCCGTGGCGCCATCAGCCTTGGCCTCCAGGGCATAGGTCATGGTGGAGGCCACAAGGTGCTGCACACCCTGGGGAGTGCTTTCCATGATGTGGATCTGGCCCTTGGGCGATACCCAGAAGGCCGAGTTCGGCGCGCTGGGGGGGAACCAGGGCGGCGCGCCCGGACGCAGGAACCTGGCCTTGGCCTCCTCGGCCATTTTCACGCGCGAGATTTGCTGGATCCTGGCTGCCATGGGGACGAGGAAGTGGGCGTTGAGGGCGGCCAGCACCACCAGGGTCGAAGCCATGATGAGCCAGGGTCTTGTCCAGGTGCGCTGGCCAGCGCCCAGCCCCTGGGCGGCAACCAGTTCGGAGCCCTCCATCAGCTGCTGGGTGCCCATCAGGCCGCCGAGCACCGCGGCCATGGGCAGCACCATGCCGAGGTTTTCCGGGAGAGAGGTCAGGAGGAGGGGGATCAGCCAACGAAGCGGCGCGCCCTGGGAGAAGATCGCCCTGGAGATCTGGACCATCTCCCACGAGAGCAGCAGAAAGCCATAAAAGAGTAGAGCCCCGAGGAAGGGGACGGTCCAGCGGCGGAGGACATATCTGGTCAGGACAGAGGGCAAGGTTGGCCTTCATTTAGCTTTCGATAATGTATATTATGTAACCTTAACAAATCACCAATTCGGACCAGGCCACTTCATAACACCTTGGACGCCAACAGATCGTGGATGTGGAGCACGCCCACCGCCGCACCCTCCCTGGTCACCATGAGGAAGGTGATCTTCCGGGCTTCCATGTCGCCAGCCGCTTCGATGGCCAAGGCATCTTCACTAATGCCGGTGGGGTTGGCGGTCATGATCTGCGCGGCGGTCAGACTCAAGGGGTTCAGATCCTTCTGTTCGGCCGAGGCAAGGGCCCGCCTGAGGTCACCATCCGTGATGACGCCTAATAAGGAAGCGCCATCCATCACGCTGGTCATGCCCAGCCGCCCCGCGGTCATGGTCTTCAGGATCTCCGTGAGGGGTGCTCCAAGGTGGACCTGAGGCCATGTTTCGTGCATCAATGCTTTCACTTTTAATAATTTAGCTCCGAGACTTCCACCGGGATGATTCAGCGCGAATAGATCCCGGGTGAACCCTCTCCGTTCCATGAGACAGGCGGCCAGGAGATCCCCCCACACCAGTTGAAGGGTGGTGCTGGCCATGGGCGCGAGTTCAAGGGGGCAGCCTTCCCCATGGGGCAGCCGATAACTGAAGGTCCATTGGGCGGCCTGGCCGAGGCTGCTGTCTGGCCTGGCCGTGATGGCTGCGATGGGAATGCCCAGGCGCAGGAGGCTGGGCAGCAGACGGACGATCTCTTCGCTTTCCCCACTGTTGGACAGGGCCAGGATCGAATCCTCGACCGTGACCATGCCCAGATCGCCGTGCAGAGCCTCGGCTGGATGGAGGAAGAAACTCGGGCAGCCCGTCGAGGCCAGGGTGGCGGCGATCTTCTGGGCGACGAGTCCTGACTTGCCCATGCCCGTGAGAACCACCCGTCCACTTCTGCCCAGCACCATTTGGATCCAGGCTTCGACTGCTGCGGAATCCCAGGATTCCCTCAGTTGCGAGATTCCCTCGCGGGTCGCCTCCAACACGGCATTTCCCGCATCCATCGTTCGCGCGACATGGTTCTCATCCTTCACTGTTCCGACTCCGATGGGTTGAGCAGTAAGGTGTCCATGCTACCAGCCATTCTTCCCCTCTTCCCCCTGCCCCAGGTCGTGCTCTTTCCGCAGACCTTCCTGCCGCTCCATGTCTTCGAGCCCCGGTACCAGGAACTGGCCGTCGACATTCTGAATTCCCATCATCATCTGGTCATTGCCCTCATGCGGGAGAACCCGGATCAGGGCACCTTCGGTGAAACCGTACCCACCTTCGACATTGGGTGTCTGGCCGAAGTGGTTCGGGCCGAGCCGGTGACTGGAGGACGCTGGAAACTCCTCCTCCAGGGCAAGGAGGCGGTTCAGCTCCTCGAGGAACACCCCGGGAAGCCCTACCGCCAGGTGCAGACCGAGGTGCTTCCCTTCGATGACGCCCAGCTCTGGCATGGCCCCCATCGAAGGCGGCTCATGGAAGCGCTGCGAGTCTACGCAACCTCCGAGGGGGTTGGGGTCCAGTTGGAAGAGCTCCTGGAACTGCCGCTGGAGGATGCGGGACGACTGAACACGTTGGCCATGGCCCTGGATTTCGAACCAACCGAACGCCAATTCCTCCTGGAAGCCAGGGATCTTCCCACCCTGGCCGACCGCATGCTTCAGCTTCTGGATTTTGCCGTAGGTGGCCGCGCCATCCGGGGCCTGTAACCGCCCGCACCACGCAGTTTGCTACACTGGGCCCGGCCCTGTAGCTCAGCGGTCAGAGCTGGCGGCTCATAACCGCCTGGTCGTGGGTTCGAACCCCACCGGGGCCACCATTTAAGGCAGGCACCACCACTGGGTGGTGCTTGTCCTTTCGGCTATCAGACGATCCACTTCCGCAGTTCGTTCTCCGCGAAGATCAGGTGTCTCAGCATCGCATCTGATGCGGCCTGGGATGAGCGGGAACGGATGGCCTCCAGAATTTCAGAATGCTGATCGATGATCCTCTGGGCGTTCTGGATATTGTCGTGATAGAGCTGACGCCGGGCCACGGAGTTGGCCTGCGCAAATTCCTCGGAAACGGTCTTGAAGAGCTTGGTGAGGAGGCTGTTATGAGTGGCCTCGGCAACGGCGTAGTGAAAGGCCGCGTCGAATTCCTCGCCCTTCTCGGGATCCTGGACGTTGAGGCGCTCCCGCATGTTTTCCAGTGCGGAACTGATCTGTTCGATTTCCTCGAGGCTGGCGCGTTCGGCGGCCAGGCCGGCAGTGGCGGTTTCGAAGATCCGGCGCATCTCGAACATGTCGAGCAACGAGATGCGTTCCACGGCCAGAAACATCGCCAGGGGACGGATGATGTCATCGCCTCCGCTGCTCCGGACGAAGGTGCCCTCCCCGGGGCGGATGTCAATCACCCCAAGCATCTCGAGGGTCCGAATGGCCTCGCGCACAGAAGCGCGGCTGACCTGGAACTGTTCCGCCAGTTCCCGCTCTGCGAGCAGACGATCGCCGGGCTTCAGGCGCCCATTGGTGATGAGCTGTTTGATCTGCTCTACGATTTCCTCGTAAAGCCGTCTGGTTCTGATGGGAGTAAAATCCATGGGCCCCTTCATGGAGAAGTTAAATATTGAAAATGAATAAGATGGAAAGTGTGATGAAAAAAACCTGCATTCGTTATGGTCTGACCACTAGACCCATTGTAACCTTCGCGCAGGTTCTTTTCCAAAACTCTACCCATTCATCATCTACCCCCCCCCTACCACCTTCATGGAGGTCGCATGACGCCCTGGACCCAAGTCTATTCCCCCGTCATGGGGAATATCTTCCTCTCCGCACTGGTGGCCGCTTTGCCGGTCTTCGTGCTGCTGGGCTTCCTGGCCAAGCACGTGAAGGTCCACTACTCGGCCATCCTGGGCCTCATCACTTGCCTGGCGGTGGCCATCCTCGTCTATCGCATGCCAGCTGGCATGGCCGGCATGGCCGCCGTCCACGGCGCGCTGTTCGGCCTCCTGCCCATCGGCTGGATCGTGCTGAACGCCATCTTCATCTACGACATCACCGTGAAATCCGGCGATTTCGAAGTGGTGAAGCACTCCATCGCTGGCCTGGCTGGTGACCGCCGCATCCAGGCGCTCCTCATCGCCTTCAGCTTCGGCGCCTTCATCGAGGGCGCCGCTGGCTTTGGCACGCCCGTGGCAATCTCCGCCGCCATGCTCATCGGCCTGGGCTTCCGCCCCCTCCAGGCCGCCGGTCTGGCCCTCATCGGCAACACCGCGCCCGTGGCCTACGGCGCCCTGGGCAGCCCCCTCATCGCCCTCGCCGGCGTGACCGGCCTGCCCCTGGACCTGCTCAGCGCCGCTGCCGGCCGCATCCTGCCCATCTTCTCCCTGATCGTGCCCTTCTGGATCATCTGGACCATGGCCGGACGCAAGGCCATGTGGGAAGTCTGGCCGGCCTGTCTCGTGGCCGGTGGCAGCTTCGCCATCTCCCAGTTCCTCGTCAGCAATTTCCACGGCCCCTGGCTGGTGGACATCATCGGGGCCATCATCTCCATGGTCTCCCTGGTCCTGTTCCTGAAAGTCTGGCAGCCCAAGACGACCTGGCGGTACGAGCACGAACGCGAGGAAGTCAGCGCAGTGAAGGTGGACCAGACCACGGGCAAGATCGTGAAGGCTTGGCTGCCGTGGGTCTTCCTGTCCGTGTTCGTGTTCGTCTGGGGCACCCCCCAGGTGAAGACCTTCCTGAATGGCGGCACCAAGACCGCGCCGAATTTCCTGAGCGGCTACACGGTCAAGAATTTCGAGATTCCCCTGCTCCACAAGAACGTCATCAAGGCGCCTCCGGTGGTCGCCAAACCCTCCGCCGAAGCCGCTGTCTGGACCTTCAACTGGCTCTCCCTCACGGGCACCAGCCTCCTGCTGGCCGGCCTTCTCAGCGGTCTCGTGGCGGGCTTCAGCATCCTGGATCTCGTCAAGATCTGGGGCAAGACCGTCAATCGCGTGAAGATCTCCCTGCTCACCATCGCCGCCATGCTGGGCTTGGGCTTCGTTTCCAAGTCGGCAGGCCTGGACGCCACCATGGGTCTGGCCTTCGCCAGCACGGGCGTCCTCTTTCCCTTCTTCAGCGCCATGCTGGGCTGGTTGGGTGTGGCTTTGACGGGCAGTGACACTTCCGCAAACGTGCTCTTCGGCGGCCTCCAGAAGATCACCGCCGAGCAGCTGGGCCTGAACCCGATCCTCACCGCCGCAGCCAACACCACCGGCGGCGTCATGGGCAAGATGATCGACGCCCAGAGCCTCGTGGTGGCCTCCGTGGCCACCAACCAGCAGGGCGAGGAAGGCACCATCCTCCGCTACGTGTTCTTCCACAGCCTGGCCCTGGCCGCCATGGTGGGCGTCGTGATCTTCCTCTATGCGAAGGTCCTGCCCGCCAACTGGATGCCCCAGGTGCCCCCCGCCCCCGCAGTGGTGGCCCCTGTCACGGTTCCCGTGGTCCCCGCAGTTCCGACCGCCCTGCCCGCCCCCGCCCCGGCCAAGTAGCCCGGACGGACTTCAGACGAACGAACTGGGTCCCGCCGACATCCTGAGCGTCGGCGGGACTTTTTACCGCCCCTCCCCGGGCCAAGGATGTTTCTCATGACCACTGCCACAGCCACTTCCCTGCGGGACTCCATCGCGGCCATCGTCGGCCCTGAGCGCGTGCTTGACCGGCCAGTGGATCTGATCGCCTTCGCCTCGGACGCCAGCTTCTACCGGCTCATCCCCAAGGCGGTGGCCTTCGCCGGCAGCGTGGAGGACGTCCAGGGACTCTTTCGGCTCAGCCACGAGCTGAAGGTCCCCATGACCTTCCGCGCGGCGGGCACCAGCCTCTCGGGCCAGTCCGTGTCCGACGGCATCCTGGTGGAAGTGGCCCGCAACTGGCGCGGCATCCAGGTGCTCGAGGGCGGCGCCAAGGTGAAGGTGCAGCCCGGGGTCATCGGCGCCCACGTGAACTACGCCCTCAAGTTCTTCAAGGCCAAGATGGGCCCCGATCCAGCCTCCATCAACACCTGCACCGTGGGCGGCATCCTCTCCAACAACTCCAGCGGCATGTGCTGTGGCGTCGCCCAGAACGCCTACCACACGCTCGAGTCCCTCACTTTCGTGCTGCCCTCCGGCACCGTGATCAATACGGCGGCGCCTGATGCGGACGCACAGTTCCGGCAGGCCGAACCAGCCCTGGCCGAGGGCCTGCTGCGGCTGAAAGGTGACCTTGAGAAGGATCCGGCCCTGGCCCAGCGTATCCGGTCGAAATACCTGACCAAGAACACCACTGGCTATTCCCTCAACGCCTTCATCGATTTCGACCGGCCCGTGGACATCTTCCGGAACCTGCTGGTGGGCTCCGAAGGCACCCTGGCTTTCATCGCGGAAGCCGTGCTGAACTCCGTGCCCGACCTGCCGGTGAAGGTGACGGGCTTCCTGATCTTCCCGGACCTGCACGCCGCCTGCGCGGCCATCGTGCCCCTGCGCGACGCCGGCGCCGCGGCGCTGGAACTGCTGGACCGGGCCTCGCTGAAATCCGTCGAGACGCAAGCCGGGATCCCGCCTA
This sequence comes from Holophagales bacterium, assembly GCA_038324335.1. Classification (GTDB taxonomy): domain Bacteria; phylum Acidobacteriota; class Holophagae; order Holophagales; family Holophagaceae; genus Geothrix. Next base: position 12,923 of record JBBQHW010000025.1, read on the forward strand.
GCATCAAGTCGCTGCCCGCGGGCGCCGCGGCCCTGCTGGTGGAGTTCCACGGCCGCGAGGAATCCGTCCGCGCCGAACTGGAGCGCACTGCCCTCGCCACCGCCGCGGGGCTCACCCTCATGGAACCCGCCCGGTTCACCCACGATCCGGTGGAGCAGGCCCTGCTGTGGAAGATCCGCTCAGGCACCTTCCCCTCCGTGGGCGCGGTCCGCAAGCGCGGCACCACCGTGCTCATCGAGGACGTGGCCTTCCCCATCGCCAGCCTGGCCGACGCCGCCGTGGATCTCACCCAGCTCTTCGCCAAGCACGGCTATGACGAGGCCATCATCTTCGGCCATGCCAAGGATGGAAACCTCCACTTCGTCATCACCCAGTCCTTCAACGACCAGGCGGCCGTGGACCGCTACGCCCGCTTCATCGACGACGTGGTGGAGCTGGTCGTGAAGAAGTACGACGGCGCCCTCAAGGCCGAGCACGGCACGGGCCGCAACATGGCCCCCTTCGTGGAGGCCGAATGGGGTCCCGAGGCCAAGGCCGTCATGGAGCAGCTCAAGGATCTGGTGGATCCCCTGCGCCTGCTGAATCCCGGCGTCATCCTCAACGCCGACCCCAGGTGCCACCTGGCGGATCTCAAGCCCATGCCCGGCGTGGAAGAGGAAGTCGACAAGTGCATCGAGTGCGGCTACTGCGAGCCCAAGTGCCCCAGCCGCGAGCTCACCCTCACGCCCCGGCAGCGCATCGTCGTGCGCCGGGAGATGGCGCGCCTCGAAGGCAACCACGAGAATCCCGCCCTGCTCGCCTCCCTGCAGGGGGACTTCGACTACATGGCCCTGGACACCTGCGCGGTGGATGGCCTCTGCGCTACGGCCTGCCCCGTCAGCATCGACACCGGGCAGCTCACCAAGCGCTTCCGCCGGGCCAGCCATAGTCCCCGCGCCCAGAAGATCGCCCTCTCCGTGGCCCGCAACTTTGCCACCATGGAGCCGATCATGCGGGTGGCCCTGCGGACTGGCCACCTGGTGCAGAACCTCTTCGGGCCCCAGGTGATGCCCTTCCTCACCCGACTCCTGAAGCCCATCGGCACTGGCCACCAGTGGAGCCCTGAGATGCCCAAGGCCGCCAAGGCCCCGCTGCCGGTGACGCAGCTGGAAGGCGCCCAGGCCATCTACTTCCCCGCCTGCATCTCCCGCATGATGGGCCACCTGCCCGGCGAGCCCACCGAGCTGAGCCTGGTCGAGGCCCTGGTGAAAGTCTCCGCTCGCGCGGGCGTGCCCCTCCACATACCTCATGACGTCGACGGCACCTGCTGCGGTGTGCCCTTCTCCTCCAAGGGTTTCGACCTGGCCCATAGGTACACCCTGAACCACGCCATCGAGAAGTTCTGGGAGTGGAGCCAGGAGGGCCGGTTGTCCGTGATCATGGACACCAGCCCCTGCACCTACGGCGTGGTCAGCAGCCGCGCCTATCTCAGCCCCGAGAACCAGGTGAAGTTCGACAAGCTGAAGATCATCGACAGCACCGCCTTCGCCCACGACGTGCTGCTGCCCAAGCTCCAGGTACAGCGTAAGGTGGGTTCGGTGGTGCTCCACCCGGTCTGTTCCGTCACCAAGCTGAACCTCCTCCCCAAGCTCGAAGGCGTCGCCAAGGCCTGCGCCGAAGTGGTGGTGGTGCCCCGGGATGCAGGCTGCTGCGGGTTCGCGGGCGATCGCGGCTTCACCCATCCCGAACTGACCGCCTCGGCCACGAAGCACGAAGCCAAGGAAGTGAACACCCAGGCCTTCGACGGCTACTACGCCAGCAGCCGCACCTGTGAGGTGGGCATGACCCGCTCTACGGGCGAGGTCTACCGCAGTTTCCTCTACCTGCTGGAAGCGGCCACCCGCTGAAAGGAGTCCCCATGAGTGCCACCCTCGAGGCCTTCAAGACCCGGGCCGAGGCCGTCAGCGCCGAAGTCCACCACTTCACCAGCCGCAAAGAGGCCCTGGCCTTCATCCAGGGCGTCCTGCGGGAGGAGGCCGTGTCCGAGGCGCCCCAGTGCGGCGCCGTGTGGGCCGCGGCGGGCTTCCTCGATGGGGCTGAGCAGGCGGACTTCTCTGCTCGCGTGCCCGGCCTGAGCTTTCTAGTCACCCGGGAGGCCTCGGCAGCGGCCAAGGTGGGCATCAGCCAGCTCGACTGGGGGATCGCCGGCACCGGCACCCTGGTCCAGGACGCCACGGCAGTGGAGAAGCGGCTGGTCTCGACCCTGCCGCCCATCCACATCGCGTTGCTGGGCACGGACCACATCCTCCAGGACATGGGCAGCGTGCTCCAGAAGCTCCGCCCCGAACAGCTCAACTACATCTCCTTCATCACCGGCCCCAGCCGCACCGCCGACATCGAGCGGGTGCTCACCATCGGCGTGCATGGACCCGGAAGACTCATCATCGTCGTGGTGGACGAGCTCGGCAGGGTGACCCAATGACGACCCAGTTCAAGGATTCCATCGAGACTGCCCTCCACAATCCGAACCTCACGGGCGCCCTGGGCCGCTTCTCCGAGGCCTACCGCATCAGCCGCGCCAAGGCCTACGAAGGCATCGACTTCGAGGCCGTGCGGGACAGCATCGCTGACATCAAGTGCAGCGCCTCTTCCCACTTCGAGGAGCTGGCGGAGCAGTTCAAGGCCAACGCGGAGCGCCGCGGGGCCAAGGTCTTCCGGACCTCGGATCCCGCCGCCGTGAAGCAGTACATCCTCGACCTGGCCAAGGCCCAGGGCGTGCAGCGGGTCGTGAAATCCAAATCCATGGCCTCCGAGGAGATCCACCTGAACAAGGCCCTGGAGCAGGCCGGCATCGAGGTGGACGAGACGGATCTGGGCGAGTGGATCATCCAGCTGGCGCACCAGACGCCGTCGCACATGGTGATGCCCGCCATCCACATGACCAAGGAGGAGGTGGCCGAGGTCTTCAGCCAGGAAGTGGAAGAGGGCCAGGCCCCGGACATCCCCAAGCTGGTGAAGTTCGCCCGTGGCAAGCTGCGTCCCAAGTTCCTGGGCGCGGACATGGGCATCACGGGCGCCAACATCGCCGTGGCCGACACCGGCAGCCTGGTCATTGTCACCAACGAGGGCAACGCCCGCCTGGTGACCACCCTGCCCCGCATCCACGTGGCCATCGTGGGCATCGAGAAGCTCGTGGCGCACGTGGAGGAGATCCTCCCCATCCTCACCGCCCTGCCCCGCAGCGCCACGGGGCAGCTGCTCACCAGCTACGTGTCGATCATCTCCGGCCAGGTGCCCAACACGGATGACTCCCTCAAGAAGCTCCACATCATCCTCATGGACAACCACCGCTCCGACATGGTGAAGGATCCCAAGTTCAAGGAGGCGCTGCAGTGCATCCGCTGCGCCACCTGCCTGAACGTGTGCCCGGTGTTCCGGCTGGTGGGCGGCCACGTCTTCGGCAAGACCTACACCGGCGGCATCGGCACCATCCTCACGGCCTGGTTCGACGAGCTCAAGAAGGCCGACGACATCCAGGGCCTCTGCATCCAGTGCGGCAGCTGCGTCCCCCTCTGCCCCGGGAAGATCGACATTCCCGGGCTCATCCTGGAGCTGCGCCGGCGCCTGGTGGTTGAGAAGGGCCAGTCCCTGGCCATGAAGGCCATCTTCGGCATCGTGAATAACCGCCGTCTCTTCCACGCCATGCTGCGCACGGCCTCCGTGACCCAGAAGCCCTTCAAGCAGGGCCGCTTCATTCGGCACCTGCCCCTGTTCCTGTCGGACATGACGGATTTCCGCAGCCTGCCCGCCGTGGCCGCCGTGCCCTTCCGGGATGTGGTCAAGGGCATCGTCCAGCCCCAGGGCGGCGAGAAGGTGGCCTTCTACGCCGGCTGCCTCATTGATTTCTGCTACCCGGAAATGGGTGAGTCTCTGGTGAAGATCCTGAACAAGGCCGGCATCGAGGTGCTCTTCCCCGATGACCAGACCTGCTGCGGCGCCCCGGCGCGCTACAACGGCGCCTATGAGGTGGCGGGCCAGAACGCCCGGGATAACATCAAGGCCCTGCTGGCCACCGAGGTCAGCCATGTCGTCTCGGCCTGTCCCACTTGCACCGTGGCCCTGAAGCACGACTTCCTCGACACCTTCAAGAGCCTCGGCGCCACGGATGCCATGGAGGATGCGAAGCGGCTCTCGGCCAAGACCATCGACTTCGCCACCCTCGTCAAGCAGCTGGTGGACGCGGGCCGCCTCACCTTCAAGGAGGGCGAGACCCTGGAGAAGATCACCTACCACGACTCCTGCCACCTGAAGCGGACCCTCAAGGCCAGCGACGAACCCCGGGACCTCCTCCGGCAGGCCGGCCACGAGATCGCCGAGATGTACGAGTGCGACACCTGCTGTGGCATGGCCGGATCTTACTCCCTGAAGCTGCCCGAGATCTCGGCCCCGATCCTGGAGCGCAAGCTCAAGCACATCAAGGCTACGGGTGCCGCCAAGGTGGTCATGGACTGCCCGGGCTGTGTCATGCAGATCCGGGGTGGGCTCGACAAGGACGGGGCCCCCATCCAGACGGTCCACACGGCCGAACTACTTTCGGATCGTTTCCTGTAGGCTTGCGCCAGGACAATCAGGGCCTTGAGGAGGGTGGCGTGCGAGAGGTGTATTTCTACGGCACCTGCCTGGTGGACCTGTTCTTTCCGGACGCGGGCATGGCGGGCATCCAGCTGCTGCGGCGGGCCGGGGTGAAAGTGCTCTTCCCGGAAGGTCAGACCTGCTGTGGCCAGCCCGCCTTCAACTGCGGCTATTGGGAGGAGGCCCGCGAAGTGGCCCGCACCCAGGTGGCCCTTTTCCCGAAGGACCTGCCCGTGATCCTGCCCTCGGGCAGTTGCGCCGGCATGATGAAGGTCCACTATCCGGAGCTGTTCCACGGCCAGCCGGACGAGGCGGAAGTGCGGGCCTTCAGCGCCCGCGTGTTCGAACTGACGCAGTTCCTGGTGGAGGAGCTGGACGTGCGGCTGGAGGATCTGGGCGAGCCCGTGAAGGTGACCTGGCACAGCTCCTGTCACGCGGTGCGCGACTTGGGCCTGAAGGGCGAACCCCAGGCTCTCCTCGGCCAGCTGGCGAACGTGGAGCTGGCGCCCCTGGCCCGGGAATACGAGTGCTGCGGCTTCGGTGGCACCTTCGCCGTGCGGCAGCCGGAGATCTCGGCGGCCATGGCTTGCGACAAGGCCGCCGAGGCCGAAGCCACCGGCGCCTCGGTGCTGCTGTCCACGGACGGCGGCTGCCTCCTCAACGTGAACGGCACCCTGGAGGCGAAACATAGTCCCCTGCGCGTCCAGCACATCGCCGAGTTCCTCTGGGAGCGCACCCGTGCACGCTGAGAATGACATTTCCTTCCGGGATGCCGCCGCCCAGGCCCTCCTGGATCCCCAGTTGCGAGCCAACTTCCGCCGGGCCATGGACGGCCTCATGGCCAAGCGCAAGGCCCAGTTTCCGGATCCCGCCGACCTGCAGGAGCTGCGGCACCTCAGTACCGCCATCCGCTCCCGCAGCCTGCTGAACCTGCCGGACCTGCTGGAACAGTTCGAGGCCAAGGCCAAGCAGAACGGCATCCAGGTCCACTGGGCTGAGACCTGCGACCAGGCCAACGAACTGATCCTCGGCATCCTCCGCGCCAAGGGCGCCCGGACTCTGGTCAAGGGCAAGAGCATGGTCTCCGAGGAGATGCACCTCAACGCCTTCCTGGAACAGCACGGCATCGAGGCCCTGGAATCCGACCTGGGCGAATACATCATCCAGCTGGATGGCGAGACGCCGAGCCACATCATCATGCCCGCCATCCACAAGAACAAAGACCAGATCGCCCGGCAGTTCAGCCAGAAGATCAAGGATGCGAAGTACACCGAGGATGTGGACGAGCTCACGGCCATGGCACGCAAGGTGCTGCGGCAGAAGTTCCTGGACGCCGACGCGGGGCTTTCCGGCGTCAACTTCGCCGTGGCCGAAACCGGGACGCTGTGCCTCGTGGAGAACGAGGGCAACGGCCGCATGAGCACCCACGTGCCGCCCCTCCACATCGCCGTCATGGGCCTGGAGAAGGTGGTGGCGACGCTCGAAGATGTCGCGCCCCTCTACGCCATCCTCACCCGCTCGGCCACGGGCCAGGCCGTGAGCACCTACTTCAACTTGATCACGGCACCCAGGGGAACGGACGAAAAGGATGGCCCCAAAGAGGTCCACCTGGTCATCCTCGACAACGGCCGCTCGCGGATCTACGCCGATCCCCAGCTGCGCGCCACCCTGCGCTGCATCCGCTGCGGGGCCTGCATGAACCATTGCCCTGTCTACACCCGCGTGGGCGGCCACGCCTACGAGGCCGTCTACCCCGGCCCTATCGGTAAGATCCTCACGCCCCAGATCGACGGCGTGGGCCTGCGCCACGACCTCATCCACGGCTCCAGCCTCTGCGGTGCCTGCGCCGAGGTGTGCCCCGTGGAGATCCCCATCCCCGAGATCCTGGTGCGCCTACGCCGGGAGGCCACCCACAACGACCCAGGGTCCAACGTGATTGGCCGGGGCACGGGCCGCACCACCACCGAGGACTGGGCCTGGCGCAGCTGGGCCGCCGTCAATCGGCGCCCGTGGCTGTACCGGCTGGCCACCTGGTTCGCCACCCGCTTCGGCCGCTCGCTGCCCGCCAATGCCCCGCTCATTAAAGAATGGGCGCGGACCCGCAGCAAACCCGTGCCCGCTCGCCGGTCCCTCAACCAACGCATGCGGGCCGAGGGAGGCGACCATGAATGAAGCCCGCACCGCCATCCTTGGCCGCCTGCGCGCCGCCGGAGAGAGCAGTCCCGAGCCCCTGCCGCCCTTGGAGACCGCTGTCCTCAAGCGCCTCAAATGGGCCCCCTCCAAGCGTGTGACCCGCCTGCGCAAGGGCATGGAGGCCGTCCACACCGAATTCCTCGAGGCCACGCCAGACACCTGGCCCGCCGTGGTCCAGGCCTTCTGCGACAGCCAGGCTCTGAAGACCCTCATCTTCGGTCCCGACAGCGAGGCGGGGGCGACCCTGGCCCGCTCCTGGGCCCCCGGTGGCACCCACCTGATGCCCTACGACCGGCCCATCGAAGCCTTCAAGCAGGAACTCTTTGCGGGCGTGGATGCCGGATTCACCGACACCGTGGGCGGCGTGGCCGAGACCGGCGGACTGCTGCTCATGCCCGGCCCCGCCGAGCCGCGCCTGATGTCCCTGGTGCCGCCCATTCACATCGCGCTGCTGCGTGCCTCCACCATCCACAACACCTTCTGGTCCGCCGTGAAGGCCCTGGGCTGGGGCCGCAGCCTGCCACCCAACGCCCTGCTGATCTCCGGCCCCAGCAAGACCGCCGACATCGAACAGACCCTCGCCTACGGCGTCCACGGCCCCAAGCGCCTCATCGTGGTGCTCGTGGACGATCTCCCGTAGACCCACGCCCGCGCCCGCGCTACACTGTTCCTTCATGGCTGGGTAGCTCAGGTGGTTAGAGCGAGGGTCTCATAATCCCTAGGTCGGCAGTTCGAGTCTGCCTCCAGCCACCAACGAACAGGGGCCCTCGGGCCCCTGTTCGTTGGTGGACTGTAGAGGAGGCAGACTCGAGCTGCCGAGAAGCAGTGGCGGCCAGATAGCCCGCAGCGAGCAAGGCCCCAGTGGGGCCTGCGCAGCGCCCGCGGGCGTGGCCAGCCACGCGCGCAGTTCGAGTCTGCGCCCTCGGGCCCCTGTTCGTTGGTGGACTGTAGAGGAGGCAGACTCGAGCTGCCGAGAAGCAGTGGCGGGCCGCAAGGGGCCGACGGCTCCGGGCCCAGCCACGCACGGTTCGAGTCTTCCCATCAGGCATTGAGAATCAAGGTCGAAGCCCATCGTGGCAGCAAGGCACGAGCTGCCGAGAAGTGCTAGCGGCCAGGCTGATCCGGGCACTTCATGTGCCCACGCCCGTCTCCATGCCCATTGAATAATTCATGGCGTCAATGAAGGTTCTACCTATCCTTGAATCCCGGGCCTTTCTTGGAGGATCCATGTCGAACCCAACTTCGCCGCAGTTGCATATCTCCTTCGACCTCGCTGAGAGTCTGGTTCACGAGCTGCGGGCTGCGGCCAAGGCAACGGGGCGCGAATCCCTGCTTCAGGTTGCCCAGACCCTTCAGGCCGAGATCGACACCCAGGTCAGCCTGGTGCAGCCGGAGCATTGATCGACTCCATTCCCGCCCGGAGCCATTACTTGGCGTGCATGATCTCGACGATTTTTTCAGCGATCTGTTCCGGTGAAAGCACGAAATCGATACACCCGCTGGCGATGGCGCTCGCGGGCATGTCCGGCTGAACGGCGGTACCGGGCTTCTGGGCGATGGTGATGCCGCCGACCTCCTTGATGCCATGCAGAGCGGCCGCGCCATCGCCATCGTAGCCGGAGACTATGACGGCGATGAGTTTGCCGTCCCAGTTCTGCGTCAGGGAACGCAGGAACACCGTGATCACGTCCGGCCAGCCCCTAGGCTTCGAGATCGGTTTCAGGCGGAACACGCCATCGGCCACGTGCAGATCCCGCTGTTCCGGGATGATGAACACTCGGTTGGGCTTGATCAGCAACTGTTCGGTGATCAGTTCCACGGGCATCTTGGTGTACCGCGGCAGGATTTCGTGCAGCCGGGTGGCCACGGTCCTCAGGTGATTGACGATGACGATGGCGACTCCCATATCCGGTGGAAGATGCTGGAGCAATCGAGTGTAGGCATCGAGGCCACCGGCCGAACCACCTACGCACACCACAGGAAATTGCTGGGTACCAGGCTGGCTGTTCATGGAGGACTCCTCCGTTCCACCTGGGTGGTTCCGGTCATGGCCGGCTCGCTTTGGTGGCATGGGCTGATTTGGTCTGGGCGAAAGCCAAGGCCAAATCCAAGGTTTCCAGGAACTCGTTGACCTGGATGGGTTTGGTGAGGTAATGGAAGAACCCATCCTCCAGCCCCTGCTTGATAGCGCCGGGAATGGCATTGGCGCTGATCGCCACCACCGGAATGTGGGCCGTTGCCGGGTCCTTGGCCAGAATGTTCAGCGCGTCAATGCCGCTGATGCCCGGCAGGTTGATGTCCATGAGGATGACGTCGGGCTGGGCGGCACGCGCCAATTCGGTTCCGCGAAGGCCGTCGGCCGCGCTCAGCAGGCGAATGTCAGGGCGACGGGCGATGATCTGTTCGACCAGGATGAGATTGTCCGGGTTGTCCTCGACGTAGAGCAGCGTGTGGATCTGCTCGCTGCCCTGCAGGTGCGCCTGGGAGAGCGCTGCGGATTCCACGGCAGGGCCAGCCCCTGAGGCAGCCGTCCGGTCCAATTCAATCCAGAACACACTGCCCTTGCCGACGGTGCTTTCCACGCCGATGACGCCATTCATCAATTCGACCAGCCGTTTGCACACCACCAGGCCGATGCCTGTGCCTTCAATGGCGCCATCCTTCTGCCCCAGTCGGTTGAACGCCTGGAAAAGATCCGCCAGCTGTTCCGGAGGCAGTCCCACCCCGCTGTCCTCGACACAAATGCGAAGGCGCTCCTGGTTACCCACGATGCAGTAGACCTTCACCGTCCCGCCCACCTTGTTGTACTTGATCGCATTGGTAAGCAGGTTGACCAGCGCCTGCTGCAACCGCATCCGATCCGCATGGACGAAGCGCGAGCTCCTGAACCGGGGAAAGACCATGCTGACGCCGGACGCCGTCGCCGTCATGGCCACCAGGCTCTGGCAGTCGAGCAGGACGTCTTGCAGGGAAACCGATTCCATCGACAGGGCCAGATTGCCGGACTCGATTTTCGCGAGATCGAGAATTTCATTGATCAGCTTGAGCAGGTACCAGCCGGCCTTGAGAATCTGGTCGATACTCAGCTTCTGCTCGGGACTCAACCGGGGAGCTCCAGATTGAAGGAGCTGGGCAAAGCCCAGGATCGCGTTGAGCGGCGTGCGCAACTCATGGCTCATGCTGGAAAGGAATTCCGATTTGGTGAGGTTGGCCTTTTCCGCCACGGCCTTGGCGCGTTCGAGATCGTCGTTCTTGTCCTCGAGGGCCCGATTGAAGTCGACCCGTTCGGCTTCGGCCCGTTTGTGCGCCGAGTTGTCGGTGCCGATCAGCAGGTACCCGATGAGGGCGTGCTGGGCATCGCGCAACGCCGAGACCGAAACAATCAGCGGGAGACGGCTGCCATCCTTGCGAATATAGGTCGGCTCGTAGCTGTCCTCGAGGCCGCGCGAAGCCTTGAAGACCAGGACCTTGAAGCTTGGTGCCAGCGGGGGGTCCAGGTTGGCGCTCAAGGCCGCCGCCCGTGCGATCACTTCCTGCGGATCGGAAAAGTGAAAGGGGGTGAGCTTGTTCATCGCTTCCGCGGCCGTGTAACCCAGCATGCGTTCCGCCCCGACATTGAACACCTGGATGAGGCCTTCCGGGTCGGTGGCGATGCTCAAGAAATTGGTACTGTTGAAGATCGCCCGATGCAGGGCACTCTCTCTGAGCAGCGCCGCTTCGACCTCCTTGCGGGCACTGACGTCGCTCAACATCATTCGCAGGATCGGGGCACCGGCTTCGTCTTCCGCGACTGCGGCCTCCAGATGCGCCCAGAGGGGGGTGCCATCAGGCCTGACCATCCGCAGATCCCAGGCCTGGGGCCGACCGGTTTCCAAAAGCTGCTTCCTATTCAGGTAGTAGGCGTCCTGGTCCTCGGGGTAAATGAAGCGGCTGAGGGGCCGCTCCACCAGCTCACTCCGGACCACGCCCAGCAGAATGGCGGCCGTGAGGTTGGCATGCAGGATGAGCCCCTGCTCGTTGAGAGTGCAATAGCCGATAGGGGCCAGATCGTAGAGGTCGAAATAGCGGGCCCTGGTGGCCTCCAGTTCCGCGTAGGCCCGGCGCAGTTCCTCGTTCTGCATCTCCAGTTCGATTTGATGGACTCGCAGCTCGTGGAGCGCCTTCTGGACAGCCTCGGGCGATGGATTCCGGCTGTCCTCAACCACCGGGCTGGCCTTGGCGCGGGCAAGCACCTCGGCCCGCTCGCGCAGTCCGGCGGCATCCAGGGGGCGTCGGTTGCCCTCAGCCACAGGGTGCCGCCGGGGTCAGAATGGGCTTGGATTCTCGGCACCGTTCCGTGGTCGCGATCGCGTAGGTCTGGCCAGCCTCGTTCACCAGGGCGGTGGAGATGATCGAGACGTCCAGGACGGCACCATCCTTGGCAATCCGCTGGGCCAGATAGGGCTCCAGGATTTCAGCCTGGCTCAGCTGCTGCAGCTTGACCAATGCCTCCTTGCGCAGGTGCTCAGGAATCCGGTCCCGGACGTTCAGCAGCAGCGCCTCGGCTTCAGTCCAGCCGTACATTCTCACCGCGCCAGGGTTCCAGGCGAGGATGCGCCCATCCAGATCCTGCACGGTGATGGCATCATGCGCGTCGCGCACCACCACGGCCAGACGGAGCAGGTCATTGGCTTTCTCCAGGGCGTCCTGCGCCTGCTTGATCTCCGAAATGTCCACGAAAGTGATCACCGCGCCCTCGATCACATGGTCGAGCGTGCGGTAGGGCAGGATGTGCATCGTATAGCATTTGCCCTCGGTGGTCCACACTTCGACCTCCTTAGGAATCAAGGTGTTCAACACGGTCAACGTATCCGCCACCAGGTGGTCATAACCGACCAGGTTGGAGACGAAGTGGCCCACGGGTCGTCCTACGTCGGTCGGGATGAGGTTGATCATCCGGGTGGCCGTAGGCGTGAAGCGCAGGATGCGCAGCTGGTGATCCACAAAGACCGTACCGATGCCGGTGCCCGCCAGCAGGTTGTTCATGTCGTTGTTGGTCCGCGACAGATCCATCACCTTGTTCTGCAACTCGGCATTGACCGTCGCCAATTCTTCATTGACGGACTGGAGCTCCTCCTTGGAGGTCTCCAGTTCTTCGTTGGTGGATTGCAATTCCTCGTTCACGGACTGCATTTCCTCGTTGGAGGATTTGAGCTCTTCGTTGGAGGTCTCCAGTTCCTCATTGGCGGTCTGGAGATACTCTTCTTTGGCCCGCAGTTCCTGTTTGAGGGCCGCGATGCGCCCAGCGGTTTCCGATTCAGAGGCGGCCACGCCAGCCCTGGGGTGCGAGTCCGCCAGCGGTGCCTGGTCGGGGTCGGTGGCTGGAAGAAGTGGCGCCTCCTCCAGGACGACCAGGTACAGGGGCGCCCCGAGGGCCGTGGCCGCACCAGATGCCACCGGGTGGATGCTGAGGTCGACGGCGGTGAAATGGCCATTGGTCTTGACGCGGAGCCCTGGGCAGCGCACGGGCTCTTTGGTCTCCACGGCCTTGTGCAGGGTCGTGGTGAGTTCGTGCCGCAGGCCGTCGCGGGCCATCTTCAGGATGTTGTTGATACCGGCCTCGCCCGGGGCCGGCTCCAGATACATTCCGGTGCGGCCGTGCAGATAGAGGATGTCGCCATGGCCGTTGATCAGCGCCCCAGCCGGGGCCACCTGCTGGAGGAGCGCCTGCTCGGTCAGCTCACGCAGGGACAGTTTCACGGGGGCTGCCGTCTTGGCGAGGCCGCGCGGAAGCGCCGCCTCCAACTCCGGCACGGGTGTCAGGAAGCGTTTGAGGGTCAGGCGCTGCGCGCCATGGAAATCCTCCTTGCGCTGATACAGCTTCGTTCTGCGATCCTGGGCGGCAAACAAGTCCCCAAAGTCCCCCACGGTCTCCGAGGTGCCCAGGAAGAGAAAACCCCCTGGCTTCAACGCATAGTGGAACAGGGGGATCAGGCGCTTCTGCAGGTCCGCGCCCATGTAGATCATGAGGTTGCGGCAACTGATGAGATCGAGCTTGGAGAAGGGTGGGTCCTTGATCACGCTCTGTTCGGAAAAGATGAGCATGTCGCGGATGTTCTTGTGGATGCGGTACGCACTGCCATCGGGTTCGGCGGTAAAAAAGCGCGCCAGGCGTTCCGCTGAGACATCGGCCACGATGCTGGCGGAATAGAGGCCGGCGCGGGCCGCGGCAATGGCCTGACTGTCAATGTCCGTGGCGAACACCTTCACGGTGTAGGTCTGCTTGAGGGCCTCCATGCGCTCCACCAGGAGGATGGCGAGGGAATAGGCCTCTTCGCCGGTGGAGCAGCCCACCGACCACAGGCGGATCGTGGCATCGGCGGCCTTGCCCTCAAAGAGGGCCGGGATGACCTGCTCTTCGAGGGCCTGGAAGACCTCAGGATCCCGGAAGAAGTTGGTCACGCCGATCAACAGATCGCGAAACAGTGCCTCGACTTCGACCGGTGTCTGCTGGAGGTAATTGACGTAACCCTCCATCGCCTCGATCTGATGCACGGCCATGCGCCGCTCGATGCGGCGGTTGATGGTGCTGGGTTTGTACTTGGAAAAATCCTGGCCGGTCTGGTTGCGCAGCAGGATGAAGATCTTCTTCAGCGCATTCTCGATTTTGCCGGGCGGAATGGCGGTGGTTCGATGTGGCTTGCCGAAGGCGTGAGTGGCAAAGGCGATGAGTTGGGCGGGCATTTCGGCAGGCGGAAGGATGAAATCAACCAACCCGGTGGCGATGGCACTGCGGGGCATGCCGTCGTACTCAGTGGACTCGGGGTTCTGGGCCATGACCATGCCGCCCGCCGCCTTGATGGCCCGCACGCCTGGCGTCCCGTCGCTGCCCGTACCGGAAAGCACGATGCCAATGGCTCGCTCGTGCTGGTCCTGGGCCAGGGAGTGAAAGAAGAAGTTGATGGGCAACCGGTGGCCGTGGGGCGCGGAGGGTTCCAGCAATTGCAGCGTGCCGTTCAGAAAGGCCATGTCCTGGCCCGGGGGGATGATGTAGGCACAGTTGGGCTGCACCGTCATGCCATCCTCGACCTCGAAGACCTGCATCCAGGTGTAGCGGCGGATGAGGTCCGTGAGGCTGCTCTTGTGATTCGGGGCCAGGTGCTGCACCAGCACAAAGGCCATGCCGGGCTCCAGATCGGCGGGCATGGCGGAAAAGAAGGCCTCAAAGGCCCCCAGCCCGCCCGCGGACGCGCCGATGCCGACGATGGGAAAAGCCCTCGAGGGTGAGGTGTCGGAGGGTTCCGGATCAACGTGGTCGTCATGCTGAACGGATGTGACCTGCTCAGGGAGCGGGATCGGGAGCTTTGGCGTTCGTTTCCGAACCGCCTCTTTCCTCTGGGACATAGTGCTCCTCCACCATGCAAATCATGCGCCCAAATGGTGCTTCCACCGGTAAATGAATTAGGGTGCTCCAACCGGCCAGGTCTCCCTCCAACATTCAACACACCCGTTACACCCCCATCACTCAGCCGAACTACTCCCCGCCCATGCTGAATCCCGAGTGAATGGACCGGCCTGCTTCGTGGCCTGGTCTGGTGGTGGCAGGGAGAGGGCGGGGCCAGCGTGGCCCCGCTTTTCAATTTTGGGTTGGGCCGCCCGTGAGTTTCGTCCCCGCCAGCGGCCGCGCCGGTGCGACGGAGCCCCGCGCACCCGAGCCCTGCCCTGCTGCAGCCCACCGGCGCCCGCAACCACTCCTGGGAGCGACTAAGTCTCGATCCGCCCGGCACCCTTGCGGACCCTCGTGAGTTGTGACTTTGGCCCACCCCTTGTTTGTTCCGACATCCCTATGATGGATCCAAGCTCAACGCCAAATCACCACGACCTGGACCGCTCCCGCCTTATGGCTGGGGCAGGTCTTCACCTTCATAGGAGGGAAACCTGCCATGAGCAGTGAGATGTACGAGCACATGCGCGCCAATCCCAAGTTCCAGCGACTCGTCGCCCGGCGGACGCGCTTCGCCTGGACCTTGACCTTCATCGTGCTGGGCATGTTCTACGGCTTCGTGCTGGTGGTGGCCTTCAAGCCAGCCATCCTCGGCCGGCCCATCGTCCAGGGATCCATGCTGACCATCGGCGTCGCCGTGGAACTCTTCATGTTCATCTTCTTCTGGGTGCTGACGGCGGTCTACGTGCGCCGGGCCAACGGGGAATTCGACGAACTGACCCAGGAAATCATCAAGGACGCCTGGAAGGAGAACCCGTGATGCGCGGTCTGACTCGTTTCGGCACGGCCCTTGGCCTGCTCGGCACTTCCCTGCTCGCCCACGCCGGCCCGGCCCTGGACGGCATCCAGCAGAAGCAGCCCACCAACTGGCACGCCATCACCATGTTCTGCCTCTTCGTGGCCCTGACCATGGGGATCACCTACTGGGCGGCCAGCCGCACCAAATCCACCGCCGACTTCTACACGGCCGGGGGCGGCATCACCGGTTTCCAGAACGGCCTGGCCATCGCCGGCGACTACATGTCCGCCGCCACGCTGCTGGGCCTCAGCGCCATGGTCTACGGCCAGGGGTATGACGGCTACATCTACATGCTGGCCTTCTTCGCGGGCTGGCCCATCATCCTCTTCCTCATGGCCGAGCGGCTGCGCAACCTGGGCCGCTTCACCTTCTCGGACATCACGGCCTACCGCCTCGACCAGGGCAAGGTCCGCACCATGGCCGCGATCTCGTCCTTGACCGTGGTCTGCTTCTACCTGCTGGCCCAGATGGTGGGTGCCGGGCAGCTCATCAAGCTGCTCTTCGGCCTGGAGTACAAGATCGCGATCTTCGTCGTGGGCCTGCTCATGATGTTCTACGTCATCTTCGGCGGCATGGTGGCCACCACCTGGGTGCAGATCATCAAGGCCTGCATGCTGCTCATCGGCGGCACCTTGGTCATGGTCCTGGCCATGAGCCAGTTCGGCTTCTCGTACCACACCCTGGTCGAGAAGGCCACGGCCGTGCACAAGCTGGGCCCCAAGCTGATGTACCCCGGCAGCCTGCTCTCGGATCCCGTGACTGCCATCTCGCTGGGCCTGGGCCTCATGTTCGGCACCGCCGGCCTGCCCCACATCCTCATGCGGTTCTTCACCGTCACCAATGCCAAGGAAGCCCGCAAGTCCGTGCTGTACGCCTCCGGTTTCGTGTCCTACTTCTTCAACGTCATCTTCCTCATCGGCCTCACCGGCATCATCATCGTGGGCCAGAACGGATCCTTTTTCGAGGGTGGCAAGATCGGCGGCAAGCTCATCGGCGGCGGCAACATGGTGGCCATGCACCTGGCCAAGGCCGTGGGCGGCAACATGCTCCTGGGCTTCCTCGCGGCGGTGGCCTTCGCCACCATCCTGGCCGTGGTCTCGGGCCTGGCCCTGGCGGGCGCCTCCGCCATCTCCCACGACCTGTACGCCCGCGTGATCATGAAGGGGAAGGCCTCGGAAACCACGGAAATCAAGGTCTCCAAGGTGGCCACCATCTGCCTCGGCTTCGTGGCCATCGTCCTCGGCATCCTGTTCGAGAAGCAGAACATCGCCTTCATGGTGGGTCTCGCCTTCGGCGTGGCGGCCGCGGCGAACTTCCCGGTGCTCATCCTGTCCATGTACTGGAAGGGCCTGACCACCCGCGGCGCCCTCTGGGGCGGCTACGGCGGCCTGATCTCGGCCTTCCTCTTCGTGCTCTTCTCGAAGTCCGTCTGGGTGGACGTGATCGGCTACAAGGCCCCCCTGTTCCCCTACACCCAGCCAGCCCTGTTCGCCATGCCCATCGCTTTCGGTCTGGCCTACCTCTTCTCGAAGCTCGATGGCAGCGACCGCGCCAAGGCGGAGATCGAGGCCTTCGAGGACCAGTACGTCCGGGGCCAGACGGGCTTCGGCGCCTCGGGAGCCGGCAAGCACTGAGCGCCTGAACCCGAATTGGAGACCAACCCATAGGCCGGGGAGCCCCACTCCCCGGCCCTTTTCTTGCCTAGAAGTGCGCGTGACCGGCGGGCGCCGTGAGGTTCGCCAGCTGGTTGGCTGGGTTGCCCACGCGGCGCAGGCTGGCCAGATCCTGGACGCCCGCCTGGCTCAGGAAGGGCAGCAGCCGCTGGAACAGTTGGGCCGTGACGAAGGCATCCCCGAGGGCCGTGTGGGCCTGCGCGACGGGGATGTCGAAGGCTGCGGCCAGGTCGAAGAGGCTCAGCCCAGGCAGGTCCAGGGAGAAGGCGGGATGGTCGGCGGACCGCTGTCGCAGCCAGCCGTACAGGGCCAGGGTGTCGATGGCCGCGTGCTTCAATGGGGCCAGCTTCAACCGCCGGGCATCCCGGTTCAGGAAGGCCAGGTCGAGGGCGAGGCAATGGCCCACGAGCACCGTTCCGGCCGTGTACTCCAGGAAGGCGGCGAGGATCCCTTCGATGGGCGGCATGGCCTCCAGCTCGGAGGGCGTGAGGCCGTGGATGACCACCGTGCGGCCATCCAGAATGGCCTTCGGGTTCACCAGCTCCTGGAAGGCCTGGCCCAGCTCGATGCGCCCCCCCTGCATGTGGAGGGCCCCGATGGAGACGATGTCGTCCCGCCGTTCGTCGAGGCCGGTCAACTCCGTATCGAGCACGGTGAACCGGAGCTCCTGGATCGGCAAGGCCTGGCCTTCGTTCCCCCAGCCCAGCTTCTCCCTGCCCCACGCCAGCAAACCCATTTCGCCGCCTCAGATGATGAAGGCCTTGTAGCGGTCCAGGACCAGATCCTGGATGCGGATGATCAGGCGGAAGGCATTCTTGAGCGACTGCCGTTCGAGGTTGCTCAGGTTGTCCAGGCGGATGAAGTTGTCGATGGACTCCCCGGCCTCCAGTTGGCTGAACTGATGGTGCACCCGGAGCAGGGTGATGAACTCGAAGGCATATTCCAGTTCATCCACCAGCTCCGCGATGAGGGTGGTCCCGCCGCGCAGGGCTTCGAGCCGCTCCATGGTGGCGGCGGGCTGGATCCCCCGTTCCAGGGCGAAGAGACGGGCGATATCCACCAGGGGCGCCACGCCCTTGATTTTCAGGTTCAGGCCATCCTTGTGTTCGCCGCTCCGCTCCACGGCCACCCCGCCGAAGAACCCGATGGGCGGCCGGTTCCGGACCAGCATGTTGGCCAGGAAACCCAGGAAGACCGGGTAGTCGGGGAGGAGTCGGCCGAAGTGCTCCCGCAGTTCCCAGGCCAGGGACTCGTCCCCGTGCAGGGGCCTGAAATCGAAGAAGATGAGGGACTTGAGCACCGCCTCCGGGGTGGGTTCCGAGATCCAGGTCGTGAAGTACCGCTTCCACACAGAGAGGGGCTGGCACCAGTCGGGATTGCTGGCCATGTAGTTGGCCGGGCAGGCCTCGAAGCCGCACTGCACCAGGCCACTGCGCATGAACACCGTGAAGCGGCGGAAATAGTCTCCGACCCGGGCCCGCTGGCTGTCCGACACGTCGGCGTAGACCAGGGCATTGTCCTGGTCCGTGCGGAAGGTCTGCTCCTTGCGCCCCTCGCTGCCCAGGGCCAGCCAGCAGTAGGGCACGGGCGGCGGACCGAACTCCCGCTCCGCCAGCTCCAGCACCTTCCGCACCACGCGATCATTCAATTCCGAGATGATCCGGATGATGTTCGTGGCCCGGGTGCCCTCCCGGAGCAGCGCCCCGATGATGGTCAAGGCCTTGCGGGAGACCGGCGCCAGCCCCTCGAGGGTCGACTGCCGCTCGATGTCCTCCGAGAAGGCCAGCGGGCTGCGCCCCTGGAGCACCAGGAAGTCATGGTTGGTCACCACCCCCCGGATGGCGCCCGCCCGCGTGATCGCCACGTGGTCGATGTCGCACTGGAGCATCTTGAGGATCACCTCGAAACAGGGGTCCTTCTCGTCCACGGAGACGACGGGGTGGCTCATCACCCGGGAGACGGGGCCGTCGATGGGCTGCCCCTCGGCCACCACCTTGGAACGGAAATCCGCATCCGTGAGGATGCCGATGGGCTCCCCATTCGGGCCGACCACGAGCGCCGCGCTCTGCCGCTCCTCCACCATCCTGCGCGCCGTCTGGCGGAGCGTCGTATCGGCTTCCACGATGGTGGTGAACCGCTGGCAGATCTCCCCCACCTGGGCCGTGAACAGCAGGTGGTCGCTGCTCTCCAGGAAGAGGCTCTTGCCCTGGATCTCCCGGGTGGTCATGTCCAGGTACTTGGTGAGGTGGAACTGGAGCAGGTACTCGGTGATGGCGGGATGGCTGCCCACCAGCTCGTTCAATCGCGATTTGGGCAGCAGGTAGCAGATGGTGTCCTGGAGGGCCACGATGGTGGTCCGCTGCTGCCCGCCCATGAGGGAGACCAGCCCGAAAGTCTCTCCGCGCTCCCGGTAGTCGACGACCACCTCGTCGCCCCCACCCTTGGGCCGGACGGTGATCTTGACCACGCCCTTCTGGATGATCTGGAGGTGATCGCTCACGGGCCCGTCCTGCTGGAGGATGACGGCGCCCTTCGGATGGAAGGCCATGGTCAGGCTCTGGGCCAGCTCCCGCAGCAGCGGCCCCTCCAGGAACTGGAAGGGGGGGATCTGGGCCAGGAACCGGACCGCCTCTTCAATGAGCATCGTCCTCTTTCCAGCAAGGGTCGTTGTGGCCGGGCGCCTTCACTCGAACCGGTATTCCTTCGGCACCACGATGATGCCCTTCTCCGAGCGGGTGAAGCGGCTGTCCCGCTCCGGATCGTAGCCGATGGTCTCGCCCGGCGGGATCTGCACGTGCTTGTCGATGATGCAGCGGCGCAGTTTGGCGCCCCGGCCGACGGTGACGTGGTCGAAGAGGATGGCATCCTCCACCACCGCGTCCTCGTGGATGTGGACCCGGGAGGCCAGGTTGGAATGGCGTACGATGCCGCCGATGATCACGGTGCCGGCGCCCACGATGGAGTTGGTGAGCAGCCCGTCCTTGCCGCCTTCGCCGGGCACCATGCGGGCCGGGGGGTTCTGGCCATGGTAGGTGCGGATGGCCCAGTCCCGCTGGTACAGATCCAGCGGCGGCAGGGGCTTGAGCAGGTCCATGTTGGCCTCGTAGTAGGCGTCGAGGGTGCCCACGTCCCGCCAGTAGCGGTCCTGCGTGACCCGGCCCCGGGGACCGCCGAACTCGTAGGCGAATACTTTATGCGTGCTGATCAGGCGGGGGATCAGGTCCTTGCCGAAATCGTGGCTGGAGCCCTCCTGGGCGGCATCGGCCCGCAGCTCCTCCATGAGCAGGTCCTTCGGAAAGACGTAGATGCCCATGGACGCCAGGGCGGTATCTGGCTCGCCGAAGATGGGCTGCGGCCGTTCGGGCTTCTCCTCGAAGTCGATGATGCGCTGGTCCCCGTCGATGGCCATGATGCCGAAGGCGCTGCCCTCCTCGAGGGGCACCTTCATGCAGGCGACGGTCAGGTCCGCGGCCTTCTCGTCGTGGGCCTGGAGCAGCGCGGCGTAGTCCATGCGGTAGATGTGGTCCGCCGCGAGGATCAGCACCTTCTCGGCGGAGCTGCGTTCCAGCAGGAACAGGTTCTGGTAGATGGCATCGGCCGTGCCCGCGTACCAGAAGGCGCCGGTGCGCATCTGCGGGGGCACCACCGTGATGAACTCGCCGCATTCGGGGTTGAAGATAGACCAGCCGTCGCGCAGGTGCTTGTGCAGGGAGTGGGATTTGTACTGGGTCAGCACCAGGATGCGGCGCAGTCCGGAATGCAGGCAGTTTGAGAGGGGGAAGTCGATGACCCGGTACTTGCCGCCGAAGGGCACGGCGGGCTTGGCGCGATCGGCCGTCAGCGGCTGCAGCCGTGATCCGCTCCCACCGGCGAGAAGGATGGTCAGCGTCTGTTCGGCCATCGGGGTACCCTCGGCGTGGCTCCGGGGCGGCCCCAGCGCGGGACCCCCGGTTGGCGTGGACAGGTCGTGCAACCCACTGGCGCTGTTGCCTCAAACATTAAACGGGTTCGTGGGCAAAGCAACGAAAAGCGGTTGCTTCGCGCGGCCTTGTGATCGAGGCGCGCGGCTGACTGGAGCCTACGATTGCCTCCGGACTAGCGGGAGCGCTCGCCGCTTGCCTGCTCGTGTCGGGCCGCATAGGCCGGGAACAGGGTTCCCACGCACTCCGGGCAGATGCCGTGGGAGAAGTCGACCTCGGAGTGATCGCTGATGTAGTGCTCCAGCTGGTTCCAGTAGCCCTTGTCATCCCGGATCTTCTTGCAGGAGGCGCAGATGGGCAGCAGGCCGGAGAGCTGCTTCACCCGCCCGAGGGCCTCCGTGAGTTCCCTGTTGCGATCCCGCAGCTCCTCGGTCCGCTCAGCCACCAACGCCTCGAGAGCCGCCTTGCTCCTGGCCAGGCTGGCGACTCTCAGGCGGACGATGAGCCAGACCAGGCCCAGGGCGGCGATGCTCCACAGCATGCCTGCCCACCAGGTGCGCCACCAGGGGGGCAGGACCCGGAAGGACAGGCTGATGACGGGGCCGAAGTCGCCATCAGGTTGGGCGGCCCGGGCCTCGAAGCGGTAGGTGCCGCCTGGGAGAGACTGGTAGCGCGTCAGGGGTGCCTCCAGCTCCCGCCAGGCCTGCTCCAGGCCCACCAGGCGGACTTGGGTCCGCAGTTGCCCTTCGTGCCGGTAGCTGGGCACCGCCACGCGGAAGGCGAGGCTGGCTTCACCAGAGCCCACCGGCCCGATGGTGGTGGAAGGTGCCTCCAGCCGCTGCTCGCCATTCAGCAGGTACAGGATGTTGGCCCGGGGTGCCGGCAAGGGCGCTTCCGGGCCGTCCGTCTCATAGCGCATAAGGCCCGCGGAAGTGCCGACCCAGACGTGGTCTCGCTCCGCCAGCAGAGAGAATATATCGCAATCCTCGTTGACCATCCCCTCGCGCCGCCCCACGTGCACGCGGGTGTCGAGACAATCCAGGCCCGAGTCCGTGCTGGCCCAGGTGCGCCCCTGCGGGTCCACTTCCACCGCATAGACGAGGTTGGAACGGAGCCCCTGCCCCGTCCGGCGCTGCTCGACCACGCTGAGGCGGTCGCCGTCGATGCGGACCCGCATGAGGCCTTGGGGTTCGTTGAAATACACCCAGGCGCTGCCATCCGGGAGGAAGGCCATGCCATAGAGCCCGCAGGGCAGCAGCCCATCCTTCTCGGTGAAGAGGCGCCAGATGCCGGAGCGCTCCCGGAGGTAGAGGCCCCGATTCGAGGCGGCCCAAAGCCGGCCCATCCGGTCCTCGCGGATCTGGAACACGCCGAGGCGGTCCGAGGCGGTAGCCTCTGGCCCCACGTCCTGCACCAGCCGTCGCCGGGTGGCATCCCAGCGCAGGATGCCCTTGTGTGCATGACCGATCCACACCTGGCCCTGGGAATCCGTCATGACCGTATTGAGGCCGATACCCAGTTCGCCCAGCGGCGCGACATTGGCCCGGGTGCCGCCGGGAGCGAGCCAGAGGGTTGGCCCCAGGGTGCCCACCATCCAGAGCCGTCCCGTCTTGTCAAAGGCCAGTGACTTCACGCGATGGCCTTCCGTACCGGGAATGCGCTCAAGGCCGGAGGCCTTCAACCGGGCCACGCCATCATCGGTGCCGGCCAGCAGGTTCCCCCGGGGATCCCGTGTCATGGACCAGACGATTCCGCCCGAAGGGCCGGCAATCAGGGGATGGTTCCAGACCCGGTCATTCCCCTGGAGCCGGGCGAGGACGGCACCCAGGATCCAGAGGCCGCCTTCCCGATCCCGGAACACGGTGCGCACCCAGCGCATGGGCAGACCGGCCGCGGCATTCAGCAAGGTGGCCTGGGCTCCGTCCAGGTGCAACGTGCCCTGCCGGGTGGGGAGCCAGAGGGATCCGTCCTGATCCCGGAAAAAGGTGCCGTAGGGCATGACGGGCGCCTGCAACAGCCGGGACTGATCCGTGAAGGCGTTCGCCCCGGGTTCCTTCATGACCAGTTCCCGCCCGGTGCAGACCCAAAGGCGCCCGGCGCCGTCCTCCCCCACCAGGTTCACGCCGGAGCGGGGCAGGCCCTGGGCCGGGAACCACGATCGAATGGAGCCTTCCGCGTGGAGGGTGAACAGGCCGCGAGCGCTGCCCACGTGCATGGTTCCTGCGCGACCGCTGGCCACCGTGAGCACCTGGCCCATGGCGGTGTAGGGATGCGGCTGGAAGACCAGCTCCTGCCCCTGCACGAAGAGGCCACGAGTGGTGGCTGCCCACAGGCGCCCGGAGGGATCGAGGGCCATGGCGCTGAGTCCGGCCACCGGGCCCTGGGACTCAAACCGGGCGAGTTCAAAGCGCCCATGTTGGAACCGGGCCAGGCCCTGGGCCGTGGAGACCCACAGGCCCCCTGCCGGGATGGCCAGCAGCCGGTCGACGTAGTCCGAAGGCAGGCCATCCTTCCGGGTCCACCGGGTGTAATGCCCCCCTTCGTAGCGGACGAGTCCATTGCCGGTACCAAGCCAGATGAAGCCGTCGGCATCCTGGGTCAGACAGGTGATGCCGCCATTGGGCAGGCCCTGATCTGGGCCCAGCACTTCGAAGGGGCGATGCCAGCCTTCTGCGGCGGAGGCTCCCCAGGCCAGGCAGACGACCAGCGCCGCGAACACCATCTGGCGAACCTTCACGGGGTCTCCTCCCTCCCCCTCTCATCGGTCCATCCGGGGGAAGGCTGATTCCAATTGTCTTTGCCGGATTCTTACCGCTCAGTCCTTGCCCAGCACGCGTCGGTACAGGGCCTCGTACTGATCCACCACGGGGCCTTCGGCGAAGGTGCCCAGGGCCCGCTCCCGGGCGGAATCGCCCATGGTGAGCCGCAGATCCTCGTCCCGCAGGAGCTTCACCACGTCGGCGGCCATGGCGTCCACATCCCCCAGGGACTCCAGGTACCCATCGACGCCGTGGCGCACCACCTCGGGCAGCCCCCCCACCCGGGTGGCGATGACCGGCACGCCATGGCCCATGGCCTCCAGGGCCGCCAAGCCGAAGCTTTCGGTGGCGCTGGGTAGCAGGAAGAGATCCGTGCAGGCCAGCACGGTGTCGATGTCCAGCTGCTTGCCCGTGAAGCGCACCTCCGCGGCGAAGCCCCGGTCCCGGCAGAAGGCCTCGGCCTCCATGCGGTCCGGGCCGTCGCCCACCATGACCAGGCGCGCCGGGACCTCCGTGCGCACCTGTTCGAAGACCCGAAGCACGTCCATGACCCGTTTCACCGGGCGGAAATT
>JBBQHW010000026.1:0-35608 GCA_038324335.1 Holophagales bacterium
GTCCAGGGAGCCGCGCACCACGTGGTAGCGCACACCCGGCAGATCCTTCACGCGGCCGCCGCGGATGAGCACGATGCTGTGCTCCTGCAGGTTGTGGCCCACGCCGGGGATGTAGGTGGTGCACTCGATGCCGTTGGTGAGACGCACGCGGGCCACCTTGCGGAGGGCCGAGTTCGGCTTCTTGGGCGTGGTGGTGAACACGCGGGTGCACACGCCGCGCTTCTGCGGGCAGGCGTCGAGCGCGGGGCTCTTCGTCTTGTTCTGGAACGTTTTCCGCCCAAAGCGGATCAACTGATTGATGGTAGGCACACCATCCTCCAAGGAAGGCACCGGGTTTTCCGGGCCTGGGCCCGAGAGGTTCGCCAGCGCCAAGGCATCGGGGAACGTCGGACGGATGAAATCCTGCGCCGACCCACGGGGCCGGAACCATCTAGGCTACCGGGAAACCCCCGAAAGTCAACGGATCAACTGCGACATGGGACGCAGGTCACCCGGCCAGGGGGCAGCCGCAACCCCCAGCGCCGCAGCCATGGCCGCTCTTGGGCGCCTCGGCCTTGGGGGAATCAGCCTTGGTTCCCGCCGTCTCGGAGGCAGCCGGCGCCGAAGCGGCGCCCTTGTAGACGCCCCCCCCGGACAGGGTGAAGGCGGCCACGGACACCTGGCGCTTCATGCCCTGGTCGGCCCCGCAGGCGGGACAGGCATGGCTTTCGGGGGCGGACAGGCGCTCCAGCTTTTCTTCCGGCTGGCCACAAGCTTCACAGCGGTATTCGTAGAGGGGCATGGCAGACTTCTCCCGGGAATCATCCCCGAACCCATCATTCTATGCTGAACCTTGGATGCCGTCAGTGAACCGTTTCTTCCAGACCCCTGAAGCCTTTCTCGCAGCCTTTCCCAGGCCGGGGAGCCTCTGCTTCACCAACGGCTGCTTCGATCTGATCCATCCCGGGCACGTGCAGTACCTGGCGGATGCCCGGGCCCTGGGGGATTTCCTCGTGGTGGGCCTCAACAGCGACGCCTCCACGGCGCGGTTGAAGGGCACCGGCCGGCCGCTCCAGGACGAGGCGGCCCGGGCCACCGTGCTGCTGGGGCTCCGCAGCGTGGACGCGGTGGTGCGGTTCGATGAGGACACCCCATTGGAACTCATCCGGGCTCTGCAGCCCGACGTGCTGGTAAAGGGTGGCGACTACACGCCGGACACCGTGGTGGGCCGCGAGATCGTGGAGGGCCGGGGCGGGCGGCTGGTCCTCATCCCCTTCCTCCCCGGCCACAGCACCTCGCGCATCGAGGCGCGGATCCGCAGTGGACGCGGCGTCACGCTCGAATAGATCCTTCGGGTGACGTCCTGGTGACAAGGCCGCGCTAGGCTGGATCCAGATCCGCATCCCTGTGGATCGTCGGACCAGGAGTCCCCATGCATCGCACGCTGCTCATCGCTTTCGCCCTCGTGGGCGCCACTCTCTCCGCCCAGACCATCACGGGCGGCCTGCAAACCGGCCTCTCCCTGCCCGTGGGCGACCTGAAAGACAAGCAGGACTGGGGCACCAACCAGTTCTTCGGCGCCCACATCGGCGGCCACCTCGACTTCATCGTCACTCCCCGCCATGAAATCCGCGGCGTCGTCACCTTCCAGAAGCTGCCCGGTTCCGGGTGGGGCGGGGCCAGTGACTTCAAGAACGACTACACGGTGCTTCAGGTGGGTGCCGACTGGGTCTACCACTTCCAGAGCCTGAACCAGGGCTGGTATACCGTGGCCGGCGCCTCCATCAACAGCCTGAAGAACGAGACGGAATACAACGCCGGCGGCCGCAGAAACAGCGTCAGCAACACTCAAAGCGGCAAGCTGGGTGTCCGGGGCGGAGGCGGCTACACCTTCAACTCCCTGTTCTCGCTGGAGGGCACCCTGAACCAGATCATGGTGGACAAGAACCTCAATGATGGCTTCGGCTTCGACACTGCCACCTGGGTCCAGGTGAGCGCCGTGTTCCGCTTCGGGCGGTAAGTTCGCACTACGCCAAGAAAACGGGCCGCAGACGCGGCCCGTTTTCTTGGAATGAAGTTGCTTAGACCAGCGGGGACAGCAGCTGCCAGTACTTCGGCAGGGGCCACAGATCGGCGTCGCAGGCATCTTCCAGCTGGTCGAGCACCTCGCGGAGGGCGTGCTTGGACTGGTTCACCTGGGTGCCGAAGGCCTCGGTGCGGGCGTGGAGGCCTTCGATGGCCTCGGCAGCGGTGAGTGCTGCCTTCATCGCGGCCAGGCGGGCCTGGGCCTCGCCGGCCAGGGTGGTCTGGGCCTGCAGGGCCTGCTTGAGAATCGCGGGAACCTCGATGCCAGCCGCAGTCAGCTTGCCGAGGCTGTGGGCGCGAGCGCCCAGATCGGCGGTGATGGAGGGCAGGATCTGGGTCTCGGCCATCTGGCGCAGCACCTGGGTCTCGATGGCGATGACCTTCTGGTATTCCTCGTGGCGGATGTGGAGCCGGGACTCCAACTCACCCTCGGACAGGATGCCGGGCTTGGAGAACACGGCCTTGACCGCGGGCTCTTCCCAGATGTGGAGGGCGGCCACGGTGTCCTTGGCGTGGGGGAGACCCCGGCGCTCGGCCTCGGCCTTCCATTCCTCGGAGTAGCCATTGCCTTCGAAGCGGATGGCCTTGGTCTCGACGATCGCCTGGCGCACCACCGAGAGGACGGCGACTTTGTGCTCCTTGCCGGCCTTGAGCTCGGCTTCCAACTTGGCGTTCAAATCCTCCAACGCCTCCGCGACGGCAGCGTTGATGACCGTCAGGGGTAAAGCGATGGCCTGACTGGAACCCACGGCCCGGAACTCGAACTTGTTGCCGGTGAAGGCAAAGGGGCTGGTGCGGTTGCGGTCCGTGGCGTCCTTCTCGATGCGGGGCAGATTGCCGATGCCGAGATCGATGATCCGCTGGATGGACGCGTCCGCCGCGGCCCCCTTCTCGATGGCATCGAGGATGTGGCTGAGCTGGGCTCCGAGGAAGGCGGACATGATGGCCGGGGGTGCTTCGTTGGCACCCAGCCGGTGGTCATTGCCGGCGAAGGCGATGCATGCCCGCAGCAGGCCGCCATGGGTGTGGATGGCCTTCAGGGTGGCGCAGAGGAAATAGAGAAACTGCAGGTTCTCCTCGGGGGTCTGGCCCGGCTCCAGCAGGTTTTGGCCTTCGCTGGTGGCCATGCTCCAGTTCACATGCTTGCCGCTGCCGTTGACGCCGGCGAAGGGCTTCTCGTGGAGCAGGATGGCCAGGCCGTGCCGCTCACCCACGGATTTCAGAAGCTCCATCAGCAGCTGGTTGTGATCGCTGGCGAGGTTGGCGGCCTCGTAGATGGGCGCGATCTCGAACTGGTTGGGGGCCACTTCGTTGTGGCGGGTCTTGGCGGGAATGCCCAGCTTGAAGCACTCCAGCTCGACGTCCTGCATGAAGCCGAGGACGCGCTCCTTGATGCTGCCGAAGTAGTGGTCTTCCATCTCCTGGCCCTTGGGGGGCTTGGCGCCCTGGAGGGTGCGGTTGGCGAACATGAGGTCGGGCCGCTGCTGGGCCAACTCCAGATCCACCGCGAAGTACTCCTGCTCGGGGCCGCACTGGGCCACGACGGATTCCGTGTGCACGCCAAAGTGCTTCAGGGCCGCCTTGGCCCGCTCGGACAACACGCCCATGGACCGCAGCAGGGGCACCTTGTGGTCCAGCGCCTCGCCGTGGTACCCGATGAAAGCGGTGGGGACGCACATGGTCTTGCCCAAGGGGCCTTCCATGATGAAGGCTGGACTGGCGGGATCCCAGGCCGTGTAGCCGCGGGCCTCGAAGGTGGCACGCAGGCCGCCGCTGGGGAAGGAGCTGGCATCGGGCTCGCCCTGGCTGAGTTGGCTGCCGCTGAAGCGCGCGATGACCGGCCCGGGCTCGTCGTCCCAGGTGATGAAGGCATCGTGCTTCTCGGCGGTGGCGCCGGTCATGGGCAGAAACCAGTGGGTGAAGTGGGTGCAGCCCTGCTCCAGGGCCCACTCCTTCATGGCGAGGGCCACGCTCTTGGCCACTTCTGGCGACAGGGCTTCGCCGCGCTTCAGCGCCTGGCGATAGGCCTTGTAGACGTCCTTTTGCAGCCGTTCGCGCATGGTGCGCTCGCTGAACGTGTTGCAGCCGAAGTACTGGCTGATCTTGGTCTGGTCCAGCCGTGAGATGCTGGAAGTATCGGGCGCGTGCGCTTTTGCCATGTTCCCCCCCCTTGGACGATGAAGCATGAATCCACCTAGACCTGGACCGATGTCCGCCCATAGGGGGCAGCCATCGGATTCCCACATCCATCTGGACCCTGCGATCCACCCACAGGATAGCGGAATGCCGTCTGTGTCGACAGCTTTTGATGCATGTGAACGGGCGATTTTTCTACTCGAGAACCTCCATCGCCATCAGGGGTATCTATCCCGGATTCCGGCCCTGGGATGGGAGCGGGCAGCCTTCTGCGAGGTGTTCGACCATCCAGAGCCAGGCCTCCGAATTCGTCGGTTTTTCGACAAGGGCCTAGAATGAACCCCATGGACCTCACCGCCCCCTATGTCCCTGACCTGGAAAGCATCCCGGCCAACCTCGACCTCCCCGCGGAGATCCGGCGGCTCAAGGTGGAGCGTCGGGCCGTGCTCCTGGCCCACTACTACCAGGAGCCGGAGATCCAGGACCTGGCCGACTTCGTGGGCGACAGCCTCCAGCTCAGCCAGCAGGCGGCCAAGGCCGATGCCGATGTCATCGCCTTCTGCGGCGTCCACTTCATGGCCGAGACCGCGAAGATCCTGAGCCCCACCAAGACGGTGGTGATCCCCGACATGGACGCCGGCTGCAGCCTGGCGGACCGCTGCCCGGCGGAGTACTTCGCCGAGTGGCTGAAGCAGTACCCCGACCACGACGTGGTGAGCTACATCAACTGCTCCGCGGGCGTGAAGGCCCTCAGCACCGTCATCTGCACCAGCAGCAACGCCGTGCGGGTGGTGGAGAGCCTGCCCAACGATCGCAAGCTGGTCTTCGCCCCGGACCGCCACCTGGGCAAGTGGGTCATGCAGCAGACCGGCCGCGACATGGTTCTGTTCCCGGGCTTCTGCATCGTCCACGAGCAGTTCACGGCCAAGCGCCTGGCGGCGCTCAAGGCCCAGCACCCCGAGGCCAGGCTCATCGCCCACCCCGAATGCGACGCCACCGTCCTGCAGCTGGCGGACTTCGTGGGCTCCACCGCCGCGCTGCTCAACTTCGTGGCCACGGATAGCGCCACGGCCTTCATCGTGGCCACGGAGGCAGGCATTCTCCACCAGATGAAGCAGCGGCGGCCCGGGGCCACGCTCATCCCCGCCCCCGCCGACAGCGGCTGCAACTGCAGCCTCTGCCCCTACATGAAGCTGAACAGCCTCGAGAAGCTCTACCTCTGCCTGCGCGACCTGCAGCCGGAGATCCGCCTCGACGAGACCCTGCGGCTGCAGGCTCTGAAGCCCCTGGAGCGGATGCTGGCCCTGGGCTGAAAACCTGGAACCGCGAAAAGTGCGAAAACTTCAAAAAGGCCGGATGGATCGGTAGAAAAGATCCACCACGAAGACACGAAGACACGAAGGCACACCGGCCCATCCACGCATGGGCCCGCCAGAGGCGGCTTCCGGCGTAGCCTTAAGGGATCCAGTGGATTCAGGACAGCAAAGCCAACCGCAGAGAACGCAGAGATCCACAGAGAGTGCAGAGGCCCGTCGGCCCAATTCAATTTGCGTCTCGATCTTGGTGACGAAGAAATTTTAACCACCGATGAACACCGATGCACACCGATAACAGAATGAAACTGCAACACAGCTTCAAGGTCCCGGCGGTACGCGGCCGGGTCCGCCAGAGGCGGCTTCCGGCAGGGCCGGAAGGGATCCCGGGGGCGCCGGGGACCGCGTCCAAAGAAGCGCAGCCCCGGCGCCCCCGGGATCCAGCCCGTGCTTGGCTGGGACGACTCAAACAGGCATCAATGCACTTGTCTTTATCAGCTTTTCATCGGTGTTCATCGGTGTTTATCGGTGGCCAAACGCTTTTCATCTTTTCTCTACGCCCTCTGCGGTAATAGGTCCTTCCCGAAACCAGCCGCCGACCCTGACCTCTCCTGCGCCCGTAGGGCGTTTTGCCTGTTTCGCGGTTCAATCTTCTCCGGCCGCCTCTCACCGACCCGCAAGTCGTCTTAAGCTGGCAGACGGGCCCACTCCCGCCGAGCCGCCATGTACCGCCATCGCACCTCCCGCTATCGAGCCCTGCATCCCGGCATGGGCACCTCCCGCTGGCAGCGGCTCCAGCAGGGCAGTGGCATCGTCCTCCTGTTCCTGGCGGGACTGGCCACCGCCGGCCTGCTCATCGCGGCGCCCCGCTTCTACTTGACCGACCAGGAGAGCAATGGTCGCCAGGCCTTCATGGCCGCCCACTGGGTGGATTTCGAGGCGGTGGAACGGCATTGGAAATCCCTGCCCATTTTGCAGACCGTCCGGCGGGGTGACGAGGCCGACGTGCGACGTTTCCTGGCCGACCAGCCCCTGGTGGTGGCCATGCTTGACCGCTTCGACAACCGCCGGCTCTGGGTGCGGGAAGGCGGCCGTCTGGTGCCCACCTGGGATCCAGCCCTGATCCAGCGCTACCGGGGCTGGTGCACCCATGCGGAGGAGGCCCAGCGCTTCGAGTGGAACCCATCCAGGGAGCAGGATCCCGACTTCGCCCACGTCGCCAGCGTGGTCCTCCTGTCCGATCGTTGGCTGGTGATCAAGCGCTGGCACCCCGGTGCCCCGGAAGTGGAGCGAGCCCTGGCCACGGCCCTGGCCCCGAACCCGTCCCTGCGCATGGGCCTGCTGCGCGAGTCGGACCTGAACGGCAGCGATCTGATGCGCGAAGACTGGGGCGCCGAACCCAACCTCCAGGCCGATCCGGAGCGGCTGGCCAACCTGCCCCTGGGCACCGCCGCCAAGACCAATGCCTTCGGGGATGGGTGGAACCTGGCCGGGGTGGGTTTCGACGGCCAGCAGGCCGCCTTCCGGAAAACCCTCCGGCGCCAGTACTGGCAGGCCTCCGGCGTGGCGGCCCTGCTGGGAGCGGCCATCCTGCTGGGCCTCTGGCTGCGCCACCGCAGTCGCCGGAAGGCCGTGCTGGACGCGGACCGCCTCGCCGCCATGACCCACAGCCTCAAGACCCCCCTGGCCATCCTCAAGTTCCGTTGCGACTCCCTGCGCCTGGGGCGACTGAGCCACGACCGCGCTGACGAGGAACTGCTGCGCATCGGCGAGGAAGTAGACCACCTCACCACCATCATCGAGACCGGGCTGCGCGTGAGCCGGGGCAGCGGCCCCTCGGGTCTTCGGGGGCAGGCCACTCCGGCCTGGTTCCGCGCGGTGGCCGAGGATCTCCGGCCTGGTTTTGAATTGGAGCACCGCGAATTGGAGGTGCGGCTCGCCGACGAGGCCGGCCATGCTCCCTTGCCCTTCCTGCGGGCCGCCGTGCTCACGCTGCTGGAGAATGCCCTGGGCCATGGCCAAGGCCGGGTCACCCTGGCGACCTGGCGCACCCGGCACCGCTTCTGCGTCCAGGTGAGCGACCAGGGCGAGGGGTTGGCCCCCCACCAGCTCAAGGGGCTCGGCAAACCCTTCCAGCGCCTGCGCGCGCCTGGGAAGGAGGGCTTCCAACGCGAAGGCCAGGGACTTGGCCTCAGTCTGCTCATCCAGGTGGCGGAGCAAGAGGGCTGGGGCCTCACCTTCGCTTCCACACCCGGAGAGGGCTTCACCGTCCTCCTCGAAGTTCCAGTCGCATGAGGTTCCCATGGTGAATTCGCAGACTGCCGAGCGCGAGGCCGTGACCCACATCCTGGTGGTTGAGGACGAGCCCGCCCTTTGCCAACTGCTCATGAACAACCTCAGCTTCGAGGGCTATTCCGTGTCCACCGCGGATGACGGTGTGCCCGCCCTGGCGGCCCACGCGGCTCGGCGGGCGGACCTCATCATCCTGGACCTCATGCTGCCCCAGCTGGACGGTTTCGCCGTGCTCAGGGCTTTGCGGGACCGCCAGGACGGCGTCCCGGTGCTCATGCTCACGGCCCGGGGCGAGGAGGCGGATCGCGTGAAGGGCCTCAGCCTCGGCGCCGACGACTACCTGGTAAAACCCTTCTCGCTGCTGGAGCTCATGGCCCGGGTGAAGGCCATCCTCCGCCGCACCCGTCCCCAGGAACGCCCGGCACTGCTGCGTTCCGGCCCCTTCCGCTTCGACCTGCCCCGCCTGGAGGCCACGCGCGAAGGCCGCACGCTGGACCTCACGCCCCGGGAATTCCGGCTGGTGGAGATCCTCCTCAGCCACGCGGGCCGCACCCACAGCCGCAAGGAACTGCTGCAACTGGCCTGGGAGCCCGAGGCCCGACCCAGCGCCCGCACCGTGGACGTCCACATCGCCAATCTGCGCCGCAAGCTGGGCGAAGAACAAGGCGCCCCCTGGATCGCCACCGTGGGCGGCGAAGGCTACCGCTGGATCACCCCCGTCGCGGCCGAGCATTCCTAGCCCGCGGTGAAAACCTTTCCGCTCTTTTCGCGCCTTTCGCGGTTCCGCTTTTCGTCGTGGATGAACCGAGGTTCCAGGCCAGAATGGAACCATGAAGCCCTGGAATCCCCACAGCTGGCAGCGCTGCCCGGCCCAACAGCAGCCGGTCTATGACGACCCCTCGGAGCTGGAAGGCGCCCTCGCGCGTCTGCGCCGCTTGCCGCCCCTGGTGGTGCCTGAGGAGGTCACGCGCCTGCGGGGCCTGCTGGCGGAGGCCGCCGCGGGGCGCCGCTTCCTGCTGCAGGGCGGGGACTGCGCCGAGCAGTTCAAGGACTGCACGCCGTCCGCCATCGAAGGCAAGCTGCGGGTACTGCTCCAGATGTCCGTGGCGCTCACCCATGGCGGGCGCAAACCCGTCGTCCGCGTGGGCCGCATCGCCGGCCAGTTCGCCAAGCCCCGCAGCAGGCCCACGGAAACCATCCGGGGCCGCGAACTGCCCAGCTACCGCGGCGACCTCATCAACGGGCTGGAGACTGATGCCGCCGCCCGCCGCCCGGACCCGGCCCGCATGCTGGAGGCCTACTTCCACGCCACCGCCACCCTCAACCACCTGCGGGCCCTCACCGCGGGCGGCTTCGCGGACCTGCACCACCCCGAGCGCTGGGAGCTGCCCGGTGGCACCGGCGAGGTGCCCGCCTACCGCCGCACCCTGGACCAGGTGCGGGAGTCGCTGGATTTCCTGGAGGCCCTGGGCGGCGTGCAGCGGGACGTGCTGGAGCGCATCGACTTCTTCACCAGCCACGAAGCCCTGCTGCTGCCCTACGAGGAGGCCCTCACCCGCTGGGTGGGTGACGAGGCCGCCTACTACAACCTGGGCGCCCACACCCTCTGGGTGGGCGAGCGCACCCGCCAGCTGGACGGGGCCCACATCGAGTACCTGCGCGGCATCCGCAACCCCATCGGCGTGAAGGTGGGCCCCAGCGCCACAGCCGAGCACCTGGTGGCCCTGTTGGAGCGCCTGGATCCTGAACGCGAACCGGGCCACATCACGCTCATCTCCCGCTTCGGCGCTGAGAAGATCCGCGAGGCCCTGCCCCCGCTCCTGAAGGCCGTGCAGGCCACCGGCCATCCCGTGCTCTGGAGCTGCGATCCCATGCACGGCAACGGCACGGAAAGCGCCACGGGCCTAAAAACGAGGGACTTCAGCGCCATCCTCTCGGAGCTGCGGCAGGCCTTCGAGCTGCATCGCTGCAATGACTCCCACCTGGGCGGCGTCCACATCGAGCTCACCGGCGAGGCCGTCACCGAGTGCACCGGCGGCACCGAGAACCTCTCCGAGGCGGACCTGGCCAAGGCCTACGAGACCGGCTGCGACCCCCGCCTCAACGGCACCCAGAGCCTGGAGATGGCCTTCCTCATCGCGGAGATGATGCGGGGCTAGTGACCTCTAGAGATTGTCCAGTATGAACGGCGGGGTCGGCGCTCCGCCCGGCAGGTGCCGCTTCACGGCCTCCACCAGCTGGAACTGGGAAATGGGCTTGTAGAGGACCTCCCGGACCCCGAGGGCGCGGAAGCGCTGGTCGAGCCCAGCATCCCTGTGGGCGGTGAGGACTACGATGGGGATGTTCTTCAGCACCGGGTGCCGGTGGCACAGCTCGGCAATGCTGTCGCCCCGGAGCTGGGGCAGCATGTAGTCGAGCAGGAGGAGGTGCGGCGGCCGGTCCAGCAGCTGGCCGATCAGCACCAGGGGGTTCTCGGGTTCGACGATCACCACCTCCCACCCCGCCTTGCGGAGGACCGCCGTCTGGTAGGACCGGTCGAGGGGGCTGTCTTCGACAATGGCGATGCGCACCATGATTACGCCTCGGGACTCTGATTGGAGGGCGACCGGTCCGGCCTGGGTGGCCCCAGAAGGACTGGCACAGGAGCGGACCCGGGCAGGCGGGCCCTCTCTACCACTGACTGTAATTCAGGGCCCGCCGCAATACCTGACCAATTTGGCAGCCCCGGCGTCCTCCGGGGTCTGAAGCTGCCCTTCCTCAGCGCGGAGAGGATGGGGGGTCGACCGGCGGCAGCAGGGGCCGCAGTTGCTCGGTGATGGAACGGGTCTGCTCGACGAGCACCGAACCCGTGTGCAGGGTGGTCTTGGATTCGATGAGCAGCACCTGGCACTCTTGCTCGGCGACAGGATTGTGCCGCACCCCCTTGGGCACGATGAACAGCTCCCCTTCCGCCAGATCCACGGTCCCCGTCTCCAACTCGATGCGGAGGGTGCCCCGGAGCACGAGGAACAGCTCATCCTCGTGGTCGTGGCTGTGCCAGGTCAGGCTGCCCTGGAGCTTAGCCACCTTGAGGTAGACGTTCTCAATTTCTCCGATGACCCGGGGCGACCACAGTTCCGTGAGTCCGGCGGCGATGCGCTGCGGTGACGTGACGGCGTTCATGGGACCTCCTGGAATGACGGGGCCTTACTGCACGGTGGGGTGTAAGCCCTCGACGCCCAGGCTTAGGCGCAACTGCTCGAAGGGGACGCTGAGGCGCAGGTCGGCGCCGGGGGGGAGCTGAGGCAGGGCCTTGAGGCGGGCGGGGGGCAGCAGCAGCACTTCGCCAGCGCTGAGGGTCGGCAATTCGAGGCCCTCCCAGGCCTTCAAGGGCTGGCTGCGGCGGGCGCCGCCCGCCCGCAGTTCCAGGCTGCCCGTGGGCCATTCATCCGTGAGCCAGGCGCCCAGGACGGCGCCCCCGGCATCCTCCAGGGCCAGGCAGAAGCCGGCGATACCGCCGCCGGCGAGGCCCAGGGCCGCCAGGCCCGGCTGGGGCGGACCCGCCAGAATCGCACCCGGACCCCGCACGCCCAGGCGATCCAGCACCCGGCCGTCCAGGCGGCGCAGGGCCGCGGGCCGGGGCAGGCAGGGGCCGAGCAGGACGGCGTCGATGTCGGGAAACAGGGCCTTGGGCAGCGACCCTCGGCGGTCCCACTTCTCGGCGTAGGCCAGCGTTTGCCGCACGCGGCCGAGGGCCCGGGGGCCGCCCTCCAGCACGCGCCGCAGGCTGGCTGGCACCAGCGCGTCCGCCAGCCGCTCGGGATCGCCTTCCCCCAGCTTGCCCAGGCGGATGGCCTCGATGCGGTTCAGGTCCGCCAGGCGCCCGGAGGCCAGCGGGGCCACCAGGGCCCGCCGTTCCTTGGGACCTTCGGCCCAGGAAG
Source organism: Holophagales bacterium (assembly GCA_038324335.1). Lineage (GTDB taxonomy): Bacteria > Acidobacteriota > Holophagae > Holophagales > Holophagaceae > Geothrix. Next base: position 11,726 of record JBBQHW010000026.1, read on the forward strand.
CCGTCCCCAACAACATCAGACTTGCGCTTCGAGCCAGCCGCGGGTGGTAGCCGCGAGGGGTTTGGGCCGGTGGGTGGCGAAGTCGAGCATCACCTGCACGGTCTTCGCCTCGGCGAAGAGGTCGCCGCCAAGGCCCTTGGTGACGCGGTAGCTGAGCTCGAAGGAGGTGTTGCCCACCCGCGTGCAGTGCAGCTCCACGCGGACGTCATCGCCCAGCAGGATGGGCCTGCGGTAGTCCACCTCCACCCGGGCCATGAGGAAGCCCTCCTCCTGGAACTTGCGCCCGCCCAGGAAGCTGCGCCACCACTGGAAGCGCCCCTGCTCCAGGTAGCTGATGACCACGGCGTTGTTCACGTGGCCCATGGCGTCCAGGTCGCTGAAGCGCACTTCGATGGGATGGGAGAAAGCCATGGAACCTCCGGACCTCCCAACATACCCGATCGGCCGCGAACGGGGACTGGTGCGAGGCATCCCGGATTAAAAGAGGAACCGCGAAAGGCGCGAAAGGGGTGGGACAGGGCCCGGTGGGTTGGAAGGAAAAGATTCACCACGAAGTCACGAAGACGCGAAGGCGCACCGGCCCGACCCCATCTACATCCCAAACCAGGCGGAAAAGAAGTTCTAACCACCGATAAACACCACGTAAGACCCCCGACAACGCACGCGTTGGCGGGGGGATAAACACCGAGAAAAGAATGATGAAGTGCCCCACAGCTTGAAGGTTGCGACGGTACCCGCATGGGCCCGCCGCAGGCGGCTTCCGGCGCAGCCGGAAGGGAGCCCGGGGGCGCCGGGGACCGCGTCCCAAGAAGCGCAGCCCCGGCGCCCCCGGACTCCGCCCATGCTTGCTGGGACAACCCACACCGACACCAACGCCTCCCAATCCTTATCAGCTTTTCATCGGTGTTCATCGGTGGCTAAGAGCTTTTAATTTTTCTCTGCGCCCTCTGGGGAGAAAAAGCTTTCCGAAGCACGCCACCAAGCTGGTCCCTTTCGCAAGCCCGCAGGGCCTTTTGCGCTTTTCGCGGTTCCAGATTTTTCGTCGGGGTAGCATCGTTCCCATGACATCATGCGCCGATGGCTGCGCCGCTGCTCCTCGCCTATGATCCCGCTTGCACCCTCTGCTGCCGCATGACGCTGTGGCTGGCGCGGCATGACCGGCAGGGGCTGTTGCTGATCCTCTCGGTGCGCGATCCGGAGCTGCTGGTGCTGGCGCCGGAGCTGGGCGGAAAGCCCGTGGAGAAGGAGATCCACGGCCTGGACCTGGGCACCCGGGAAGGGTGGGCCGGAGCGGATCTGCTGCGCCCCATCGCGCGGCGCCTGCCTGGCTGGGGCTGGGCTGCGCTGCTGCTGGCCATCCCCGGCCTGCCGCGCGTGCTGAATCGCGTGTACCTGGCTTGGGCCGTCGGGCGCTTCCGGCGCACGGGGCGCCAGCCCTTCGCCTAGCCTGCGGGCTTCGCGTAGCTTGGAGCCTTCGCGTAGCCTGGAGCCATGGACGCAAATCCTTCCCGTTCTTGGCAGCCGGATCGCAGTTGGGCCGATCCGCTCATCGCGTTACTGGCCCTCTTGGCCATTCTGGCCGCGGGGTTCACCCTTCGCGTACGCCAGCAGGGTGCCCACCGCCCCTCGGAGCGCGTGAGCCTCCAGGGGCGCCTGACCGAGGTGGCCCTGGCGGGGCCGAAGCTGATGACGGGCGCCAACGGCAAGGCTCCGGAGTGGGCGAAGGCCGAGCGGCAGCTGAAGGAACCCTGGGATCGGGCCCTGCTGGCCGTGCTCAAGACCGAGCTGAGTGATGACAAGAACCCAGGCCAGGCGGCCCCGGAGACAGCGGCCCCCGTGGGCCCCCCCGGCGACAGCTTCCGCCGCGCCTGCCTCGCCGCCTACGCGGGTGCGCCCCTGCCCGGGCGCGCCGAGCGCGATGAGGTGCACCGCCGCCTAGGCGACGGCTACACGGCGGACTTGCTGGAGGCCCGGCTCCTGGACCGGGAGGAGGTTGGTAGTGAGACGCTAAGACCTGGCGGCGAGGCGCTGCGGAGAAAGGGTGACGCCCTTCGGGGTCGAGCCCGGAGCGCCCTGCTGGTGCGGCTGGCGGGCGTGGGTCTGTTGGGCCTGGGGATGCTGGGCCTGGCCGCGGGAGGACTGGCCATGGGCCTCTATCTCTCGGTGACCCGGGAGCAAGCGCGGCCCGCCCTGCCCGTCTGGTTCATGTCCGGGCGAGCCGCGGCCATCGTGCTGCTCACCTGGTTCCTGGCCTTTTTCATGTCCGGGAACTTCGCGCTGGCGCTGCTCCGGCCCTGGCCCGAGCTGCGTTGGCTGGTGGTGCCCCTGAGCTACCTGCTCCACGCCGCCTTCGGCCTCAGCCTGCTCTGCCGGGCGGAAGGCCTGCGTGCCGGTGAGCTGTGGCGCCGCGTCGCGCCGGGCCGGGCCGGCCGGGATCTCGCCTGGGGTGCGGCTTTCCTGGCCCTGGCCCTGTTCCTGGTGATGGTGGTGGCCCTGGTCTGGAACGCGGTGGCGCGGCCGGAGCAGACTCCCCAGCGCGACCTGCAGGAGCTGTTGCGGGGGCTGGCGGGCTGGGCCCCGAACTTCATTCTCTTCTGTACCGTGGCCGGCCTGGCTCCCTTCTTCGAGGAGCTGCTGTTCCGGGGTTTCCTGCTGCCCCTGCTGGCGCGGCGGGGCAAGCTGGCCTGGGCCCTGGCGCTCACGGCCCTGCTCTTCGGGGCCATCCACCTCCAGCCCGCGGGTCTGCCCATCCTCTGCACCCTTGGCTTCGTGCTGGGCCTGGCCATGCGCCAGACCGCCAGCCTGCGCACCCCCATCCTGGTGCATGCCTGCTGGAACGGCGGCCTCTTCCTGTTGATGCGGGCCTTCGCCTGAAGGTCCATCTCGACTGGAACAATTTGAACCGCGAAACAATGCGAAAGGCCCTGGGGGCTTGCGAAAGGTACTGTTTGGCCGCGGGTTTCGGAAAAGCCTGGTCACCGCACAGGACGCAAAGAGCGCAGAGAAACAATGAAAAGCTATTAGCCACCGATGCACACCGATGCACACCGATGAAAAGCTGATAAAGAACAAGCGTGTGAGGTCGCGACTATCACCGAAACCATCAAGCTGTGTGGCACTTCTCATTCTTTTATCGGTGTGCATCCCCCCGCCAACGCGTGCGTTGTCGGGGGTCTTACGTGGTGTTTATCGGTGGTTAGAAAGTCGTTTTCCGACAGGCTCGGGATGCACGTGGGGCCGGACCGGCGCGCCTCTGCGCCCTCTGCGCCTCTGCGGTTGTTCCTTTCTTTCTCGGAAAACCCCGTTGAACCCCTTCCGCCCTTTCGCGCCCTTTCGCGCTTTTCGCGGTTCCCATTTTGACCAGCGGGAAGGGCTAGGGTTTCGCCTGCCACCCGGCCACCACCGGCGCCAGCCACCAGAAGACCTGGAGCAGCAGGAAGGTGATGCCCACCCACTTCAGGATTTGCATCCAGTCCATCCCCTCCCGGGGTTCGCTGCGATCAGACATGGTCTTGCGCGAGGCCAGGTAGGATTCCACGGGATCCTCGGCGAGGCTGATCTTCACGGCATGGTGCCGGCGCGAGCGTTTGCCTGGGTGCAGGGGCGCACGATCTTCGGGGGCCGGATGGATCTCCTGGATGCGGAAGCGGGCCGTGGACACGCTGCTGCCGTCGTCCTCCTGGCCGAGGGCGGCGAAGAGGCGGGCCCGCATGCTGGCCGGGCCGGGGAGGGCGTCGATGAGCTCTTCCATGAACTCAGGCAGGGTGTTGTAGCGATCGTCCGGATCCGCCGCCAGGGCCCGCTGGAACACGGCCCCCAGGCGGGGTGCCAGCAGGGGCGGCAGGGCGATGGGCTCCTTGAGGATGTGGATGATGATTTCCGTGAGCCCATCCCCGGGATGGGGCAATTCGCCCGTGAGCAACTCGAAGGCGGTGGCGGCGAAGCTGTAGCGGTCCGAGGCAGGCGTGCCCACCCCGCCCTTCAGCACCTCGGGCGGCGCGTAGGCCGGCGAGCCCAGGAAATCCCCCGTGGAGGTGAGCCGCAGGGCCAGGGTCTGGGCGTAGCCTGCGGGGGTGGCCTGATCCAGCAGCGGCGAATCCACCGGATCGGGAGTGGTGCTCATGTGGCCCAGGGTGCGGGCAATGCCGAAATCCATGAGCTTGGCCCGGCCCTCCTCGCTGAGCAGGATGTTGTCGGGCTTCACGTCCCGGTGGACGATGGCGCAGCGGTGCGCCGCCCGCAGGGCCCGCATGGCCTGGATAAGCACCCTGACGGAAGTCTCCGGATCCAGGTCCTTCTCCCGGATGTGCTTGCCCAGGCTCTTGCCCTCGACGTACTCCATGGCCAGGAAGGGCCCCAGCTCCTCTTCCACGCCCACGTCGAAGATGGTGACCAGGTTCGGATGGTTCAGCTGGGCGCTGATCTCGGCTTCGCCACGGAACCGGAGCATGGCCTGGTGCCTGGCGTTGCCGGTGACCCGGACTACCTTGATGGCCACGCGCCGCTTGAGGTAGGGATCCTCCGCCAGGTAGACAGTCCCCATGCCGCCCTGGCCGATGGGGCGCAGAACCAGGTACCTGCCGATGGTTTTGGGATCTGCCATGTGGATCCATTCTAACCTCGGGATTCGTTCCGGAAGCGCGGCTAGAATGGAGGATTCGACATTCTGGAGCCCCCATGGCCGCCCTCCTCGAAGCCATCGAGATCAAACGGAAAATGTTCTTCGAGCTCGAGGACGTCCCCTACCATTGCCTGGACGTGGAGATTTCCACGCCCACGGCCAGGGGCGGGCAGACCCTGGTGCGGATCAAGATGCGGAATCTGCTCACCCGTGCGGTCTTCGACAAGACCTTCAAGGCCGGCGACAAGTTCAAGGAGCCCGACCTCGTCCTGACGGCGGCCAGCTACCTCTACAGCGATGGCGAAGGCTCCCACTTCATGGATCAGGAGACCTACGAGACCCACACCCTGGGCACCTTCCTCCTGGGCGACGCCCTCAACTACCTTACCGAGGGCCTCATCGTCACCATCCAGAAGTTCAACGGCAATCCCATCGGCCTGCAGATGCCCACCAACGTGGAACTGGCAGTCACCTACACGGAGCCCGGTGCTCGGGGCGACACCGCCAGCGGCAACGTCACCAAGCCCGCCAAGTTGGAGACAGGCATCGAGATCAAGGTGCCCCTCTTCATCAAGGAGGGCGAGAAGGTGAAAGTGAGCACCGAGACCGGCGAATTCGCCGGCCGGGCCTAAGAGCTTTTGGATCACAGAGGACACAGAATTCCCACAGAGGACACAGAGAAGGGCATGAGGCCTTTGATGCAAGCAGTTCGGGACCACCACCCCTCCTTTGGCCTTTCTCTGTGTCCTCTGCTTTTCTCTGTGTCCTCTGTGTTCCAGCCTTTTTGCATGGACTGGACATGACCCGCAAATTCCGCCTGGGCCAGAGCCGGGAGGCCCAGGACCTGGACCACCGGGAGGTCTACTCCCACGAGCGGGGCGGCGAGAGCAAGCGGCGACAGCGCCACGCGGAGCGCCTGGAGACCGGCATCGAGTCCCACGACGCCGGCTCCCTGCTGCGGCTCCCGGATGCGGGGCCCTGGCTGCACCTGCCCGAGGCCACCCTCATCCAGCGCCACAGCCAATGGGTGGATCTGGAACTGGCCGATCGCACCGTGCTGCACGCCACCCTGGGCGGCAAGCTCAAGGGGGTGCGCCTGGTCTGCGGGGACCGCGTCCGCTATTCGGCCGTACCCCTGGAGCCGGATGATCCCCGGCTGCCCACGCCGCTCTACCCCCGGGGCGAAGGCGGCTCCCCGGAAGCCCAGGTGGTGGCCGTGATGCCCAGGAAAACCCTGCTGCGGCGGGGCGGCCTCGACGACCGCGAGCCCTGGCAGCTCATCTGCGCCAACGCCGACGAGCTATGGATCTGTGCCGCCGTGGTGGATCCGCCCCTGCGCGCGGGCCTGCTGGAGCGGGCCCAGGTGCTGGCCCTGGACGCAGGGCTCAGCTTCCGCGTACTGGTCACCAAGCGGGACCGGGCCTCAGTGAAGGACACCCTGCCCGAGCTGGATCCCCTGCGGGAACAGGGCGTCGCCATCCATGAGACCTCCGCCCTGAAGGGCGAGGGCCTCGCACCCCTGAGCGGACTGCTGCAGGGCAAGGTCGTGGTGCTGTTGGGCCACAGCGGGGTGGGCAAGAGCACCCTGGTGAACGCCCTGCATCCCGAAATGGCGTTGAAGACCGGGGGCCTCACCAAGTTCGGCACCGGCAAGCAGACCACCACTTCCACCCGCTGGCTGCCCCTGGCCTCCGGTGGCACCCTGGTGGACACGCCCGGCGTGCGCACCATGAGCGTGCGGGGCTTCGACCGGGCCCTGCTGGGCCGGGTGTTTCCCGAATTCCCCGCAGAGGTGCTGGAAGATCCGACGGCTTTCGACGCCGGGGATGACGACACCCTGGACCGCATCGGCCTGGAGTATCCCGAGCGCCTGCAGAGCCTCCAGCGCCTCTGGCAGGAGATGGACGACCGGAATCCCAACCAGAACGTGTGGCAGTGATGCAGGATCGCATGCAGGGCGATTCCAAACTGCTGGGCCTCCTCTACAAGGTGGTGTTCGGTTCTCTGTTCCCGCTCTTCCATTTCGCGGCGCGCTCCTTCGCCCGCCGCGAGCGCGGCCACGACACCGCGGACCAGGTCGCCAATGCCTTCATGGCGCTGCGGCCCCAGTACCTGGAAGCGATCCTGGGCAATACCGCGCGGGTGCTGGGCCTGCCGCCGTCCCACCCGGCCGTGGAGCGCACCGCCCGGGAGATGGTGCGCCAGCACGCCCGGGCCTGGGTCGACTTCTTCTTCTACGGCCAGCGGCCCGTGGCCGAGGCCCTGGCCCAGTTCGCCAGCATCGAGGGCCTCGAGGGTCTGGATGCGGTCATCGCCGAAGGCCGGGGCGTCATCCTGCTCACGGCCCACGCGGGCAACTACGAGCTGGGCGGCATCCTGCTGCGCTCCCGAAACCAGACCATCCACGCGGTCTACAAGCCTGATCGCTTCGCGGCCGTGGAGCGCCTGCGGGAGCAGCTGCGCGCCCAGGGCGGCGTGTTGGGCATCCCCGTGGACGGCGTGGGCTTCACCACCCTGCCCCTGGTGAAGCTGCTGCGGGAGGGTGCCCTGGTGGGCATGCAGGGGGATCGCGACTTCAGCCTCAATGGCGTGCCCATGCCCTTTTTCGGCCGGGAGGTGCCCTTCCCCCGGGGGCCCTGGGAACTGGCGGCCATGACCGGCGCGGCCATCGTCACCAGCTTCTTCTATACGGATGAGAACCGCCGCTTCCATGCCCACTTTGGGGCCCCCATCCACGTCGAAGGCGGCCGGGGCCGGCGCATGGCCGCCATCGAGACGGGGATGCGCGCCTACGTGGCGGAACTGGAAACCCTGATCTGTCGTCACCCCAGCCAGTGGTACTGCTTCTACCCCTTCTGGGACGATCCGGCCCGGAACGCGCAGGCACTTCCCCTCATCCAACATCCGAGCTGACCAGTCCCCGTGACCCGGATCCTAGGATCCTTGCCTTAGACTTGAAGCATCCGGTCCAACCCGGCCTCCCCAAGGAGTTCCTTTCATGCGCGGCACCCTCCCCCTGCTCCTCGTCCTCATGGCTGCCCTCGGCTGCCAGTCCAAGAAATCCGACGCCATCGTGGCTGCTCCCACCCAACCCACGGCGGGTGCCATGACAACTGCCCCGGCCCCGGGCCAGGGCCTCACCGGCAAAGTGCTGGAGCGGCTGGATGCGCCGCCCTACTGTTACCTGCGAATCCAGACGGCCCGCGGTGAAGTCTGGGCCGCCGTGCCCCAGGAGAAGGTCGAGAAGGGCACGGAAGTGACCGTGGTCAATCCCATGGTCATGAACAACTTCGAATCCAAGACCCTGAACCGCACCTTCCCAGAGGTCTTCTTCGGCACCCTGGCCTCCTCCACTGCGGGCGCGGCCGGTGCCGCCCCGGCTCCTGGCGCCGCCCCGACCCCGGGCGCGGCCCCCACTCCTCCCGGAACCCCGGTCGCCACGGCCGTGGCGGTGGGCAAGGTCGACAAGGCCACCGGCGCCGATGCCCACACCGTGGCCGAGACCTGGGCCCAGAAGGGCGCCCTCAAGGAGAAGACCGTCACGATCCGCGGCCAGGTGGTGCGCTACAACCCCGGCGTCATGGGCAAGAACTGGCTGCACCTGCAGGACGGCAGCGGGGACGCCGCCAAGGGCACCCACGACATCACCGTCACCAGCCAGGACGCCGTCAGCAAAGGCGACGTCGTGACCGTCAAGGGCACCGTGCGCCTGGACAAGGATTTCGGCGCCGGCTACACCTACGCGCTCATCGTCGAGGAAGCGAAGATCGTGAAGAAATAGAACAGGCTTCGGTGAATCGGAAAAGGGCGCCTGGGGGCGCCCTTTCCGTAGTGTAAAAAAAGGCCTCTGACCCTGACACGGAATAAACAACCCATGCATCATGTATTTGCTCCCCGGCGATCAGTCGCCCCAAGTCGGCCCTGGCCGCCTGGGATGTTCAAGGGGTTCCCGTGCCAAAGCTCATCGACATCACCGAACTGTGTCTGCGCGATGCGCATCAGAGCCTGCTGGCCACCCGCATGGCCATGGAGGACATGGTGCCGGCCTGTGCGGACCTGGACAAGGCCGGCTACTGGTCGGTGGAATGCTGGGGCGGCGCCACCTTCGACGCCTGTATCCGCTTCCTCAACGAGGACCCCTGGGAGCGGCTGCGCACCTTCCGCCGGCTGATGCCCAATTCGCGCCTGCAGATGCTGCTGCGCGGCCAGAACCTACTGGGCTACCGCCACTACGAAGACGGCGTGGTGGACCGCTTCGTCGACAAGGCGTCCAGCCACGGCATGGACGTGTTCCGCATCTTCGACGCGCTCAACGACCTCCGCAACCTCCGCCATTCGGTGCAGGCCGTGCGCCGCAACGGCAAGCACGCCCAGGGCACGATCTCCTATACGGTCAGCCCCCTGCACACCACGGAGACCTTCGTCGACATGGCCGAGCGCCTGGTGGAACTGGGCTGCGATTCCATCTGCCTCAAGGACATGGCGGCCCTGTTGAAACCCCAGGCCGCCTATGACGTCGTCAAAGGCATCAAGACGCGCTGCGGCGAGGGAGTGCGCGTCCACATCCACACCCATGCCACCACCGGCGTGACGCTGGTCTCGCTGATGAAGGCCATCGAAGCCGGGGCTGACTGCGTGGATACGGCCATCAGTTCCCTCAGTCTGGGGCCAGGCCACAACCCCACCGAAAGCCTGGTCGCCATGCTGGACGGCACGGGCTACGAGGCCCGCCTGGACAAGGCCTGCCTGCACCGCATCAAGAACCATTTCGCCCTCGTCCGCCCGCGGTACCAGGCCTTCCTGTCCAACATCGTGGGCGTGGAGACGGACATCTTCGACAGTCAGATCCCGGGCGGCATGATTTCCAACATGGAAAGCCAGCTCAAGCAACAGGGCGCCGGGGAACGGCTGGAAGAGGTGTTCCTCGAAGTGCCGCGCGTGCGCGCCGATGCCGGCTTCCCGCCCCTGGTCACGCCCTCCAGCCAGATCGTGGGCACCCAGGCCGTGTTCAACGTGCTCATGGGCCGCTACAAGGTGCTGTCCAGCGAGTTCTCCGACCTGATGCTGGGCTACTACGGCAAGACGACGGGGGAGCGCAATCCGGAAGTGCTGGCCCTGGCCGCCGAGCAGGCGCACAAGCCCGCCATCACCGAACGCCCGGCCGATCTCCTGACCCCCGAGTGGGAGGCCTTGCAGGCTGCGGCCAGCGTGCTGCCCGGCTGCAACGGTAGCGAGGAGGACGTGCTGACCTACGCCATGTTCCCGCAGGTCGCCACCAGCTTTTTCGAAACCCGCCACCAAGGTCCCCTCAACCTCGGGAGCGACCCCGGGGCCGCGGCCAAACCCGGCCCAGGCTCCGCCGCGGCTGGTTCGGGCGCTGCGGGCAGTGCCTCGGTCCGCACCCCGGTGACCTACGACGTCCACCTCAATGGCCGCTCCCACCGGGTCTCCGTCACGCCCGTCGACTAAGGAACCGCCATGAACGCCATGCAGACCAAAATCGAGGAACTTCAGCGTCGCCAGGAAGAGGCCTACCAGGGCGGCGGCGCGGACAAGCTGGCGAAGCAGCGCAAGGGCGGCCGCATGACGGCGCGCGAGCGCGTGGCCGAGTTGGTGGATCCCGGCAGCTTCGACGAGGTGGGGCTGTTCGCCTCCCATCGCTCCTCCCAGTTCGGGATGCAGGGCAAACTCCTGGCCGCCGACGGCGTGGTCACCGGGGCGGCGGCCATCGGTGGGCGCCTGGTGCACCTGGCCAGCCAGGATTTCACGGTGGCCGGCGGCTCCGCCGGGGAGATGCACTCCATCAAGGTGGCCGACATCATGAAGGCTTCGCTGCGGGCAGGCGCGCCTTTCGTCTTCATCAACGACTCCGGCGGCGCCCGCGTGCAGGAAGGCATCGCCTCCCTCTCGGGCTACGGCAAGGTGTTCCACGCCAATGTGCTGCTCTCGGGGGCGGTGCCGCAGATCTCGCTGATCTGCGGTCCCTGCGCCGGCGGCGCGGCCTACAGTCCGGCGCTCACCGACTTCATCATCCAGACGCGCCAGGCCCAGATGTTCATCACCGGGCCCCAGGTCATCAACCAGGTCACGGGCGAAGACGTGACCGCCGAGGAACTGGGCGGAGCCGATACCCACATGGCGCACTCCGGCGTGACCCACTTCATCGCCGAGGATGACCACCACGCCATTCAGCTCTGCCACAAGCTCCTGAGCTTCCTGCCCTCCAACAACCTAGAGGATCCGCCCCAGATCGAGGGCGATCCCAGTGTGGAACCCAATCCGGTGCTGGAGAGCATCCTCCCTGCGGAGAGCAAGCAGGGCTATGACGTGCGCGCGGTGGTCGAGGCGGTGGTCGACGCCGGGGACTTCTTCGAGGTCCAGGCCGGCTATGCCATGAACATCGTCGTCGGCTTCGCCCGTGTCTGCGGCAGTTCCGTGGGCATTGTGGCCAACCAGCCGTCAGTGATGGCCGGCGCGCTGGACATCAACGCCTCCAACAAGGCGGCGCGCTTCATCCGCTTCTGCAATGCCTTCAACATTCCGCTGGTGACCTTCGTGGATGTGCCCGGCTTCATGCCCGGCGTGGAACAGGAATACGGCGGCATCATCCGCCATGGGGCCAAGCTGCTGTTCGCCTATTCCGCCGCCACCGTGCCCAAGATCACGATCATCCTGCGCAAGAGCTATGGCGGCGCCTACCTGGCCATGTGCGGCAAGGACCTGGAGGCTGACCGCGTCTTTGCCTGGCCCACGGCGGAGATCGCCGTCATGGGAGCCGAAGGCGCGGCGGAGATCGTCTTCCGCAAGGAGATCGCCGAGGCGGCGGATCCGGCCCAGCGCCGGTCCGAGTTGATCCAGACCTACCGGGACACCTTCTCCAATCCCTACGTGGCGGCGGAGATGCGCCTCGTGGACAGCGTCATCGAACCCAGGAACACCCGCTTCCACATCGCCCAGGCCCTGGAATACCTGCGCATCAAGCGCATGCCAAGGCCCCACAAGAAGCACGGACTGACGCCACTCTAGGAACCCCCGGCCATGCCAGAAGACCTGAACAATCCGCTGGTCCTCCTCGCGCAGCTGCGTGAGGAGATCGATGCGCTCAAGCGGCGCCTGAATGTCCTGGAAGGCAGCGCCATCCGCATTGCCCCCCCGGCCGCCCCCAGCGAGGAAGACCTCCTGGCCATTTCAGCCGCGGTGGCGGCCTTCCTCGGGGTGCGTGCGCGCATCCGCCAGGTGCGCCTGCTGCAGTCCAGCGCCTGGGCCCAGGTGGGCCGCATCGGCACCCACGCCTCGCACCACCCTCATTGAATGGAACAGCCATGAAACTGCGCATCAGCCTGGACGATCGCACCTTTGAAGTCGAAGTGGAGGTCGCCGAAAACGACCACGCCAACCTGCCACCGGCCTATCCCGTGGGCTCGGCACGCGTCGCCGGCAGTGCGACCGGCAGCCAGACTGGGGCTGCGCCGGGCGCCAGCCGCCCCCCCGCCGCCGTGGCCGATGAAGGCAAGGCCTGCCGCAGCCCGGTCTCGGGCGTGGTAGTCAAGGTACTGGCCACCGCCGGCGCCAGCATCAAGGCGGGCGATTCTCTGCTGGTGCTCGAGGCCATGAAGATGGAAACCCACATCGTGGCGCCCCAGTCCGGCGAGATCGCTTCCATCAAGGTGGCGAAGGGGGATCGCGTGCAGAACGGCGACGTGCTCGTGGAATTCGTCTAGCGGCTAGATGGCGGCGGGAACGGCAGTCAGTTCCTTCACCAGGGTGGGCACGGTGCGGACGCCCTTGGGCGGCTGGATGGCCTTCGTGTAGCGGCGCAATTCGCCGTCGTGGTTGACGATGAAATCACTTTCCTCGACGTAGCTGGCGATGGGCAGCCAGGCCGTGGCCAGGCGACCCAGGTCCGAGGCTGCCACTTCGAGGGCCAAGCTGAAGGGAGCTCCCCGGAGGATCTGCCCCAGCAGTTCGTTCTCCTTGGCGCTGGTGAAGGCGGCGTCGTGGAGCAGCACCACGGCCTTGACCTGACCCGACCGCACCCGGTCCAGCAGCTCCTCCAGGGCGCCAAAGCGGAAGCCCCGTTCCGTAAATCCGCGGCGGTTCAAGATGCCATCGGCACTGGTCTGGTACTTGGGCAGCAGCACGGGGATGGTCTTGTCGCCGCTGCCGTAGCGCAGGTCGGCGGCGGAGGCCAGCTCGCCCAGGCGCTGGGCGGAATCGCAGCCGAAGGTGCCCTGGCCGATGACGGCCACTGTCCCAGTGCCGGCGCCGGCGACCCGCAGGGCCTCGCGGATGGCGTCCACCGAAGCCGCGGCCCCGCGCAGCCTGGGGGCGGGCACTTCGCCGCCGCGGTTGTACAGCTCGAAGGCGTAGCGCTCCTCATCGCTGATGAAGTGCGTGGTTTCCTTGCCCTCCAGGGGCCGCGGGCGAAGGCGGTAGATCTGGTTGCCCTCGTGGTCGATCCAAATGGGGCCGCCCAGGGCCGAGTGGCGGCTGATGGAGGGCACGCTCTTGAGGTACCAGACCCGCTTGCGGAAGCGGAAGGCGCGGCTGGTGAGGGCGCCCACGGGGCAGAGGTCCACCACATTCCCGGCGAAGGGGTTCTGGTCGAGGGTCTTGCCCGTGTAGCTGGTCACTTCCAGGTGGGCGCCGCGCTGGGCCACGATGAGTTCGCCGCCGCCGGTGATCTCGCGCGTGAAGCGCACGCAGCGCGTGCAGTGGATGCAGCGGTTCTTGTCGATGACGATCTTGGCGCCCAGGTCCTCGTAGCGGTAGCGCCGCTTCACCTCGGCCATGCGGGAGTCGCCGCTGCCATAGCTGTACGAGTAGTCCTGCAGCTTGCACTCGCCGGCCTGGTCGCAGATGGGGCAATCGAGGGGATGGTTGATGAGCAGGAACTCCATCACGCCGGCCCGGGCATCGACCACGGCGGGCGAGTGGGTGAAGACCTCCATCACCACCGCTTCGGGATTGTCCTTGGGGGCGGGCGGCACCGTGGTGGTGCAGCTGGTGGCCAGCTTGGGCTGGCCCTTGATCTCCACCAGGCACATGCGGCAGGTGGCCACCGGCGTGAGGGCCGGGTGATAGCAGTAGTGGGGGATGTCGATGCCCACCGTGCGGCAGGCATCCAGCACCAGGGTGCCGGGCGCCACGCTCATCTCAACGTCGTTGATCTTGATCGTCGGCATGGGCTTGCTCCAAGGCCTTCAGGATGGGGCCTGAAGCCCTGCAGGTAAAGGTGACCCTCTCAGCCCTTTTCGATGGCCCCCACCATGCACCTGCGGCAGAAATCCAGGAAATCCTCCAATTCCGGGATATCCACGTTCACTGTGGCGGGGATCACATTCGGGATGACCACGCGTTTCCGCAGCTCCCCCGTGGCTTCCAGGGAAAACACGAACCAGGCCAGCCGATCCTTTTCCGAAGACAGCGTCAGGCTCACCAGCTTGGTCTCGAAGAACAGGCCCGGGGCGCCGCCGTCCTCCGGCGTCTTCCAGGCCGGGATGTGGCTGCGCTTGACGAACTCCTGCTTCAGCTGTTCCAGCGTGTGCTGGACCGTGAACTGTACCTCGACCTGGACATCCATGAGGGCTCCTGACCTCTCTCCTTTCGGCAGGATTCCGCAGAACCCAAACCCTGACGCCTTGCCCTCACGATAGGCCCTCACGCCTGGCCCTCACACCAGGCCCTTCCGAAAGGGCCGGGGGCGTGGGAAAATCCAGGGTTCAGGGGGCGCTCATGCCGACGGCATTGATCTCGGTCTACGACAAGGTGGGGCTGATTCCTCTGGCCGAAGGCCTGCTGGCACAGGGCTGGCGGCTCCTGGCCACGGGCGGCACCCTGCGCACTCTGAACGACGCCAAGCTGGAGGCCCTGGAAGTGGCTGCCTACACCGGCGCCCCGGAGTGCTTCGATGGCCGGGTCAAGACCTTGCATCCCCGCATCCACGGGGGCCTGCTTTACCGGCGGGACCTGGCCGACCATGTGGCCGACGCCAAGGCCCAGGGCATCGAGCCCATCGACCTGGTGGTGATCAACCTCTATCCCTTCGAAGCCACCATCGCCCGCGAAGGCACCACCGCCGCCGAGGCCATCGAGCAGATCGACATCGGCGGCCCCAGCATGATCCGCAGCGCCGCGAAGAACCATGCCGCAGTCACGGTGCTGACCGCTCCAGACCAGTACCGCCCCTTTCTCCAGAAGCTCCAATCGGGTACCTGGAATCTGGAGGACCGCCGCCGCTGCGCCCTGGAGGCCTTCCGCCGCACGGCCGCCTATGACGCTGCCATCGCCGGTTGGATGGAGCGGGAGCTGGTCTCCAAGAAGGCCTCGGACCTGCCGCACCACCTCAGCCTGAACCTGGTCCAGCAGCAGGGCCTCCGCTACGGGGAGAACCCCCACCAGCCGGCGGCCTTCTACGTGGAGCCCGGCCGGAAGGTGGAGGGCATGGCCGCCTGCCACCAGCACCAGGGCAAGGAGTTGAGCTTCAACAACCTGCTGGACGCCGATGCCTGCGCCCGCCTGGTCTGGCAGTTCCCGGCCCCGGCCTGCGTCATCGTCAAGCACAACAACCCCTGCGGCGTGGGCCAGGGTCCGCACGCGCTGGAGGCCTTCATGCGCGCCCAGGCGGGGGATCCGGTCAGCGCCTTCGGCGGCATCGTGGCCTTCAACCGGCCAGTGGGCATCGAGGTGGCCCACGTCATGGCCCAGAATTTCTGGGAAGTCATCCTGGCGCCCGCGTTCACGGGCGAGGCCCTGGAGGTGTTCGCCGCCAAGAAGCAGCTGCGCATCCTGCAGACCCCGGACCATTGGCCCCAGAGCGCCGAGGGCCTGGACACCCGCTCCATCGGCGGCGGTTTCCTGGTCCAGCGCGCGGACGACGCCTTCCGGCCCTTCGAGGAATGGGAAGTGAAGGCCGGCTCCGGCGCCAAGCCCAGGACCGAGGATCTCGTGCTGGCGCAACGGGTGGCCAAGGCCGTGAAGTCCAACGCCATCGTGCTGGTGAAAGATGGCGCCACCGTGGGCATTGGTGCCGGCCAGATGAGCCGGGTGGACTCCGTGGAGATCGCCTGCCGCAAGGCCGGGGCCCGCGCCCGGGGCGCCGTGCTGGGCAGCGACGCCTTCTTCCCCTTCGCCGACGGCCTCGAGCTGGCCGCGAATCAGGGCGTCTGCGCCTTCGTGGAACCCGGTGGCAGCCTGCGGGACAGCGAAGTCATCGCCGCCGCCCAGAAGCTCCGCGTGTGGCTCTTCTTCACAGGCATGCGTCATTTCCGTCATTAGTCTCCTGCACCAAAAACGGGCGTTGCCCGTTTTTGGTGCTATGAACAGATCATCGTCTGAGTCTGGATCCAAATGAAAACCTCTGAACTCCGTCAGCGCTTTCTGCAGTACTTCGAGCACCAGGGGCATCGCCGGGTGGCGTCGAGCGCGGTCATCGGGCCCGCGGACGACCCCACGGTGATGTGGACCAACTCGGGCATGATCCAGTTCAAGGACGTCTTCCTGGGCAAGGAGAACCGGGACTACCGCCGGGCCACCAGCAGCCAGAAGTGCCTGCGGGCCGGCGGCAAGCACAACGACCTCGACCAGGTGGGTTTCACGGCCCGCCACCACACCTTCTTTGAGATGCTCGGCAACTTCAGCTTCGGCGACTACTTCAAGGCCGATGCCATCCGCTTCGCCTGGGAGTTCACCACCGGGCCCGTGAAGGACGGCTGCCTGGGTCTGGACCCCACGAAGCTGTGGATCACCGTGTTCGAGGGGGCCGACGGCGTGCCCGCGGATGTGGAGGCCGAGGAGCTCTGGAAGGCAGCGGGCGCGGCGCCGGAGCGCATCCTGCGCTTCGGGAAGAAGGACAATTTCTGGCAGATGGGCGACACCGGCCCCTGTGGACCCTGTTCGGAGATGCACTACGACCGGGGTGCACACATCCCCGGCGATGCCCTGCCCAACGGCGACGGCGACCGCAACATGGAGATCTGGAACCTGGTCTTCATGCAGTATGAACGGGACGGCAACGGCGTTCTGACCCCGCTGCCCAAGCCCAGCATCGACACGGGCATGGGTCTGGAGCGCACGGCCAGCATCCTGCAGGGCGTGGACAGCAACTATGAGATCGACCTGTTCGTGCCCATCTTCGAGGCCATCTGGAAGGCGGCCAAGGTCAATCCCGAGGACCGGCTGCACCACGCGAACCGCACCGCCTCCCAGGTGGTTGCCGACCACATCCGGGCCGCCACCTTCATGTGCTTTGACGGCGTGGTGCCCGGCAACGAGGGCCGCGGCTACGTGCTGCGCAAGATCATCCGCCGGGCCCTGCGCTTCGGCCGGAAGCTGGGCATCGAGGGCCTCTTCTTCGCGGACCTGGCCCCCGCCGTCTTCCAGGCCATGGGCGACCAGTACCCCGAACTGCTGGGCGAAATGGGCCGCATCCAGAAATCCCTCCAGCGGGAGGAGAAGCAGTTCAGCCAGACCCTCTCCACGGGCCTGAAGCTCCTCGAGGCCAGTGATGTCTCGGGTGGCGCCCTGTCCGGCAGTGACATCTTCCGCCTGTACGACACCTACGGCTTCCCCGTGGATCTCGTGGAGGACTGGTGCCGGGAGCGGGGCATCGCGGCGGATCTTGCCGGCTTCCAGCGGGAACTGGGCGCCCAGCGCACCCGGGCCCGGGCGGCCATGAAGGCCCACGACCTGCGGCTCGCGGGAGACCTGGCCGTACTCGCGGACTTTCCCCCCACGCGGTTCACCGGCTATGACCACCTGGAGAGCCAAGGCCACGTGGTGGCGCTTTTTGACGCCGGCAATCGGCGAGTGAAGCAGCTCACGGGCGAGGGCTACGTGCTGCTGGACCGCACGCCCTTCTACGCCCAGTCCGGTGGCCAGGTGGGGGACACGGGCCAGCTGCGCTTCGAGGGCGGCCACGCGGAAGTCCTCGACTGTCTCGCACCGGCCCAGCGGCGTCATCTCCACAAGGTGGTCGTCACGGGCGACCTGCTGGAGAACATGGCCGTGAACGCCCTGGTGCATCCCATCCGCCGCCGCCGCGTGCGCGCCCATCACACGGCCACTCACCTGCTGCACGCGGCCCTGCGCGAAGTGCTGGGGAGCCACGTCAAGCAGGCGGGTAGCGTGGTGGACGCCGCCCACCTGCGCTTCGACTTCACCCATTTCGCGCCCCTGGAACCCGAGCAGATCATCGAGATCGAGCGCCTCGTCTCGCGCCAGGCTCTGAAATCGGCGGGCCTCCAGGTGAAGGAGATGGATATCGAAGAGGCGCTGTCCTCGGGCGCCATGGCGCTCTTCGGCGAGAAGTACGGCGACGTGGTCCGGGTGGTGCAGGTGCCCGGATTCTCCACCGAACTCTGCGGCGGCACGCACGTGCCCAACACCGGGGAGATCGGCGTGGTGAAAATCACCTCCGAAGGCGCGGTCAGCGCCGGCGTGCGTCGCATCGAGGCGGTGGCGGGCGAGATGGCCCTGGAACTCCTCCAGGCCGACGAAGCCATGCTCCACGGCCTAGCCCGCCAGGCCAATGCGGGCCGGGAGGCCCTGCCAGAGTTGCTGACGGCCAAGGACCAGCGCATCGCCCAGCTCGAGCGCGACCTGAAGGACGCGAAGCTCAAGGCCGCCAGCGGCGGCGGCAGCGCCGAACAGGTGGAACAGCTCCAGGGCGTCACCCTGGTTACCGCTTCCGTGGAAGGCCTCGAAGGTAATGCCTTGCGCGAACTCATGGACCAGATCCGCACCCGCCATCGCAGCGCTGTCATCGTGCTGGCCTCCAAGGTGGCCGCGGACAAGGTGGCGGCCCTGGTGTCCGTTTCCCCTGACCTGCCCCAGGATGCCGGTGCCCTCTTCAAGGTCATGCTCCCCGCCCTGAATGGCCGGGGTGGCGGCAAGAAGGACCTGGCCCAGGGGGGCGGCACCAACCCGGAGGGCCTGCTGGCGGCCTTCGCGGCGCTGCGGTTGGCTCTATAGCGCTCCAGGATTACCCCCGGAAGCCCATCCTCCGATGAAGGGACTGAACCGTTAAGCTGGAGCCCCATGCTCCCCATCCGCCGTCTACTGCTGCGTGACCTCCTGGTCCTGATGGCCGGGCTGTCGGTCGTGCTTCTCGGCCTGTCCTGGTGGAACCAGCAGCACGCTCTGGCCCACCAGGCCGATGCCCGGACGCAAACCGCGCTGTACCACCTGGACGAAGGCTTGCGCCAGAAACTGGGCGACGCCCAGACCCTGGGGGAGGTGGTCCGGGGTTGGTGGCTGGAGGGGGTCCTGGATCCCGCCCGGCCTGAGGAGGCGGCCCGGCTGGTCCTGCCGCTGCTGAACGCGCAACGCAGCATCACGAGCCTGAACCTGGCGCAACCGGAGGGTCCGGCCCTGCTGTTTCTCCGGCTGGGCAATGTCTGGTCCATGCGCGAGCTGCTCCAGCCAGGGCCCGGGGCCCGCATCCGGTGGTACCGCTTCGACCGGCCCGGCGACCCGCCCAAGGTGGCGCCCTGGACCCCCATGGACTACGATCCCCGCACCCGGCCCTGGTATCAGGCGGGTGCGGTTTCACAGACGCCCTCCTGGACAGAGCCCTACGTCTTCTACACCACGCTGGACCCGGGCATCACCTGCACGCTCCCCGTCCGCGCTGCCCGCGGCTTCCAGGGCGTGGTGGCGCTCGACTTCCTGCTGGATGACCTTACCGCCCTGGTGTGGGCCGCGCAGCCGACCCGCCACAGCCGCTGCCTGGTGCTGGATGCCCAGAACCGCCTTCTGATCCTCCCCAATGACCCCGCCTTCCAGAGCACGGAGGCGCGCCGCTCCGCCTTCCTCCAGCCCCTCAGCCAGGATTCCCTGGAAACCCAATCCGGGATGCTCGCGGCGGCGCCCGGGGAGGGTGAACCCTTCCACAGCCGACTCGGCGCTGAGGCGATGGTGGGACTGGTGAGGCCCTTTCAGGATCTGCCGGGGATCCGCTGGCGCCTGCTGCTCACGGTGCCCGAAGCCGACCTGCTGGGGCCCGAGCGCTCCCGGCTCTGGACCCTGCTCGGCCTGGGGGTCCTGAGTCTCGCGTTGGCGATCTGGCGCATCCGGCTCATCGCCCACCGAGTGGCCGATCCCATCGCCCAACTGGGCGCCACGGCCGAAGCCCTGGGCCAGGGTCAGGCCCTGCCCCCGATCCATTCCCAGATCCTGGAAATCTGCAGCCTGGACCGCGCGCTGCGACAGGCGGGCCAGAGCCTGGCGGACCAGGCCAAGCTGCAGCGCCAGTTGGAGCACAGCCAGCGCATGGAGACCGTCGGCACCCTGGCCGGCGGCATCGCGCACGACGTGAACAACCAGCTGGCGGCCATCCTCGGACAACTCTACCTGTGCCGGGAGCTGTTGCCCGAGGGGCATCCGGTGCTGGGCCGGATCCAGCGAGCCGAGGAGGCCACCCGCCGCAGCGCCCAGACCACCAAGGCCCTGCTTTCCTTCAGTCATCAGTCCCGGCCCGAATTGCGGCGCCTGGATCTGAACACCCAGGTCCGAGACACCTCCGCCATCCTCGATCGCCTGCTGGGCGGGCGGATCCGCCTCAACCTCTCGCTGATGGAAGGCCTGCCCCCCATCGCGGGAGATTCCATCCAGCTCGAGCAGGTCCTCATGAACCTCGCCGTCAACGCCCGGGACGCCATGCCCAACGGGGGTGACTTGAACCTTCGGACCTTCCTGGAGGCGGAGGGGGGCGTTGGCCTGGAGGTCCAGGATACCGGTGGCGGCATTCCCGAAGCCCTCCTGCCGCACATCTTCGAGCCCTTCATCACCACCAAGCCCCTGGGCAAGGGCACGGGACTCGGCCTCGCCATGGTGTTCGGCATCGTGAAGGCCCATCAGGGCTGGATCCGCGCCGACAATCCACCCGGCGGTGGGGCGCGGTTCCGCATCAGCCTTCCGCCCGCCACCGAGGGCCTCTGGACCGGGCCCTCTGGCCATTCCAGGATCCTGGCCGCGGGGCTCCAGCTGGCCGGGCGCCGCGTGCTGCTCGTGGAGGACGAGGTCCCCTTGCGGGAGCTGCTGGCGGACGCGCTGACCCTGGCCCGGGTCCAGGTCACCGCCGCCCCGGATGGCGCGGTGGCCTGGCGGGCCTGGCAGGCCGGCGTCTTCGACCTGGTGCTGAGCGATCAGCGCATGCCCGACTGCACGGGCCTGGAATTGCTCGAACGCATCCGGTCCAGCGGATCCGAAGTGCCCTTCATTCTCGCGAGCGGACAGGGGCTGGAAGGGTTCGAAGAATCTCTGGGCCGGGACCGCAGGGTGCGACTCCTGCCCAAGCCCTTTGAACTGCCCCGTCTGATGGCCCTGATGGAAGAGATGCTGGCCACTCGAACCGCCGACCGCCTGGACCCCTCACCGGGGGTCTGAACCGCCCTTGTCGTGACAGCCCAGGCAGGTGGCCAGTTTGGGATCGGGGCTGCGCCAGTAGACGCTGTCCTGGCCGCCAAAGTCCTTGCGCAGGGCCTCGGGCACCCGGGCCCAGTAGAAGGCGAAGGCCGTGCTGCCATCGGCCTTGATCTCCTTGAAATAGAGGGGGCCGGGCTCTGTGCCGGGCCGGCCCGACACGTCTCTGAACGTGGGCATCACCACGTAGGCGCCCGGCGGCATGGGCTTGCCCGCCTGGTAGGCATCGATGCCCGACGCTGACACCCAGATTCTCCGCCAACGGTCGCCGTGGGCCTTGCTCCGTTCCGGAGCGGCCGCGGTGGGCTCGAGGCTGGCGTAGTCCAGGGCCCGGATGGGCAGCTCGGCTTCGACATCGTTGCGCTTGCCGGCATCAGCCTCGGCGGCCGCCCGGTTGGTCTCCTCGCTGCCGAAGACCATGATGCCGCCCAGCTTGCCGCTGAAGCCCCAGGCGCCCAGCCAGAGGAATGCCACGAGCAGTGCGGGGAGGCCCACGCCCCGCTCCGAGAACCGTCGGCCATGACGCAAGCGGTGCTCATTGCCCGCGGTGCCGTGATCCCGGCGCCAGGCCCGCCACAGGAGGAAGACGCAGATCCCGCCGAGGATGAAACCGGCCAGGGCGGCCTGGATGTGGAACTGCAGGATCCGCTGCAGCACCTGCTTCTCGCTGGCCACGACCGGCAGGAATTTCGCCGGTGCGATGAGGTTGATCATCCGCCCCCATAGTAGGCCGCTGAACAGCGCGGCCGTGCTGCCCAGCCAGCCGAAGGTGGCCAGGAAGAAGGCGGTCCCCACGAGAACCTTGCCATGGCGGGAGTGGAAGGAGGCCAACATGGCCAGGGGTAGCACCGCCACCAGGCCCAGCGGGACGTGGACGAAGGCCGGGTGTTCCCGCGCGATGAATTGCAGCAGTGGCGTGATGGTCATGGGTTGGCGGGATCAGAAGACGCGGACCACGTTGAAGCCCAGTGCCCACCGGGCCGTGGGCCGGGGCCCGCCGCCATAATCCCCGCTCAGCACCTGGTTGGCGGTGGTGCCGCTGGCATTGGAGCCGACCACCGTGAACCGATGCTTGAAGGTCTTGTAGGAGAAGCCGGCCGAGAAGCCGTTCTGATAGGTCGTGCCGTCGGTGATGCCACCGGGCGCGGCCTTGGCGAACTTAGAGGGCCGGGGGTAGTACTCCCCGACGAAGGAGAATTTCTCAGTGACACCGATGCGCAGACCCACGCCCACGTTGAACACGCCGCCCTTGTTGGGCCTGGTGTTCGGCGTGGCCCCGGGAGGCACCGCCATGATGGTGTCGGTGGTGGTGGTCCGGGTGAGGTAGGTGGGAACCAGGGTGAAGATGATGTCGTCGGTGATGAAGATCTCCGCGGGAACCTGGAAGGCGGCACCGGTGATGCCCACCGTGCCGAAGGGCGTGACGGTCTGCTTCACCACCTCGTCGAAGCGCTCCGCGCGAAAGGCCAGTCGGAGCCGTTCGCCGTTGAGGAGCTGCTCCTGGAGGCCGACCGAAAAGGTCTTGTTGTCCGCCGTGCGGTAGATGAAGGCGTTGAGGCCCTTGACCGGCTTGATGCCGAAAGTGACGCCCAACCCCGCGTACGCGAAACCGTCGAGGCCATAGGCATCCTTCCCGTGATCCTGCACGGGCTGGATGAACCGGTGGGTGAAGGCCAGGCCGATGTCCCAGTACTGCATCCGCTCGGCCGTGGGCAGGTTCACCACCAGGGGGTATTCGGAGGATTCGCCGTACAGGGCGCTCCCGGCCAGGAGGGCGCAAGTGAGCAGGGGAGCTGTCTTCCGTGTCATCGAATCTCCAAGTTCGTTACCTGGCCGAGAACTTGCGGATGATGGGGATCATCCTCAAGACATCGTCGGCGGACATCTTGTCCTTGAAGGGGGGCATCTTCTCCTTGCCCTCGAGGGTGACCTTCACCCAGTCGGCGTCCTTCTTCTTGTTGGCCTTGCGGCTATCCGTGAAATCGAAGCCGGCATCGGGGAGCGGGGTCCCGTTGTTGTCGCGGCCATTGCCGTTCACGCCATGACAGCGGGCGCAGGCCTCCCCCCAGTACTTCTGGAGGTCCCCGCCCTGAAATCGGGGCAGATCCTTCGCCGGGTCGCCGGCGAGCAGGACTGTGCCAGCAAGCAGCAGGATGGGAAGGGTGGTGCGATGCATGCGTCCTCCTTGGAAACCGGGGACCCGGTGGCTTCAATTCCAGTGGTAGTTGTTGGTGGTGTGGGTCTCGCTGTGGCAGGTGAGGGCGCAACCGCCCTTGCCCTGGGCGTTGCCCGTGCCGGTGACCGTGTAGGTCTTGGCGCCCGTGACGGCGGCGCCGAACAGGATGGTGTCGCTGGGGTACTGGTCCGAGGGAGTGCCGCTGACCCCACTGACCACGGTGGTCTCTAGGTACTTGAAGTGGTTCTGGGCACCTGGCTTTGCCTGGGTCATGTCGTGGCAGGTGTCGCAGGTCTGGTTGTGCTCGCCGGGGCTGTTGTGCCTTCCAATGGGTGCGTTGTACTGCGGGGCGTTCACGGCGTGGCAGGCCAGGCAGTAGGTGGTGGCGTTCACCGTCAGCGTCCCCGTCGACCAGGCCGGAGACAGTTGTCCGCCATGGCAGCTCACGCTGGAACAGGTCTGCGCCGCGGTGGCGAAGGTCGGGGCAGCGCCGGTCTGGGCCTTGAAGCCGTTGGTGCCAGCCAAGATGGCAACCTGAGCCGGCCCGGTGGTCGAAGGCGTGGTGATGCGTTTGAGCTTCACCTGGTCGTAGTGGATGTGGCTGGTGTCGGTTTCGTCTGAAGGCAGGAGGCCGGCATGGCAGGAGGAGCAGTTGAGCGGCGCC